>NZ_KQ976354.1:7664282-7854210 GCF_000346485.2 Scytonema hofmannii PCC 7110
CACAACAAAGAAGAAGTTGGTAAATACTTTGCTGACTGGTTGGAGTGGGGTCACCAGCAACGTAAGGCGCAAGAAATGAATCCTCACCCTGGAATTATTAAGTTACGGGAACGGATAGCCAAGTATGGACGCAACCCAGAGGTATACAAAAAACTTCGTGCTGAGGGAGTTCTAGATTTATCAACAAGTACAAAGGAAGCAACTGAAATAAGGCAAGATGATTTGTTACCTAATGGATGAAAATGTAGACCCAGTTTATCAAATTCAACTATTACGGCAAGACACTAATTTAGTCGTTTGGGCTGTGGGTGACATGGGTACACCCTCGAAAGGTACTCTCGATCCTGAGATCCTTATTTGGTGTGAAGAACATGACTTTATTTTAGTAACTAATAATCGTACATCTATGCCTGTGCATTTAATTGAACATTAAGCACGAGGTCGTCATGTACCAGGAATTTTCATCTTAAATCCAAAGATGAGTATTGGTGAGACAATTGAGGAATTAATTTTGATTGCTGAAGCATCAAGAGATGATGAGTATCAAGACTGTATCACTCATTTGCCTCTTAAATAAGAAAGTGACGGAAATCCAATACTTGTCGGTTAAGCCTAAAAATACTCATGACTTCCACGGCTGTTTGCTCTCCAGTTTATGGTATAAATTCCCTGCTGAACGTAACGGTGAAAACTAGAATATTCCCAATCCTTGGGTGCTACCACTAATCCATGCTTCACAGGATTATAATGAATGTACTCCAGATGATTAATAAAGTCTTTTTCATCTCGTATTTGATGTTCCCAAAAGCGACGTTGCCAAATCGCCTGCTCCTGTTTCTTTTTTCGAGATGTGGATATTTCACCGCGATAAATACTTGCACAGCGATGACTAAAATAACTTTTGACTAAACGCCAGCGTGTAGAATAGTCACAATCTCCTTCAGGTAGTGTCCAAATAGAGTGTATGTGCTCGGGTAATATAGCGATCGCTTCAATTTTAAAAGGATGTTGCTGTAGCACGTATCGAAAAGCATTTCTTAATAGAGAAATATTACTTGGTTCACATAAAAACTTGCGTCTGTTGTGAGTGACTACAGTAAAAAAGTATGTACCTCCATCTATTTTGACTCTACGATATTGCATTTTTTTTGTTAGGGTTATATTTTAATAATGATTTTAAAATTATCAAATTCGTTTTAGTACAAGTCAATTGAGAAGAATACTGAAAATAGAACTTACGTAAAAACTAGTTTTTAGGATGAAGTTTTGTTGTTTGAGATTTATGTAGAGAAAATTTCATGTGATGTGTTGAGTGAAGCAAAATTCACGTAGTAAGGGTTGAGGAACGAAACCCAACAGATGGTTGTAGATGTTGAGTGAAGCAAAATTCACGTAGTAAGGGTTGAGGAACGAAACCCAACAGATGGTTGTAGATGTTGGGTGAAGCAAAATTCACGTAGTAAGGGTTGAGGAACGAAACCCAACAGATGGTTGTAGATGTTGAGTGAAGCAAAATTCACGTAGTAAGGGTTGAGGAACGAAACCCAACAGATGGTTGTAGATGTTGAGTGAAGCAAAATTCACGTAGTAAGGGTTGAGGAACGAAACCCAACAGATGGTTGTAGATGTTGGGTGAAGCAAAATTCACGTAGTAAGGGTTGAGGAACGAAACCCAACAGATGGTTGTAGATGTTGAGTGAAGCAAAATTCACGTAGTAAGGGTTGAGGAACGAAACCCAACAGATGACCATAAATGTTAGGTGAAGCAAAATTCACGTAGGTTGGGTTGAGGAACGAAACCCAACAGATGGTTGTAGATGTTGAGTGAAGCAAAATTCACGTAGTAAGGGTTGAGGAACGAAACCCAACAGATGGCCATAAATGTTAGGTGAAGCAAAATTCACGTAGTAAGGGTTAAGGAACGAAACCCAACAGATGATTATAAATGTTAGGAGAAGCAAAATTCACGTAGTAAGGGTTGAGGAACGAAACCCAACAGATGGTTGTAGATGTTGGGTGAAGCAAAATTCACGTAGTAAGGGTTGAGGAACGAAACCCAACAGATGACCATAGATGTTGGGTGAAGCAAAATTCACGTAGTAATAGCGATCGCACAGCTTGTGAGAAATGCGGGATATCCCTATAGACATTGGGTTAAGCATATGCATTATAAATGTTGGGTTTCGTTCCTCAACCCAACCTACCAAAACTGTAAATCTTCTGAGTTCCCAAATTCTCGCAACAAATTGAGGAAGGCAATGTACCAATAGGAAATGATTGCCGATCCAATTGCACTTGCAAATTACTCATGGGGTCAACACCAGGAGAAATCAGAAATTCTAGCTTTTGGATGTAGGGCAAATTTACCAAGTTGTCTAAAATTTGAGAAATTGCTTGTGCGTAAGGATGTCCTTTCTGCTTGTACCAATCGCTGGTTGCAATGTTGGCTTGGTCAAAACCTAAATGTACTATTAGGGATGGTTCGTCAAACAGCGCCAAGGCTAGAGGACGTGCTTCTTCTTGTAGCAATAGATCGCAACTTTTTGCGAGATGCCGCAATTTTTCTAAGCGTTCGTAACGTTCCGTCACAGCTTTTGGATCGTCTTGCCAGTGAATAGCTACTGTTACTAAATAAGTTTGTAACAGCATATGACCCAGCTTTTTCGCTTTTGTTGTTAGATAGTAGGAATTGTAGTCGGTTGCTTCAATTAACAGAGGTACGCGATCGACAACTTCTAAACCATAGCCTTTTAACCCGGCAATTTTACGGGGATTGTTAGTAATCAAGCGAATCTTATGCACGCCTAAGTCCATAAGCATTTGCGCTCCCATCCCGTAGTCTCGCAAATCGGCGGCGAATCCCAACCTTTGATTTGCTTCTACGGTATCGAGTCCCATGTCCTGTAAGGAGTAGGCTTTTAACTTGTTAACCAATCCTATTCCCCGACCTTCTTGTCGCAGGTAAACGACAACGCCTTGACCCGCATTTTCCAGCATTTTCAGGGCTGCTTGCAATTGCATCCGACAGTCACAGCGTAAGGAACCCAACGCGTCTCCAGTGAGACATTCTGAGTGCATCCGTACCATCACTGGATGGTCATCAAATTCCGCAGGATTACCCTTGACAATGGCGACGTGTTCTGTATTGTCTAAAGTATGTCGGTAGGCGTAAATTTTGAAGTGACCGAATTGGGTTGGTAAATCGGCGACGGTTTCCCGCTTGATTAAGCGATCGTGCTCGAGGCGGTAACTGATTAAATCAGCAATACTAATGATTTTTAGATGGTGGTGGGTGGCGTAGTTAAATAACTCAGTTAACCGTGCCATGGAACCGTCGGGGTTTTGAATTTCACAAATAACCCCTGCGGGATATAATCCAGCTAATCGGGATAAGTCAACGGCTGCTTCCGTGTGACCTGCCCGTTTGAGCACGCCTCCAACTCTTGCGCGAATGGGGAAAATATGACCGGGACGGCGCAAAGAAGAGGGTTTTGTGGCTGGGTTGATAGCCACTTGGATGGTACGAGCACGGTCTTCTGCTGAAATACCAGTGGAAACACCCAACTCCGGTCCGGCATCAATACTGACGGTGAAAGCAGTTTGGTTGGTGTCTGTAATATTTGTCACCATCAATGGTAGGTCGAGTTCGTCTAAGCGATCGCCCATCATTGCCAAACAAATGAGACCCCGTGCTTCCACTGCCATAAAATTAACGATGTCCGGGGTGGCAAATTGAGCAGCGCAAATCAAGTCGCCCTCATTTTCTCTGTTCTCGTCATCTACGACGACGATTGGGCGACCTGCTTTTAAATCTGCCAGGGCGGTATCAATTGAATCAAATTTGAAACTTTGAGTTGAAGAGGTGATATGCTGCGACACAGGCGATCCCCAGCTAGCAAACGTAAATTTTTTTAACAAATGCTTGTTTTTGATTGTAGCTCTTTTAGATTACTTCGGAAGTCCTGCGAGTAAGATTAGTTAACATATTCAAGACTGCCCTAAAATTGGTTCTTGATGGTGCTTCATTGCAGCAACACGCAGAGGACAACCATACAGCAGTTTTCAAATAAATAAACCACACTATGCTCTTGTGGTACGGGCGTCTTCGCCCGTGCATTAGAGAGGGCGGGCGAGGACGTCTACCCCACAGTCAGATAGTCTATTAACCTGAAAATTGCTGTAACCCTTTAGCAGTTAGCTATCGGCAGTCAACCCAAGCTAATAGCTGATAGTTGGATGGCAAAGCAAATTAACTAAGAGCAGATAAGGATTTAACCTCTATGGGCAATTTTGGGCGCGTTCCGGTTGGAGTTGTTGGCGCGTCAGACTACGGCGGAGTGCAGTTAGTGCGGCTCTTAATGGATCATCCAGAAGTCGAACTAGTTTATTTAGGCAATGAGAGCAGTATAGGAAAACCATTTGCAGATCTTTATCCTCAATTGGCTCACGCTGTTAACCAAAAAATCGAGGCTGTCGATCCAGAAGTTATTGCTCAGCGATGTGAAGTAGTATTTCTCTGTCTACCAAACGGTCAGGCTTGCGAAATTGCACCGCAACTTTTAGAGAAAGGGTGTAAGGTTCTCGATTTAAGTGCAGATTATCGATTTAGTCATTTACCAACTTACACAGCTTGGTATAGTAAGGAGCGAACAGATCGTTCAACGGCTGCTGTTGCTGTATACGGCTTACCAGAACTTTATCGCGATCGCCTGACTGAAGCACAGCTAGTTGGTTGTCCCGGTTGCTATCCCACAGCCAGTTTACTCGCACTTTCTCCACTCCTCAAGCAAGGGTTAATCGTCCCAGAAACCGCTATTATTGACGCCAAGTCAGGTACATCTGGTGGCGGTCGTCAAGCAAAAATCAATATGTTGTTGGCAGAAGCAGACAACTCTCTAGCCGCCTATAGTGTTTCCCGTCACCATCACACCCCAGAAATCGAGCAAATTTGCAGCGATTTAGCAGGACATGAGGTCACGATTCAATTTACACCACACTTAATTCCCATGGTACGGGGCATCTTAGCAACAGTTTATGCTACACTCCGCGATCCCGGTTTGGTGCGAGATGATTTAATTACAATTTATAGAGCTTTCTACCGTAACTCCCCGTGGGTAAAAATTTGCGATCCGGGCATTTATCCCCAAACTAAGTGGGCTTACGGTAGTAATCTTTGTTATATTGGTATAGAAGCTGACCCACGAACGGGTCGCGCTATTGTCATGTCAGTTATTGATAACTTAATCAAAGGGCAAGCGGGTCAAGCCATTCAGTGTCTTAATATCATGATGGACTGGGATGAGACACTAGGGTTACCGAAGTTAGGGTTTTATCCTTGAATTTTGGATTTTAGATTTTGGATTTTAGATTGGTAATTAAGCTACAATCCAAAATCCAAAATCTAAAATCTAAAATCCTTTCGGACCTAATCCAACAGCACCAGCATAGACGGCGCGATCGCTAAGTTCATCTTCAATTCGCAGCAAGCGGTTGTATTTTGCAACTCGTTCGCTACGACACAGAGAACCTGTTTTAATTTGACCGGCACGGGTTGCAACTGCTAAATCAGCGATGGTTGTGTCTTCGGTTTCTCCAGAACGATGGCTAATCACTGACCGGAAACCATTGCGGGTTGCCAAGTCAATTGTTTCCAAAGTTTCTGTAAGCGAACCAATTTGATTGAGTTTAATCAAAATGGCATTACTTGCTTTGAGTTCAATGCCTTTTTGCAAGCGCTTGGTGTTGGTGACAAACAAATCATCTCCCACCAACTGCACGCGAGAACCTAACTTTTGAGTCAGTAACTGCCAATTTTGCCAATCTTCCTCGTGCAACCCATCTTCAATGGACACAATCGGATATTGGTCAACAAGTTTGCCGAGGTAATCAATAAACTCAGCACCAGAGTGAGGTTTGCCATCATAGACGTACTGCCCGTTTTTGTAAAACTCACTAGCAGCAACATCCAGTGCTAACGCCACTTGTTCTCCTGGTTTGTAGCCAGCTTTCTCAATAGCTGCAACAAGCAATTCCAAAGCCACTTGGTTTGACTCCAGGTTGGGGGCAAAACCACCTTCATCGCCCACACCAGTGAGCAAACCTTTTTCATCTAACACTTTGCTAAGAGTCGCAAACACTTCTGCACCCCAACGCAGCGCTTCTCGGAAAGAAGGTGCTCCAACGGGAACAATCATAAACTCTTGAAAATCCACGTTGTTAGCTGCATGAGCACCACCGTTAATCACGTTCATTAACGGTACGGGTAACAGATTTGCTAACGGACCACCTAAATAGCGGTAGAGGGGCATTCCCGAAGATTCAGCACCCGCTTTAGCTACTGCCAGAGAAACCGCTAAAATCGCATTAGCACCAAGATGGGATTTGTTAGGGGAACCATCCAGGTCAAGCATGGTGCGGTCAATAAGTTCCTGGTTAAGGACGTTCATTTCTACTAACTTGGGAGCTAGCACCTCATTGACATTTTGCACCGCCTTGAGGACACCTTTACCCCCATAACGGCTTTTGTCGTTATCCCGCAATTCGTGTGCTTCAAAAGTGCCAGTAGAGGCACCACTGGGAACCTGCGCCAATCCTGTAGCACCGTTTACCAAAAACACTTGTGCTTCAACTGTCGGTCTACCGCGAGAATCAAGAATTTCGCGAGCAAATATAGCATCAATGGCAGTCTCAAACATTTGTTCTCGATCCTTTGTCATTTGTCATTTGTCATTGGTCATTTGTCATTGGTCAATGACTAACGGCTAACAGTCCAGTGACTCTCTGACCATTAGCATAAAGGTTTAAAGGGCGATCTGCTCGTACATTAACGAAGATTTCCAGTGACCAGTGACCAGTGACCAGTGACCAGTGACCAGTGACCAGTGACCAGTGACCAGTGACCAGTGACCAGTGACCAGGTTAATGGTTACTCTGCTCAATCCAAAATCCAAAATCCAAAATCCAAAATCCAAATGACTCAACAGAAAACAAATCCTTATCTTTCTTTGATTGAGATTCCGGCTGGATATCTCAACATTATGGGCTACGTAGATGAATCAGAGGTTAATGGTCCCGGATGTCGTGCTGTTATTTGGGTGCAGGGTTGTTCGCGGGAGTGTCCGGGTTGTTTTAATCTTGAATCTTGGTCGTTTGAAATTAATCAACTGGTATCGGTTGATAGCTTAGCTGAAAAAATTCTCAGCAAGCCCCGCAATCAAGGGGTGACATTTTCTGGAGGGGAACCTTTTTGGCAAGCTCCTGCACTGGCTTCTCTTGCTCGTAAAGTGAAAGCAGCTGGGCTGAATGTTATGTCTTTTTCTGGTTTTACTTTAGAACAATTGCGATCGCCCTCCGGACCAGCTGGTGCTCAAGATTTATTGGAACAGTTAGATATTCTGATTGATGGTGCTTACGTTGAGTCACTAGCAATCAATTCACCACTTTCCCCTGTTTCTTCTAGCAATCAACGAATTCATGTGCTGAACCCAGCTTTTCAAGACCAAATCACTTGGGCTAGCGACCAAATAGAAGTTCATATTTTCAAGGATGGTCGCCGTTTGATTACGGGTTATCGCGGAGGGTTGGTCAGTGACCAGTGACCAGTGACCAGTGACCAGTGACCACTAACAACTAACAACTAACCACTTACAATAAATGCGGAAGCATCAAAGGGGAAAAATTATGCGACTGCTGCATACAATGCTACGGGTAGGCAATCTTGAAGAATCTCTAAAGTTTTACTGTGAAGTTCTGGGAATGAAACTATTGCGGCGAAAGGATTATCCAGGGGGAGAGTTTACTCTGGCTTTTGTTGGCTATGGTGACGAAAGTGACCATACAGTTTTGGAATTGACTTACAACTGGGGCGTAGACAAGTACGATTTGGGTAGTGCATACGGTCACATCGCTCTTGGAGTTGATGATATCTACGCAACTTGTGAGGAAATTAGAAAACATGGTGCTAAAGTGGTGCGGGAACCAGGTCCAATGAAGCATGGTTCTACGGTTATCGCATTTGTGGAAGATCCAGATGGATATAAGGTAGAACTGATTCAACTGGGTACTCAAGGGTCTGCTGCTAAACAAGAAACTGCACAGCAAGTGACTGCCTAGTAATCTTAAATTAAAAACATAAGTGTGATGGAGTTGAGCGTTAAGCAATGCAAGTGGCGGAGAATTCGTTCTCAAAAATTGTTGGCGGGAAGTTCTATTGGTTGTATTATTTTTAGCCACCTGTGCTTTCCTTCAACAGCGAGTTCTTTGCCTTCTCTACAGCGCCAAGAGGCTGCTTTTTCAACGGCGATGGATGTGGCGACGGATGAGGAAACAGATGTAACGGATGAATTATCTGAAGATTTTACGGATGATTCAGCATTATCTGACACTGTGACTCAAGAGTTTGCTCCACCAACTTCGGTTTCGGAATTGTCTGATGTTCAACCGACTGACTGGGCTTATCAGGCTTTGCGATCGCTCATGGAACGCTACGGCATTCTCTCTGGGTATTCTGATGGTAAGTTTCGCGGTAACCGCCCTCTGTCTCGTTATGAATTTGCGGCTGCTTTGGCGGCTACTTTGGATAAAGTGGATAGCTTAGTTGCCAATGCTATTGGCGATCGCTATATTCAAGAGGATTTGGTGACCTTAAGGCGATTGCAAAAAGATTATCGTTCTGCCTTGGATCAATTGCAGCAAAGAATTGCGTCTACTGAAGATCGAGTGACTCAACTTGAGGCGAATGAATTTTCTACCACCACCAAACTCCAAGGACAGGTGATTTTTGCCTACACTGAGGGGAGCAATTCTGGAACTAGCATAATTGCTCGCGAACGGTTAAATTTCTTAACAAGTTTTAACGGTCAAGATTTACTCCTGACTCAGTTGGAAGCAAGTAATAACGGGCTTGATACGATTGGACAGGCGCAAGAGAAAAACGTCAACTTGCTAGGAACACGTGGTTTTATTGCCAATGGAGGTGGGTTGGATTACATAGGATCTGATACCAGTCTCAGTCTCAGGCGCTTGTATTACACGTTTCGTCCAGTTTCCGATTTAGCAGTGACTGTTGGGACAAAAATCTCGCCACGGGATTTTATTGACCGTAACACTTATGCTAACAACGAAGCTGTTGATTTTAGTTCTAGTTTTTTTCTGAATAACCCTCTCATTGTCCAAAACCAAATCGACCGAAATGGTGGCGCAGGAGCTGTTGTTGCATGGAACCCAGGTAGCGGACCTTTTACTTTACGTTCTCTCTATGTTGCTGCTGATGCAAATAATCCCAACTCAAGCACGGATGGTGGTTTTTTTGGGGATAGATACCAAACGAGCGTGGAAGTGGAATACGTTGCCCGCGATCGCTTTGCATTCAGACTACAATATACTAATGCTGCAATTAATAACACTGACATTAATGCCTTTGGTGTTAATGCCGAGTATGCGCTGAACCGTTATATAGGGATATTTACGCGCCTGGGATTTGGGAATTATCAGGGATTTAACACCGCTATCAACCAGGACTTAGATTTACATTCCTTCAGTTGGGCAGTGGGATTTGGTCTTCGTAACCTCTTCATTCCAGGAACGACGGCGGGTTTCGCTGTTGGTCAACCTTTCGTCACCAACAAATTGGGAAATGCAAATCAAGTTAACTTTGAAACATTTTATAATTTAGAACTAAACGATAATCTCAGTATTACCCCTATATTGTCGGTAGTCACCAATGCTGATAACAGTACTTCCAACAGTACTATTTGGCAAGGAACTCTCAGAACGGTGATTGTGTTTTAGTGGTTAGTGGTTAGTTGTTAGTTGTTAGTTGTGTAGGACAGGCGTCTCGCCTGTCCGTAATGAGTGGTTGGTAGGGGCGCAACGCCTTGCGCCCCTACAGCGTAGGGAGAGCTAAAGCTAACCACTAACCAGTCCATAGATACAAGAAAAAATACTCTAATAATGCTTGTATATTAATCTAGAGTTGCACCATAAAAAGATGGATGCAACATACAACTCAACTTTATTCTTTCATGCTCACTACCCAGTCTCGTTCCCAGGCTCGGCGTGGGAATACCTACCGCGAGGCTCTGCCTCCAGTAAAGTATAAAATATTAAGGCAGTCCTGACGAAAAAAATTTTCGCCACCAATCATGAACATCCCTTTTTCCCCACTCCCTACTCCCTACTCCCCACTCCCTTTTTCAAGCTAGCAGCCCAGGAACGAGATGGGAGAAATCCCTTTTCCCTAACCCCTAGCCCCTAACCTCTATACTTAGTTTAAAAACCCCAATCTAAAATCTAAAATCTAAAATCCAAAATCGTAAAGATGCAGCCTACAGATCCGAATAAATTTACTGATAAAGCTTGGGAAGCAATTGTCAAATCGCAAGATATTGTCCGCGCCTATCAACAACAACAACTTGATGTTGAACACCTAGTGCTTGCTCTATTGGAAGAACCAACGGGGCTAGCAACACGTATTTTTAGTCGGTGTGAAATTGATCCTTCGCGCTTGCAACAACAACTCGAAGCTTTTACCCAGCGTCAGGCAAAAGTGGGGAAAAATGACCAGCTTTACTTGGGTCGTAGTTTAGACCTGATGTTGGATAAGGCTGAGGAAGCTAGGGCGAGGATGAAGGATGGCTTTATATCGATTGAACACTTACTCTTGGCTTTTACCGAGGACGATCGCATTGGGCGGCGGGTGCTGAAGAGTTTTAATGTAGATGCTGTTAAGCTAGAGGCTACGATTAGATCGGTGCGCGGCAGTCAAAAGGTGACTGACCAAAATCCGGAGTCTCGTTATGAAGCTTTACAAAAGTTTGGCAGAGACTTGACAGAACAGGCAAAGGCTGGTAAGTTAGACCCGGTTATTGGACGTGATGACGAGATTCGTCGTGTCGTACAAGTTTTGTCGCGCCGGAGCAAGAATAATCCGGTATTGATTGGGGAACCTGGGGTAGGTAAGACTGCGATCGCAGAAGCGTTGGCGCAGAGGATTGTGAATGGTGATGTTCCGGAATCTTTGAAAAACCGTCAGTTGATGGCTCTGGATATTGGAAGTTTGATAGCTGGGGCGAAGTATCGAGGTGAATTTGAAGACCGTTTGAAATCGGTGCTTCGAGAAGTCACAGAATCCAACGGGCAAATTGTTCTGTTTATTGATGAACTGCACACTGTTGTGGGTACGGGTTCCAATCAACAGGGGTCTATGGATGCAGGGAATTTACTCAAACCAATGCTCGCACGGGGAGAACTGCGCTGTATTGGGGCGACAACTTTAGATGAGTACCGGAAATTTATTGAAAAAGATGCGGCTTTGGAACGGCGCTTTCAACAAGTTTTTGTGGATCAGCCGAGTGTGGAGGATACTATTTCCATTCTGCGGGGATTGAAAGAGCGTTATGAAGTTCATCATAATGTGAAAATTTCTGACTCAGCACTGGTAGCTGCAGCAACACTGTCAGCAAGGTATATTTCTGACCGATTTTTACCAGACAAGGCGATTGATTTGGTGGATGAAGCAGCAGCACAGTTGAAAATGGAGATTACTTCCAAGCCAACAGAATTGGAAATCATTGACCGACGGTTGATGCAGTTGGAGATGGAGAAATTGTCTCTGGCTGGGGAAGAAAAGGCGACAGTTCAAACGAAAGAGCGTTTTGAGCGAATTGAGCAAGAAATTACCAATTTGACGGAAAAACAGCAAAATTTAAACAATCAATGGCAGGGTGAAAAGCAACTGTTGGAAGCCATTAGCGCTTTGAAGCAAGAAGAAGAAAAGCTACGAGTGCAAATTGAACAAGCAGAACGTGCGTATGATTTGAATAAAGCGGCACAGTTGAAGTATGGTAAGTTGGAAGGAGTGCAGCGCGATCGCGAAACTAAAGAAACGCAACTCTTAGAAATTCAAAGTACGGGAGCGACTTTACTGCGAGAACAGGTAACAGAATCTGACATTGCGGAAATTGTTGCTAAATGGACGGGGATTCCGGTTAATAGTCTGTTGGAATCGGAACGGAAAAAGTTGTTGCAATTGGAAAATCACCTGCACGAACGGGTTGTTGGGCAGCAGGAAGCTGTATCGGCTGTGGCGGCGGCTATTCGTCGCGCCCGTGCGGGGATGAAAGACCCCAGCCGTCCTATCGGTTCCTTCTTGTTTATGGGGCCGACAGGTGTGGGGAAAACGGAACTGGCTCGTGCATTGGCAAAGTTTCTCTTTGATTCGGCTGACGCTTTGGTGCGTTTGGATATGTCTGAGTATATGGAGAAACACTCGGTGTCCCGATTGGTGGGTGCGCCTCCAGGGTATGTGGGTTATGAGGAAGGGGGTCAGCTTTCGGAAGCAGTGCGTCGCCGTCCTTATTCAGTGGTGCTGCTGGATGAAGTGGAAAAAGCTCACCCCGATGTGTTTAATATTTTGTTGCAAGTGTTGGATGATGGGAGAATTACTGACTCTCAGGGAAGGACGGTTGATTTTCGCAACGCTGTAATTGTGATGACCAGTAATATCGGTAGCGAACATATACTGGATATATCTGGGGATGACGCGAATTATGAGAAAATGCGGAACCGGGTGATGGATGCTTTGCGTTCTCACTTCCGCCCGGAGTTTCTCAACCGGGTTGATGATATTATTTTGTTCCACACTCTCAATCGCAGTGAAATGCGGAAAATTGTTCGCATTCAACTCAAACGCGTGGAAAGTCTCCTCAACGAGCAGAAAATTTCCTTGGAAATATCTGCTGCAGCTTGCGATCGCTTGGTGGAAGTGGGATACGATCCAGTTTACGGTGCAAGACCGATTAAACGAGCAATTCAACGGGAAGTAGAAAACCCATTGGCGACTAAGTTGTTGGAGAATACGTTTGTTCCCGGTGATACGGTGGTTATTGATGTTGGGGATAACGAGCTAATGTTTAGTAAGAAAATGGTGGTGAAGGTACCAGCGACACAGGGTAAGACTTTGTTGATTGAAGCGTCACGCGAGGCTTAGTTGCTGCTTAAACAGTTCTAAAAAACCGGGTATGAGGAGAAATCGAGAGCGACAAGTTGCACGCTTTGTACTCTCACCCGGTTTTAAATAAAGCTACAAAATCAGTAGGACTGATAACTGCTTACTGGTCACTGGTCACTGGTTACTGGTCACTGATTATTGCCAAAGCGAGCAATTAACTCCGGGCGTGATAACTGCACGAGTAATGGCATAAATTCTTCTGGTGATAAAGTTAATATTGATTCAATCATTGTGGAAAGTTCCGCATCCAGAGAACCAAAACGAACTCTTAACAAGTTTTCTACAACCTGTCTTCTTTCTTCAATCTGTCCCTCAATTCGTCCTTCAAGTCGTCCTTCAAGCTGTCCTTCCTGTTTGGCAAGTTCACGCTCTTGCTGGTAAAGTGGTGCTAATCTCATAATCAACTCCCGATCTTCTGGTTCTGAAATGGTTTGGGAAGCTAAATTCTGCCTCAGAGTGTATAACAATTCTAACGTTGCTTGACGAAACGGATGGGTGATGGGCAATGCCTCTAGTTCATCAATGGCGCGGCTTTGCACTCTCCCTCTTCCCAACATTCTTAACCACAGTGTTTCTGGGGTAGGTGGGAGTTGATGAATCGCAATGATTGCCATTCGATAAGTGTCAGGGGTGAAGTACACTCCACTAGTCCAATCTTCGGCTTGAGTTGCGCCAAATCCTGAGAGTAACTTGCGTGAAGCTGTCGGTGTTAGTATCCAAAGTTTGGGAAGGGCTGAGTTTTGTCGAGTCGAGGTGTTGTTTCTCTTCGCTTCGCGTCGCAATTCTCCTCTAATTTGTAAAAGTTTGAGCAAACAATCACAAATGTCTTCCACAGGTGCTGCATTGCGAAACGGTTCTAAAATCGCTGGGATGGCGGCGATTCTACCTAACAATCCTAAAGTTTCTAATTGTGCTGTTGTCGGTGTTGGTGCAAAGAGAAGATCGATTTCTCTAATTTCTGAGGAGACTTTTTTTGAAGATTTGACTTCTCCATAGGGTTGAAGCAGTTTTTCAAGGTAATCTTTGGCAAATTGGTCATGAAGAAATCGAGTCATATTTTGAGATAGTGAGAATTTTTTCTGTGAGTGTTGGTACAGTCATTTCACGCTAGGGAGTTTCTGTTCATAAGTTCTCAGTACCTGGAAACGATTGTCTGAATACTCTAGGAAGTTATTCGCCAGATTCTATCTAATTTTGTAGACACTATTTCTCACAGAATTGATGAGAATTTTAAATAGTTGATTTTGAAGAAAAATCTCGCAATTATGAATGAGATATTTCTTTGAGCGAGAAATTTGTTCATTATCTCTGTTGCTGAGAAAACTGTAGAAAACATCTCAAGGACAAGTACACAACTATCAAGATGAGCAAGAACAAAATATTGGCTCTGTTTACTAACAGCTTAGTTGCTGCTCAAACAGTTCTAAAAAACCGGGTATGAGAAGAAATCGCGAGCGACACGTTGCACGCTTTCCACTCTCACCCGGTTTTAAATACAACGACAGAACCAGTAGAACTGGTCACTGGTTACTGGTCACTGGTCACTGGTCACTGATTATTGCCAAAGCGAGCAATTAACTCTGGGCGTGATAACTGCAAGAGTAATGGCATAAATTCTTCTGGTGATAAAGTTAATATTGATTCAATAATTGTCGAAAGTTCCGCATCCAGAGAACCAAAACGAACTCTTAACAAGTTTTCTACAACCTGTCTTCTTTCTTCAATCTGTCCTTCAAGCTGTCCTTCCTGTTTGGCAAGTTCGCGCTCTTGCTGGTAAAGTGGTGCTAGTCTCATAATCAACTCCCGGTCTTCTGGTTCTGAAATGGTTTGGGAAGCTAAATTCTGCCTCAGAGTGTATAACAATTCTAACGTTGCTTGACGAAACGGATGGGTGATAGGCAATGCCTCTAGTTCATCAATGGCGCGGCTTTGCACTCTCCCTCTTCCCAACATTCTTAACCACAGTGTTTCTGGGGTAGGTGGGAGTTGATGAATCGCAATGATTGCCATTCGATAAGTATCAGGGGTGAAGTACACTCCACTAGTCCAATCTTCGGCTTGAGTTGCGCCAAATCCTAAGAGTAACTTGCGTGAAGCTGTCGGTGTTAGTATCCAAAGTTTGGGCAGGGCTGAGTCTTGTCGAGCCGAGGTGTTGTTTCTCTTCGCTTCGCGTCGCAATTCTCCCCTAATTTGTAAAAGTTTGAGCAAACAATCACAAATGTCTTCCACAGGTGCCGCATTGCGAAACGGTTCTAAAATCGCTGGGATGGCGGCGATTCTACCTAACAATCCTAAAGTTTCTAATTGGGCTGTTGTCGGTGTTGGTGCAAACAAAAGATCGATTTCTCTGATTTCTGAGGAGACTTTTTTTGAAGATTGGACTTCTCCATAGGGTTGAAGCAGTTTTTCAAGATAATCTTTGGCAAATTGGTCATGAAGAAATCGAGTCATGTTTTGAGATAGTGAGAGTTTTTTCTGTGAGTGTTAGTACAGTCATTTCACGCTAGTGAGTTTCTGTTCATGAGTTCTCAGTACCTGGAAACGATTGTCTGAATACTCTAGGAAGTTATTCGCCAGATTCTATCTGATTTTGAAGACATTATTTCTCACAGAATTGATGAGAATTTTAAATAGTTGATTTTGAAGAAAAATCTCGCAATTATGAATGAGATATTTCTCTCATCAAGAAACCTGTTCATTATCTCTTTAGCTGAGAAAACTGTAGAAAACGTCTCCAGGAAAAGCGCACAACTATCAAAATGAGCAAGAACAGAATATTGGCTGTGTTTACTAACAGCTTAGTTGCTGCTCAAACAATTCTAAAAAACCGGGTTAGAAGAGAACTTGAGAGCGACAAGTTGCACGCTTTCCACTCTCACCCGGTTTTAAATACAACGACAGAACCAGTAGAACTGATCGCTGGTCACTGGTTACTGGTCACTGAATCACTGGTCACTGGTCACTGAATCACTGGTTACTGGTCACTGGTCACTGATTATTGCCAAAGCGAGCAATTAACTCCGGGCGTGATAACTGCAAAAGTAATGGCATAAATTCTTCTGGTGATAAAGTTAATATTGATTCAATCATTGTCGAAAGTTCCGCATCCAGAGAACCAAAACGAACTCTTAACAAGTTTTCTACAACCTGTCTTCTTTCTTCAATCTGTCCTTCAAGTCGTCCTTCAAGTCGTCCTTCAATCTGTCCTTCAAGTCGTCCTTCAAGTCGTCCTTCAATCTGTCCTTCCTGTTTGGCAAGTTCACGCTCTTGCTGGTAAAGTGGTGCTAATCTCATAATCAACTCCCGGTCTTCTGGTTCTGAAATGGTTTGGGAAGCTAAATTCTGCCTCAGAGTGTATAACAATTCTAACGTTGCTTGACGAAACGGATGGGTGATGGGCAATGCCTCTAGTTCATCAATGGCGCGGCTTTGCACTCTCCCTCTTCCCAACATTCTTAACCACAGTGTTTCTGGGGTAGGTGGGAGTTGATGAATCGCAATGATTGCCATTCGATAAGTGTCAGGGGTGAAGTACACTCCACTAGTCCAATCTTCGGCTTGAGTTGCGCCAAATCCTAAGAGTAACTTGCGTGAAGCTGTCGGTGTCAGTATCCAAAGTTTGGGAAGGGCTGAGTTTTGTCGAGTCGAGGTGTTGTTTCTCTTCGCTTCGCGTCGCAATTCTCCCCTAATTTGTAAAAGTTTGAGCAAACAATCACAAATGTCTTCCACAGGTGCGGCATTGCGAAACGGTTCTAAAATCGCTGGGATGGCGGCGATTCTACCTAACAATCCTAAAGTTTCTAATTGGGCTGTTGTCGGTGTTGGTGCAAAGAGAAGATCGATTTCTCTGATTTCTGAGGAGACTTTTTTTGAAGATTTGACTTCTCCATAGGGTTGAAGCAGTTTTTCAAGGTAATCTTTGGCAAATTGGTCATGAAGAAATCGAGTCATGTTTTGAGATAGTGAGAGTTTTTTCTGTGAGTGTTGGTACAGTCATTTCACGCTAGTGAGTTTCTGTTCATGAGTTCAGATTGTTAGTAGCAGGTTACAATTAGCCGTTGTCCTGACCTGGAAACGACTGTCTGAATACTCTAAGAAGTTATTCGCCAGATTCTCTCTAATTTTGTAGACACTATTTCTCAGAGAATTGATGAGAATTTTAAATAGTTGATTTTGAAGAAAAATCTCACAATTATGAATGAGATATTTCTCCGAGCGAGAAATCTGTTCATTATCTCTTTTGCTGAGAAAACTGTAGAAAACATCTCAAGGACAAGTACATAACTATCAAAATGAGAAAGAACAAAATATTGGCTCTGTTTACTAACAGCTTAGTTGCTGCTCAAACAGTTCTAAAAAACCGGGTTAGAAGAGAAATCGCGAGCAACAAGTTGCACGCTTTCCACTCTCACCCGGTTTTAAATACAACGACAGAACCAGTAGAACCGATCGCTGGTCACTGGTTACTGGTCACTGGTCACTGATTATTGCCAAAGCGAGCAATTAACTCCGGGCGTGATAACTGCACGAGTAATGGCATAAATTCTTCTGGTGATAAAGTTAATATTGATTCAATAATTGTCGAAAGTTCCGCATCCAGAGAACCAAAACGAACTCTTAACAAGTTTTCTACAACCTGTCTTCTTTCTTCAATCTGTCCTTCAAGTCGTCCTTCAAGTCGTCCTTCAATCTGTCCTTCAAGTCGTCCTTCAAGTCGTCCTTCAATCTGTCCTTCCTGTTTGGCAAGTTCACGCTCTTGCTGGTAAAGTGGTGCTAATCTCATAATCAACTCCCGGTCTTCTGGTTCTGAAATGGTTTGGGAAGCTAAATTCTGCCTCAGAGTGTATAACAATTCTAACGTTGCTTGACGAAACGGATGGGTGATGGGCAATGCCTCTAGTTCATCAATGGCGCGGCTTTGCACTCTCCCTCTTCCCAACATTCTTAACCACAGTGTTTCTGGGGTAGGTGGGAGTTGATGAATCGCAATGATTGCCATTCGATAAGTGTCAGGGGTGAAGTACACTCCACTAGTCCAATCTTCGGCTTGAGTTGCGCCAAATCCTAAGAGTAACTTGCGTGAAGCTGTCGGTGTCAGTATCCAAAGTTTGGGCAGGGCTGAGTTTTGTCGAGCCGAGGTGTTGTTTCTCTTCGCTTCGCGTCGCAATTCTCCCCTGATTTGTAAAAGTTTGAGCAAACAATCACAAATGTCTTCCACAGGTGCCGCATTGCGAAACGGTTCTAAAATCGCTGGGATGGCGGCGATTCTACCTAACAATCCTAAAGTTTCTAATTGGGCTGTTGTCGGTGTTGGTGCAAAGAGAAGATCGATTTCTCTGATTTCTGAGGAGACTTTTTTTGAAGATTTGACTTCTCCATAGGGTTGAAGCAGTTTTTCAAGGTAATCTTTGGCAAATTGGTCATGAAGAAATCGAGTCATGTTTTGAGATAGTGAGAGTTTTTTCTGTGAGTGTTGGTACAGTCATTTCACGCTAGTGAGTTTCTGTTCATGAGTTCTCAGTACCTGGAAACGATTGTCTGAATACTCTAGGAAGTTATTCGCCAGATTCTCTCTAATTTTGTAGACACTATTTCTCACAGAATTGATGAGAATTTTAAATAGTTGATTTTGAAGAAAAATCTCACAATTATGAATGAGATATTTCTCCGAGCGAGAAATCTGTTCATTATCTCTTTTGCTGAGAAAACTGTAGAAAACATCTCAAGGACAAGTACATAACTATCAAAATGAGAAAGAACAAAATATTGGCTCTGTTTACTAACAGCTTAGTTGCTGCTCAAACAGTTCTAAAAAACTGGGTTAGAAGAGAAATCGCGAGCAACAAGTTGCACGCTTTCCACTCTCACCCGGTTTTAAATACAACGACAGAACCAGTAGAACCGATCGCTGGTCACTGGTTACTGGTCACTGGTTACTGGTCACTGGTTACTGGTCACTGGTCACTGATTATTGCCAAAGCGAGCAATTAACTCTGGGCGTGATAACTGCAAGAGTAATGGCATAAATTCTTCTGGTGATAAAGTTAATATTGATTCAATAATTGTCGAAAGTTCCGCATCCAGAGAACCAAAACGAACTCTTAACAAGTTTTCTACAACCTGTCTTCTTTCTTCAATCTGTCCTTCAAGTCGTCCTTCAAGTCGTCCTTCAATCTGTCCTTCAAGTCGTCCTTCAAGTCGTCCTTCAATCTGTCCTTCCTGTTTGGCAAGTTCACGCTCTTGCTGGTAAAGTGGTGCTAATCTCATAATCAACTCCCGGTCTTCTGGTTCTGAAATGGTTTGGGAAGCTAAATTCTGCCTCAGAGTGTATAACAATTCTAACGTTGCTTGACGAAACGGATGGGTGATGGGCAATGCCTCTAGTTCATCAATGGCGCGGCTTTGCACTCTCCCTCTTCCCAACATTCTTAACCACAGTGTTTCTGGGGTAGGTGGGAGTTGATGAATCGCAATGATTGCCATTCGATAAGTGTCAGGGGTGAAGTACACTCCACTAGTCCAATCTTCGGCTTGAGTTGCGCCAAATCCTAAGAGTAACTTGCGTGAAGCTGTCGGTGTCAGTATCCAAAGTTTGGGCAGGGCTGAGTTTTGTCGAGCCGAGGTGTTGTTTCTCTTCGCTTCGCGTCGCAATTCTCCCCTGATTTGTAAAAGTTTGAGCAAACAATCACAAATGTCTTCCACAGGTGCCGCATTGCGAAACGGTTCTAAAATCGCTGGGATGGCGGCGATTCTACCTAACAATCCTAAAGTTTCTAATTGGGCTGTTGTCGGTGTTGGTGCAAAGAGAAGATCGATTTCTCTGATTTCTGAGGAGACTTTTTTTGAAGATTTGACTTCTCCATAGGGTTGAAGCAGTTTTTCAAGGTAATCTTTGGCAAATTGGTCATGAAGAAATCGAGTCATGTTTTGAGATAGTGAGAGTTTTTTCTGTGAGTGTTGGTACAGTCATTTCACGCTAGTGAGTTTCTGTTCATGAGTTCTCAGTACCTGGAAACGATTGTCTGAATACTCTAGGAAGTTATTCGCCAGATTCTATCTGATTTTGAAGACATTATTTCTCACAGAATTGATGAGAATTTTAAATAGTTGATTTTGAAGAAAAATCTCGCAATTATGAATGAGATATTTCTCTCATCAAGAAACCTGTTCATTATCTCTTTAGCTGAGAAAACTGTAGAAAACGTCTCCAGGAAAAGCGCACAACTATCAAAATGAGCAAGAACAAAATATTGGCTGTGTTTACTAACAGCTTAGTTGCTGCTCAAACAGTTCTAAAAAACCGGGTTAGAAGAGAACTTGAGAGCGACAAGTTGCACGCTTTCCACTCTCACCCGGTTTTAAATACAACGACAGAACCAGTAGAACCGATCGCTGGTCACTGGTTACTGGTCACTGGTTACTGGTCACTGGTTACTGGTCACTGGTCACTGATTATTGCCAAAGCGAGCAATTAACTCTGGGCGTGATAATTGCATGAGTAATGGCGTAAATTCTTCTGGTGGTAAAGTTAATATTGATTCAATAATTGTGGAAAGCTCCGTATCAAGAGAACCAAAACGAACTTTTAACAAGTTTTCTACAACTTGCCTTTGTCCTTCCTGTTTGGCAAGTTCACGCTCTTGCTGGTAAAGTGGTGCTAATCTCATAATCAACTCCCGGTCTTCTGGTTCTGAAATGGTTTGGGAAGCTAAATTCTGCCTCAGAGTGTATAACAATTCTAACGTTGCTTGACGAAACGGATGGGTGATGGGCAATGCCTCTAGTTCATCAATGGCGCGGCTTTGCACTCTCCCTCTTCCCAACATTCTTAACCATAGTGTTTCTGGGGTAGGTGGGAGTTGATGAATCGCAACGATTGCCATTCGATAAGTATCAGGGGTGAAGTACACTCCACTAGTCCAATCTTCGGCTTGAGTTGCGCCAAATCCTAAGAGTAACTTGCGTGAAGCTGTCGGTGTTAGTATCCAAAGTTTGGGCAGGGCTGAGTCTTGTCGAGCCGAGGTGTTGTTTCTCTTCGCTTCGCGTCGCAATTCTCCCCTGATTTGTAAAAGTTTGAGCAAACAATCACAAATGTCTTCCACAGGTGCCGCATTGCGAAACGGTTCTAAAATCGCTGGGATGGCGGCGATTCTACCTAACAATCCTAAAGTTTCTAATTGGGCTGTTGTCGGTGTTGGTGCAAAGAGAAGATCGATTTCTCTGATTTCTGAGGAGACTTTTTTTGAAGATTTGACTTCTCCATAGGGTTGAAGCAGTTTTTCAAGATAATCTTTGGCAAATTGGTCATGAAGAAATCGAGTCATGTTTTGAGATAGTGAGAGTTTTTTCTGTGAGTGTTGGTACAGTCATTTCACGCTAGTGAGTTTCTGTTCATGAGTTCAGATTGTTAGTAGCAGGTTACAATTAGCCGTTGTCCTGACCTGGAAACGACTGTCTGAATACTCTAAGAAGTTATTCGCCAGATTCTCTCTAATTTTGTAGACACTATTTCTCAGAGAATTGATGAGAATTTTAAATAGTTGATTTTGAAGAAAAATCTCACAATTATGAATGAGATATTTCTCCGAGCGAGAAATCTGTTCATTATCTCTGTTGCTGAGAAAACTGTAGAAAACATCTCAAGGACAAGTACATAACTATCAAAATGAGCAAGAACAAAATATTGGCTCTGTTTACTAACAGCTTAGTTGCTGCTCAAACAGTTCTAAAAAACCGGGTTAGAAGAGAAATCGCGAACGACAAGTTGCACGCTTTCCACTCTCACCCGGTTTTAAATACAACGACAGAACCAGTAGAACTGGTCACTGGTCACTGGTCACTGGTCACTGGTCACTGGTCACTGAATCACTGGTCACTGGTCACTGGTCACTGGTCACTGATTATTGCCAAAGCGAGCAATTAACTCCGGGCGTGATAACTGCACGAGTAATGGCATAAATTCTTCTGGTGATAAAGTTAATATTGATTCAATCATTGTCGAAAGTTCCGCATCCAGAGAACCAAAACGAACTCTTAACAAGTTTTCGACAACCTGTCTTCTTTCTTCAATCTGTCCCTCAAGTCGTCCTTCAAGTCGTCCTTCAAGTCGTCCTTCAAGCTGTCCTTCCTGTTTGGCAAGTTCGCGCTCTTGCTGGTAAAGTGGTGCTAATCTCATAATCAACTCCCGATCTTCTGGTTCTGCAATGGTTTGGGAAGCTAAATTCTGCCTCAGAGTGTATAACAATTCTAACGTTGCTTGACGAAACGGATGGGTGATGGGCAATGCCTCTAGTTCATCAATGGCGCGGCTTTGCACTCTCCCTCTTCCCAACATTCTTAACCACAGTGTTTCTGGGGTAGGTGGGAGTTGATGAATCGCAATGATTGCCATTCGATAAGTGTCAGGGGTGAAGTACACTCCACTAGTCCAATCTTCGGCTTGAGTTGCGCCAAATCCTAAGAGTAACTTGCGTGAAGCTGTCGGTGTTAGTATCCAAAGTTTGGGCAGGGCTGAGTCTTGTCGAGTCGAGGTGTTGTTTCTCTTCGCTTCGCGTCGCAATTCTCCTCTAATTTGTAAAAGTTTGAGCAAACAATCACAAATGTCTTCCACAGGTGCTGCATTGCGAAACGGTTCTAAAATCGCTGGGATGGCGGCGATTCTACCTAACAATCCTAAAGTTTCTAATTGGGCTGTTGTCGGTGTTGGTGCAAACAAAAGATCGATTTCTCTAACTTCTGAGGAGACTTTTTTTGAAGATTTGACTTCTCCATAGGGTTGAAGCAGTTTTTCGAGGTAATCTTTGGCAAATTGGTCATGAAGAAATCGAGTCATGTTTTGAGATAGTGAGAGTTTTTTCTGTGAGTGTTGGTACAGTCATTTCACGCTAGTGAGTTTCTGTTCATGAGTTCTCAGTACCTGGAAACGATTGTCTGAATACTCTAGGAAGTTATTCGCCAGATTCTATCTGATTTTGAAGACATTATTTCTCACAGAATTGATGAGAATTTTAAATAGTTGATTTTGAAGAAAAATCTCTCAGTTATGAATGAAATATCTCTCTCATCAAGAACTCTGTTCATTATCTCTTTTGCTTAGAAAACTGTAGAACGCAAATTTTGCCAATATTCTGGTGTAACTTCCTGACCTTGAGAATCAATGCCTTCCAGCAAAAGTACTTCTAACTTCGCTTGTGTCTTGCGTTTTTGGTCTTGTTGCACCAAATCCAGAAAATATTCGCCAATGCTGTTATATGCACCTGTCATGATTTGTGCTTCTACATAAACACGCACTTCATCAGGTATATCAATATCTATTTTCATTGGATTTCAAGCATAACTGTCTACATTATTTTAGCTTACCGATCCATGTTGACAAATCGCGCAGTATTCAGACAGCAGTGCTACATTTACTAACAGCAATGGATCGTTATGAGTCAACCAGTTTTTCCGGAACACAGCAGATTCTCTCTCAAATGTTTACCGAATTGTTGGTGACGGCTGAACAAATTCTAACTTCGAGATAAGGAACACGAATCATGACCGAGCAAATGCCTAATGATGCACCGTCCCCCGAAGCACAGGAAGTCGCTGAAAAGTTTTCTACCGGGATTGAGAACTTTCAGTGGCGGGGTGATTACTTTAAATTCTGTGAAGTTTTGGGGCTAACGCCAGATGATTATGCTGAATCCCACTATCAGCGTTTCATTGAACTGGCGGATGCATTATCTCATTTTCGCGTTGAGGAATTAGCCAAAATTTTGGACGCGTTTAAGTGAAAAATGCGATCGCGATCGCTACTGCTAACAGGTACGTCGAGAGCACAACTGTGATGATGGGAAAAAACAAGAGATTGACTATGTTTCCTAACAGCTTAGTTGCTACTCTAACAGTTCTAAAAAGCCAGATATGTGAATAAATCGAGAGTGAAAAGTTGCATACTTTCCACTCTCACCCAGTTTTCAATACAGCTACAGAATCAGTATGACTGGTCACTGGTCACTGCTCACTGGTCACTGATTACTGGTCACTGCTTATGTTTCTTGCCATCGCCTGTCGTAATATTTGTGGCAACCAGGAAAGATAATAATATATTTGTTGTGCCTGACTGTACAGAGACAATAACTTTGCTTCTTTCCAGAAAGTAGATGGTAGAACGGCTTTGAGAATTTTTTCAAATTTATCTCCCGCTACATTTGGAATTGAACCGCTAACAGAATAATGTTGTAAATGTGGAGGTAATTTCCAGTTAATTTTAGTGTCTGGCTGATGTATGACAGGTTCAACATTTCCCCGCCATGCAACTCCCATGATTTGCATAGTTTGATACACCATTGTGTTCCACCCTTTCTCTTTCAAGTAGTTCAACCCTTGACCTACATCGGGAGAGGCTAAATCGTGAAATAAAATTAAAGCATCTTCTTCTGCAACTTGTTCGCAAATTATTGCATCATTGAGTGGCGCTGGTGCTTCGTGATGACCGTCTATAAATATCAATGACCATTTCCGTTGCAATTTATTTGCTAACTCTTCTACTTTTTGAGGGCTATGTCCTGGTATGAGATTTACAGATTCCTTCACGTCTGCCCACTTTAGTGATTCTGTAACGCTTTCATGAAATAATTGTTGGGATAGCATGGGATCGATTATATCTAACTCCACACCTCCTAGAGCTAAATGACAAGCCGACCAACCCATCCAACAACCTATTTCTAAAGCTTTTTTCCCCTTAAATTTTAAGGCTGTATTGTAAAGAATATGAGCTTCATCTCTGCTAACAAATCCTACCCCCTGCTGTCGCTTATCAACGTACCAGTTATGAGCAATATTCCGGCGCAAGTAAAGCCAAAAAGAATCATATGTATTTCCCAAAATCATATTGGGAAAACATGAATCTGGTTGAATAATGGAAAATCCTGGTGAAACATAATCTCCCTCTGGCAATATGCCGCCTTCTATCACTTGTGCTGTTTTTTCAATCATGGGATTTTTTGTACTACTCAAACTGGTTTGCAGTACTTGTTAAGTTGTACTTACCAAGTCCACGGTTGTCCATCTAGTATCGAAGGTAGCTATTACAAACAAAGCGGGCAATACACAGTATCTCGTCTCAGATAATGTTTTGCCCGCTTGTTCCTTCTAGTTTGGTTTTCAGTACTAGCATGGAAATCTTACTTTTGTGGATTTGATTATACTATAAGTGGCGTCAAAAACTTTGTTATGGGCGGTTATGGGGTTAATCGTCAGATTCGTTTTGGGCAATCTTGTGTAGCAGGTACGCCCATTACCGTGCAGGGTGTAGTTGAATGACTGGCGGCTGGGCTTTCATTTCAAGGCTCTTCCCAGTCTTCAGGTTGATGATATTCGTGCTTGCAGAGTGCGATCGCTCAATACATTGCTTAGGCATTAAAGGTATCTCTTTTAGTGAAACTTCAACTCATAGATTGGGGTCATTTATCATAGATGTTTACAAAATGTAGTATTAAGTAATTACTCGAAAAATTAAGTATTTATACGTAATTTACAAACCTCTTTTAGGTGATTTAATTTGACAAAATCCTCCTTGACACATTAATAGCCTGTGTGTTTTGATCGGATAGTTTATTTCAGTATGAAAAGTAAAAATATACACTATGTATTGTTCGGAGTTAATATGACTTTTTTCATAAAACCGAAAAAAATTCGCTTGGACGCAGCTACAGTTTGCCAGTTAAACTGCCCTTCTTGCCCAACAGCACAAGGAGAAATCAAAAAAACGCTTAGAGGGGGTTTCCTGAAATTTGAAGATTTTAAAAGATTAGTAGATGAAAATCCTTGGTTATCACATATAGAATTATCCAATTGGGGGGAAATCTTTTTAAATGCAGATATATTAAAAATTTTAGAATACAGTTATCAGAAAAATGTTTCTTTGTCTGCTAGCAATGGCGTCAACTTAAATACTGTTAGTGAAGAAGTTTTAGAAGGGCTGGTGAAGTATAAATTTAGAAAGATGTCTTGTTCTATAGATGGAGCTAGTCAAGAGACATATGAAATTTATCGTCGTCGGGGAAATTTTGAGCGCGTAATTGATAATTTAAAAAAGATAAATCATTACAAAAAAGTATATAATTCCAAGTTTCCATTAATAAGATGGCAATTTGTAATTTTTGGCCACAATGAGCATGAAATACCAATTGCAAAACAATTAGCTAAAGAACTAAATATGGAACTTTGGTTAAAACTTTCTTGGGATGAATCATTTTCACCGATCAAAGACAAAGAAAAGATTGCTAAGATTACAGGCTTAGGTGTTGCTAGTCGCAGCGAATACCAAGAAAAATATAAAATTAACTATATGCAAAAAGGAATTTGTTCTCAGTTGTGGAATGAACCTCAACTAAATTGGGATGGTAGAGTGTTAGGTTGTTGCTTTAATCATTGGTCTGATTTTGGAAATGCTTTTGAATCTTCTTTAGAGACAAGTTTAAATAATGAAAAAATTAATTATGCTCGACAAATGCTTTTAGGGAAGAAGGAAGAAAGAGATGATATTTCATGCACTCAATGCATTCACTATAAAGCCATGAAAAATCACAGTGAATGGTTAACAATGAGTCAGATAAGAAGGGCAAGCGCAGCTAGAAAGTTACATATGATTGCGGATAGTCTATGGATTGGTAGATTAGGTAGATTAAAAGTTTGGCTTGTGAATAATTTTATGAATAAATAAGTAAGTCGGCATTAATATTGATTGTCAAGACAAGGCAGAGAAAGTAAGGATAAAAATTAGTCTTTTAACATTTTTTAACATTCCTTCGTTTATTTTTGCCTACCTACATAAAAAAGTATCCACGGTTTGAGAAGTTTTCTCTCATAAATTCAGAAATAAGCAAAATATTCTTTCCTGTTTGGGCTTTGATCGGTTTTACAAAAAATCTTGCTAATATAATTCTTGCTTACTAAATGTGGCTATGTAGGGTAATCCGCATCTTATATAGGAAGATATCCCGTAAGCACAAGTAAGTGTAAGCACTGCTAATCTAGCCTTAAAATCCTAATCAGTAACTTTGATAGAAGGCATGACTATGCTAGAACAAGGTACCATAAGTATTCATACTGAGAATATTTTCCCAATAATCAAGAAGTCCCTCTACTCGGATCATGAAATCTTCTTACGGGAGTTGGTTTCCAATGCTGTAGATGCTATCCAAAAACTGAAGATGGTATCCCGTGCTGGGGAGTATTCGGGGGAAATTGGCGAACCGGAGATTCAAATCGCCATCGATAAGGACAAAAAAACCCTATCCATCACCGATAACGGTATCGGGATGACGGCGGAGGAAGTTAAGAAGTACATCAACCAAGTTGCCTTCTCCAGTGCGGAGGAATTCATTAAGAAGTATGAAGGCAAATCAGACCAACCAATTATCGGTCACTTTGGTCTTGGTTTCTACTCCTCCTTTATGGTGGCGCAGAAGGTCGAAATCGATACTCTGTCTTATCAAGAAGGAGCGCAGGCAGTTCACTGGAGTTGTGACGGTTCTCCACAGTTTACTTTGGAAGATTCATCCCGTACAACTCTTGGTACAACCATAACTCTTACCTTGCAAGAGGAAGAAGTGGAGTACTTAGAACCCTCTCGCATTAAACAGCTTGTTAAAACTTATTGCGACTTTATGCCAGTTCCCATCAAACTTGATGGTGAGGCAATCAACAAGCAAAGAGCTGTGTGGCGGGAGTCTCCCAGTAGTTTGAGTCAAGAAGATTATTTAGAGTTTTACCGCTATCTGTATCCTTTCCAAGAAGAACCGTTGCTCTGGGTGCATCTGAACACAGATTATCCTTTCATTATCAACGGTATTTTATACTTCCCCAGGATGAAGCCGGATGTTGATGTAACGAAAGGGCAGATTAAGCTGTTCTGCAATCAAGTTTTTGTCAGCGACCACTGTGAAGAAATTATTCCACAGTTCCTGCTGCCAATGCGGGGTGTGATTGACAGTACTGATATTCCCTTGAACGTGTCGCGGAGTGCTTTGCAAACCGATCGCACCGTGCGGAAAATTGGCGATTATATTGCTAAGAAAGTGGGCGATCGTCTTAAAGAACTTTACCGCGATAATCGCGAACAGTACGTCAGTGTTTGGAAAGACTTGGGTACTTTCGTTAAATTTGGCGTTCTGAATGACGAGAAATTTAAGAAACAGGTGGAAGACATCATTGTTTTCCGCAGTACCTATCAACCAAGTAGCAGCCCGCAATCAGCACCAGCAGCTAACCCAACAGTTGAAGTTGAGGTGCAATCTCAAGAAGGTGATGTATGGCAAGATGTCACTCCCAGTTCTGAGTCTTCAGCCCCAACTTCTCAGTCACCCTACACTACTCTGAAAGAGTATCTGGAGCGTAACAAAGAACGTCACGAGAATCGTGTCTTCTATGCTACCGATGGAGTGTCGCAGGCGACTTACATAGAACTGCATAAAAACCAAGGTTTGGAAGTCCTGTTTATGGACTCTTTCATCGACACCCACTTTATCAACTTCTTAGAGCGGGAATATAATGAGGTCAAATTTACACGGGTAGATTCTGACTTAGACAACACCTTGCTGGATAAAGACCAAGATAAGGAGATTGTCGATCCAAAGACAAATAAAACTCGGAGTGAAACCGTCAAAGATCTCTTTGAGAAAGCTCTCAACAAACCTAAGGTGAACATCCGCACGGAAGCTTTAAAAGCAGACGATCCCCAAGGAACACCACCAGCTATGGTGCTTTTGCCAGAAATTTTGCGCCGCTTGCGGGAAATGAATGCTCTGATGCAGCAGCAACAAGCAGAGTTTCCTGAAGACCATATTTTGCTGGTAAACACATCTCACCCACTGATTCAAAATTTGGCAAGTCTCAGCCAAAGCAGTATTATTCAAGGGGATGGTGAGTCGCCTACCGGACAGCTTGTGAAAATGATTTGCCAACATATATACGATTTGGCACTCATGTCTCAAAAGGGTTTTGATGCTGAAGGAATGAAATCTTTTGTTGAGCGTTCTAATGAAGTGCTCACCAAGCTGACTCAAGAAGCAACAAAGTAGAAACCTAACCCCATAGATCCCACTGTAGGGGCGCAAGGCATTGCGCCCCTACCCAGGATTGTGGTTCATAAAAATGAAAATTGCTGTAACCTCCAGTGCGAAGGTCATGATTTCTAGTTCCTAGGCTGAGCCTGGGAACACCTAGTGTGAGGCTCAGCTTCATATTTTTACAATTAGGTGACGTATTATCTCAAAAATCAGGACAAACTGCCACCCACTTAGCGAGCAATTCTATACAATAAGAGATTGTGTCCAAAAAAATCGGAGAACTTTGATATGTCTCGTCGCTGCGAATTAACTGGTAAGAAGGCAAACAATGCCTTCGCAATTTCCCACTCTCATCGTCGTACCAAACGCCTTCAGCAAGTCAACCTGCAATCTAAGCGGATTTGGTGGGAAGGAGGAAATCGTTGGGTGAAAATGCGTTTATCTACCACAGCCATCAAAACCCTTGATAAGAAAGGATTGGAAGCAATGGCGAAAGAAGCTGGAATTGACCTCAACAAATATTAAGGGAACTGATTTTTCCCATTCAACCTCTAATGTATCTTCCACTGCCTCCCCTCGTCGGGGAGGTTTTTAATATCTTAATCTTCATTTTTCGATAAACTGATATGTTTTGTTACCAGGTGGGTAACATAAGCTTACTATCTAACATTATCTTCACAAAGTTCTTTGCTTTGAAACACATCTTTGCAAAGTTCATGTAAACCTATGGTGTTATTATTCTTTTTCGGCTATAAATTAGGTAATTCTAATAACATTAGTCTTTATCTAAAAAGCTGAAAAAATACCATTCTTGAAGAAAATCGTTTGGTACTGCTATCAACCTTGCATCATAGTTATGCATGGTTAAAAAGTGGTGTCAAGAACTTGATTTTTGCCTGCATATGTTTGTTAGGCACAGTTCAACAATAGTAAACATTTTAAAGAAACCAGCATTAAATCTCTTAACAGGGAAGTGGCTATGAAGCGAAATAGCAAGTTAGTCAAGGCTACGAGAAATTTCTACCAAAAGCTTTGCAGTTCCTCTCCATTGACAATTAAAGAGCAAAGTTTGTGGCTGCTGCGAGCTTTTTTAGTTACCAGAAAACAGTCTGATTGGGTGAATGCTGGTTTTGTGTTGCCAACAGTCGCAATGGTAGCTCTGGTTGTTGTGCTGCTGACAACGGCAATTTTATTTCGGTCTTTTGAAAGATCCAAAAATGCTAGCAATGTTCGGGTGAATGAGGCTGTTCTCAATGCTGCTGCTCCAGCAATTGACCGCGCTAGAGCAAAAATAGATGCTTTATTTGAAGATCCAACATTACCACGTGCAACACCATCTGATAGTGCCTTGTATGATGCTTTAAAAAAAGAAAAATATATACTTGGGGATGAAAAACGCCTAAAGTTAGGTGTTGATATTGATAATCATAACTCCATTGTAGCTCCAACAAACACAACAGCATTAGAAAATGATGAAACACTGAAAAGTGCTTGGAAATTTGCAGTTGATACAGATAATAACGGTAAAAAAGATAGTTATACTCTCTATGCAATTTACTTCCGCAATCCTACTCGAGATACTACTACAGGGAAATTTAACCGTAAAAGAAATGCTTTAGAAGTTAGAACTCCACCTGAAACTAATGAACAATGCGGAAATGCCACTGGTTTTGCTAGCTTAGTGGGTAATTCTAGCTGGTATAAGCTGCAATCAGGTAACTTGGGCAAAAGCTTTTTTGTCTACACTGTTAATGTGCCAATTACACAGGCAGAATATAATAACTTGCCTGCAACTGCATCAAGTTCAGATCCAAATGAAGCTACTAAAGCTAATAGCGAACCTTACAAAGGTAACAGAGGTTTTGTTGCATTAGAATTTCAGCAAGACCGCAGTCGTATTCCTCTAGCAAATAATGCAGTTTGGTTTGAGAACGACCTAGAAATCACACCTGGTGTTGACTTGCTATTAAATGGCAGAATTCATACAAATGGTAACTTATTGGTAGGTGGAAACCCAGATGCAACGCCAGACCCTATTGTTAGACTTCGACAAGTTAGCAGCAAACATTCCTGTTTTTACAATCAAGAAAACGGACTAGTCACTGTTGGCGGTAATGTAGGAACTGGTAACCTTGGTCATACTACAGATCAACTTCAAGTGACCGTTGATTTATATCGAGGTTTTAAGAAAGCCGTTACCACCGCTCAAATTAGCAACACAAACAGATCTACCAATTCTGCTGGTGGTGCTGCGGTTGGATTTAACGATGCAGCATTCAATCAACGCATTGCAGCAATGCTAACTTCTGCACTCGGTCTATGTACAACCTGCACATCCACAACAGTCACAAATGGTCAAACCTTCAAACAGGCTGTTAATAACGTTAACGCCTACCCAGCAGAAGTAAAAAGTAACGTGACAGCGCGAGTCAAAAATGCTGACGATGTCCTATATGCCAGCAGTATCCTTACAGAGGAAATACAAACTTATCTCCAACAACGGGCAAGACGAGTTCCCTTTGTAGAAGTATCAAACCCCACTGGCGTAGGGGCAAACTCAGGATTTACTGGTTTTACATCAAACATAGATCCTCCTGAAGCTTGGAGAAAACCATTAAATTCTAGTAACCAGTTCACCAATGCTGTAAATATCTCTGTCACTACCACTCAGTTAGAGGCAACATATCCCGAATTACAAAAGAAAGAAGGCGTTCAAAGCAATTTGGGCGATCGCATATTTGTAGGTAATAATTTACCAGCAAAATGGGCACCCAATGAACCACCTAACGGCACATATGTAGGATCAACTGAACCTCAGTTTATCAACAATGTAAACTGGACTCGACCAACTGGCACACAAGCTAAACAGAGATGGCGCAACACACAAATACAATCCGTTACAGATTTAGGTGTATCTGAACGGAATGGTTTTTGGGAACAGAAAGCAGCAGAAAACCCTATAAACCCGTTGGATAACGTGGGTGGGGTGAGGATCGTGACAGGTGCAGGAATCTACGTTGATGGTACAGGTAATACTGCCAATCTCTTGACAGGTCCATTTTATCCTCGCGGTGCTAATTCTTTTTTACCAGATCCATCAGATCCCACTCCTGCAAATAGTAATGATATTCCTGTTTGGCCTGACACAATGCCAATGAGTAGCCCAAAAGCTACAGAAACTCGCAAAGGTGACCTGCTGATGAGAGCCACGGCAGTTTATCACTACAAAATAGACTCTGGTATTGACCAAGAACCAATTGCTTGTGTCAGCAGCTACTACGATCCTACCAACACAACCACTGCTAAAAACAAAGTCAACGTTGATGGTGGATATGGTATTGATACCGCCAAGGGTAGATCAAACAATGGTGTTGTTTACGATTACCCTACAGGTGGGAGAACAACATTCTTTGCTCTTAATAAGGTTCGTCTTCAACAACAAGCAAAGTTAGTATTCGCCAATGGACGACCAGTTAATCCAGCCTTACAAACAGCTTTACAAAAAATTGGCAACAACAGTGTAGTCCCCAGCAGTGGTTTGCAATATGCTGATTACTCAGCAATTGATACAGCGCTTTGTGCTATCAATATTCTCGGTGGTGCCACTCCTTCCCCGTCCCCATTGACTGACAAGCCTAATCATGGAGACATCAAAGAAGCATCTTTCCTTGATGCTCGAGAAATTAAACAAGTTTCTCAATCATCCGCATCTGATCAATATGATCTAGACATTGAAGAGCGTCAACCTCTGGAAATTAGGGTCACTGAGATTAACATAGGTAATTTAGCTAGCCGAGGAATTAACGGTACTAGCGAGTATTTATTACCCTACAGTGGCATTATTTACGCAACTCGTGACGATGGGTTACTAGATCGGAGCGATACAACTGCTAATAGTGCGTTACTTAGCCCTACAGACTTTAAGCTCGATCCCACCCGTCGCCCTAATGGTATCCGCCTTATCAACGGTTCGACTTTGGCAAGAAACCCTAGCGTTAATCAAAATGCTTACAATGCTAAAGAAAAAGGTCTAATTTTGGTAAGTAATTTACCTGCGTATATCAAAGGTAATTTTAATTTGCACCGTCCGAATACAACCACCAACACAGAAATTGAAGAATTTATAGAAAAAGAGTCAAATACTGACTTTTACGATCGCCAAACTCGTGACGATAACTTTGCATGTCGTGCTGGAAGAACTGGCTGTCCTAGTAGTGGTGGTGACTATTGGCGACCAGCAACAATTATCGCTGATGCAATGACGTTGCTGTCGGGAACAGCATCAAATGCGGGATTTATAGACGGTTTTCGTAATGAAGGTGATTACGACCATAACAACAATACAGGTGTTCCAGTAGATATCGCTACTGACGTTTCTAGAACAAGTCGTCTAAAAAACGGTTTTCTGGAAAACGGTTTTGCTACGACAACACAGTGGTGGGGTGCGAATAATATTCCTATCACCAGTTTAGGATCTTACACATTAAATGGTGTAACACCAGTTCAGCGAAGGGTTGATAGTCATCCCTTATACGTTATGGAAATTTGCCGTCAGGCATTAGTTTCTGAATGTGATGGTAGTACACCAGATAAACAATGGGCGATGGGCTTTGACATTGATGGAGATGGGATATTAAGTAGCACAGCTCAAAACTATACAATTCCACTCGCTACAGGTGGAACTACAACGATCTCACTCACAGAAAGAGATATTAAGGCTTATCAACTCGGACAAGCTATACTTGCTGCCAAAGGTTCTAATGCCTCGGGTGCTGATAATATACTGACTAACAACGAACTACATTGGATTAATAACAGTGGTAAATTTGCCAAATCTGGTACTCCTCCTCTTCCCAGTAAAACAATTAGAGAACGACTTGGGTCTGGTGATACAGGTTCTCAACCTGCTCTAGAACCAGCAGATCGACGTTATCCCCGGCGGATTGCTTTTGCACGTGATAATAACAATACACTGGTTTTCACCTCTAGTGGTTCTAATAAAATTTATCAGCCAATAGGAGTTGGTTGCCCCGTTTATACTGGTCAGTACAGTAATGCCAGTGATTATCTGAAGAATGGATGTACCTATAACAGCTCACCTACAGTAACCTCTCATTATGGACTACAAGAAAACAATGCTCTTTGGTTCAGAGCAACAAGTTCTAATACTGATCCCAGCGATATTAGTAGTGCAACTTACAGAAGCGATCAATCCCTGTTCTATATTCCTCCCTCTGCTGGAGATGGTCAACCAATCTTAGTGCCAGTTTTGCAGATACATGATGCAAAAAATAATCCTGGAAATAACATCAGAACGGATAACACAAATCAACTTCAAGATGAGTTTAGGGATAGATGGTTAAAAGCGGCAAATCTAGATACTAGCTTTAATGCAACTTTTGTAGTCGGTAATAGCCCTGGTAGAGCAGTTGAAGATTCAGCTGGTTTGCAAAACTTTGTACGATTCTTAGAAAATTGGAATGGTAGGATAGCCAAAATCACTGGCAGTTTCATTCAGTTAAAACGAAGTTCCTACGCCACAGCACCAGTTGCGCCTCTTTTTAAAGCTAATAGAGGAGCTAATAGTGCTAACGCTGCAACCAACACTAGCAAATTTGACTACTCGTTAGATACTTACTCTGGTAGAAACAATGATGGTCTTTCGCCTTTTTACTGGGCACCAACAAGACAGTGGGGCTTTGATGTTGGGCTTCTGTCAGAACAACCAGACTTGTTTGCTCAAAGATTTACAGCACCGCCATCGAATCGTCCAAATGAGTTCTTTAGAGAAGTCGGTCAGGATGACCCTTGGGTGAAAGCATTACTCTGTGCTGGACAAGCAAGTGACAAAAAAGGAGAAAGTGGTGCTACATACTCCAATGCAGTTTCTTCTGAGTATCGTCCACAAGAGTGTAAACCCATACCAGCAGATCCATAAAGAGTCTCTTCTTAAGGAATTGTCTGTCAAACTAAACCAAACTGTTTAAAACTAGGTTGAAATATTGGGTAAATTGCCATGATGACAGAGAAACAAGCGACAAGCTCTAAAAAACAGCAGGCTAATCGACGAAGCAAGATAGTAGCATCATACTTATACAAACCCCAAAAAGGTTTTACCATAATTGAATCTTTGGTAGCACTGCTTGTAGTTAGTATTTTGCTAGCAGCGATCGCTCCAGTAATTACTCTGTCAGTGGCGACCCGTCTTCAATCTCGACGGGTAGAATTAGCGACCCAAGCAGCTAAATCATATATTGATGGAGTGAGGACTCAAAAAATTGTAAGTCCAGTTACAACAGGTAGTACAAGTACACCTATATATCAGTATGGTGCCCCTACAGCTACGGGAAGCTTAACTTGTACGGCAAATAGTTACTGCACAGTTCCAACAGGAACATCTTTATTCTGCGTAGATTTTGATGGTACTGACGCATGTGAGGCTACTAGTCCCATAGATATGATTGTGCAGGCTTTTCGCTCACAGAATGCTAGTACTACCACCACAGGATATGTTTTAGGGGTGCGTGTTTACAGATCTGACGCTTTTAAGCTCAGCACGACTCTCTCTAGAAACAATGCTACCGGTAATGGCGAAAAAGTGACACAAAAAAGCTTCACTGGAGGTGCCGGTAAGCGCACACTACCTTTAGTGGAAATGACAACAGATATTAACGATATTGTGCCTAAATACAATGACCTTTGCACGCGTTTCCCAGGTGGTTGTATCAATTAATTGTCTTTATAAATTACTGGCATTATAACGGGAAAAAACGCATGAAAACTATATTACAATACCTCCCAAGCATTCAAAGAAAATCCTCTAGATTTCTCGAAAAAAATAGTGGCTTTACTCTAATTGAGTTGTTGGTAGCTATGATTTTGGCAGCGTTAGTTATAACGCCTTTGTTGGCATTTATGATTAACGTTTTAGATAGCGATCGCAGAGAACAAGCAAAGGCAACGACTGAGCAAGAAATTCAAGCCGCCCTGGAATATATCTCTCGTGACCTACAGCAAGCTGTTTATATCTATGATGATGATGGAGTAACTAGAAACAGTAATACTGATGTTAGTTTGTCTGGTATTCAAGACCAGATTCCACCTGTTAAAGGTGCTTCTAGTTGTAAAGTTGTTAGTGGAAGTAGTAATTGTAAGCCAATACTAGTTTTTTGGAAACGGGAGTACATACCTGAAAGTGTAGGAGTTAATTCTAATAGTGACACTCAAAAAGATGATGGCTTTGCATATTCATTAGTAGGATATTATTTCATAACAAATCCAACTTCTACTGCTCCTTGGTCATCATCAGCTAGAATTGGGAGATTTCAAATTAGAGGTAGAGTTAACGCAGAGTATAGTAATACCAAAGGTGAAGCTTGCGATCCGGGATTTAGTCCACCTCCACTAGATCTAACAGTAAATGGTTCAAAGTTAAAGGAAAAGATGAGCCAATGGAAAACTTCATTAGGTACATCACCTTCACCATTAACACCATGTGCATCACCTGCTACAGAATACACTAAACAGGTAGATACTTTAGTTGATAACATTAGCACCACTGGTCCCGATCCCGATCCAACAACAACACCTTGTCCACCCGGCGCTAAGCTTGTAGGAGTAGTTAACAGTGGTTTTTTTGCTTGTGTCAATTCTGATGAAGTGCTGGCACAAGTCTATATCAGAGGAAATGCTTTGGTTCGCCTCACAAACAAAAATGATACTGTATACGATCCTAAAGCTTCTGCTTACTTTCCTGGAGGAAACATTCGCGTACAGGGACGTGGTTTCTTATTTACTAAATAATTTTTGTTAGTAACTTATTTAATTAAAAAAATGAACGGGTGTATGCATAACATAGTAATTTCTGTGATCTTCAGAGAAAATTATCAAAAAGGTGTAATGCGAATATTACAACAACGATGTCTAATAAATAAATCAAGATCAACATCTAAGTATACGCATCATAATGGTGGTTTTTCTTTATTAGAACTTGTGGTGGTAGTGCTTATAGTTGCTATTTTAGCAGCAATAGTTAGTCCAGGGTGGCTTGCTTTTGTCAATCGACAACGTGTCAACAAAGCCAATGATGCAGTTTTAGGAGCATTGCAGGATGCACAGAAACAAGCTAAGAAGATTAAACGTATTTATAGCGTGAGTTTTGCAGTGGATAACGGTGTCCCAAAAGTGAGTATCTATCCGAATCCAGATATTACTAATCCACCTCCTCCACTAACAAGCCCTTTGTGGAAGACACTGGGAGAGGATATGAGATTTCAACAAGGACAAGTTTTGATATATAGCAATCTCACAGCTTATAACCCTTCGCAAACTACAAATGAAAATGCTAATAAAAAAGCAGCTAACACTGTCAATTACACCACAGCATTAAGTACCACAGCAATTAGTACAATTACTTTTGATTATATGGGTGTTTTGGCACCTAAAGCTGACAAAACTGATGCTGACACTATTTTAAAAGTTGCAGTTGCCGCACCCAAAGTAGGCAGCACTACTACTGCTGCTAGCGAACTTAAGAGATGTGTTTTTATAGAAACTCTCATTGGAGGAATGCGAATAGGAAAAAACGAAACAGAATGTAATCAATAGAGGTTTAGAGAAAAAATACATAATATTCCATGAAAATACTGAACTCGAAAACTGCTCTTTAAGCACAAACTAGAATCATCAGGAGTAGTTTTTAGTTTATATATGCTTGATGACTACATTGCGATCGCAATGTTTGGGAATTAGCTATTCTATAACTTCAGATTAAACGGTAACTACAAAGTCGTTTTAGCGATCAATAGTATTCGTAAATAGAAATAACTATAAAAAACTCCATAATACACCTAAACCTTTTGCGCTATGAATGAGTGCATCGACTTTACTGTCGCTATCCCAACTTATAATGGTGGTAACCGCTTGTCTGAATTACTAGAAAGATTGCAAAATCAGCTTAATACTCAACATTTTTCTTGGGAAATTATAGTTGTAGACAACAACAGTACCGATAACACTGCTACTGTTATAAAAAACATTCAAGAGGATGGGATGTATCCTTATCCATTGAAGTATTGCTTTGAATCGAAACAGGGAGCTGCATTTGCTAGACAGCGAGCTGTTGAAGAAGCAAGAGGAACCTTAATAGGTTTTTTAGATGACGATAATTATCCCTCACTGACTTGGGTAGCGGAAGCCTATGCTTTTGGTCAAGCCCATCCAAAAGCAGGAGCATATGGCAGCCAAATTCACGGTGAGTTTGAAATTAAGCCACCAGAAAATTTTGAGAAAATAGCTTGTTTCTTAGCGATTATTGAACGAGGGATAGAACCTCATCGCTACGAACCACATATGATGGTACTCCCTCCTGGAGCAGGTTTAGTCGTTCGCAAGCAGGTTTGGTGCCAAACAGTTCCCAAACGCTTGGTTCTCAACCACAAAGGTAAAGAAGCACTCTTAGCTAGTGAAGATTTAGAGGCAGTACTGCATATCCAGTTGGGTGGTTGGGAAATTTGGTACAACCCACAAATGCAAATTTTTCATCAAATTCCTGCATGGCGATTGCAAAAAGAATACTTAATTCGTTTATTTCGTTGTGTCGGCTTAAGTAAACATCACTTACGTATGCTGAGAATACAGCCTTGGAAAAGACCTCTTGCAAGTTTGCTGTACCTCATAAATGATTTCCGCAAGATTATGCTTCACATACTTAAGTATCGAGGTACCGTTCAAAGCGATCCAATCGCTGCTTGCCAAATGGAACTTCTAGTAAGTAGTTTATTGAGTCCTTTCCATCTTTTAAAAGTCAGATACCTAGACCATGATGTCTAAAAGTCATTAATAATATCTATGCTTAATTTTACAGTTGCTATTCCTACTTACAACGGTGCAAACCGTTTACCTCAGCTTTTAGAACGGCTTTTTAACCAATCCGGAGTAGAAGATTTAAACTGGGAAATTCTAATTATCGATAATAACAGTAGCGATCGCACTTCTGAAATAATTCAAACTCTCCAAAAAAACAATATAGGATACCAGTTAAGGTACTACTTGGAAACTGAACAAGGAGCAGCATTTGCACGATTACGAGCTGTACGCGAAGCACAAGGAGAGTTAATTGGATTTTTAGATGACGATAACCTCCCTGCACCTGATTGGATCGCACAAGCAGTTGCTTTTGGTAAAGAGTATCCTCAAGCAGGGGCTTGGGGAGGTCAAATTCATGGTGAATATGAGGTACAACCTCCTGAAAACTTTAAAAGGATTCAAAGTTTTTTAGCTATTAGAGAACGTGGAGAGAAACCAAATCTATACGATCCAGTCAATCTAAGCCTTCCTCCAGCAGCAGCCGTTGTTATTCGTAAACAAGCTTGGTTAGATAATGTTCCCAATCGTCCTGCTTTAAGTGGAAAAGTCCCTGGTTTAATGATACAAGGTGATGATTATGAGCCATTACTGTATATTCATAAGGCGGGTTGGCAAATTTGGTATAATCCCGCCATGCATACACATCATCAAATACCATACTGGCGACTAGAAAAAGATTACCTACTTGCTTTGGCTCGCGGTTGTGGATTGTGTGTTTGTCAGCTACGTTTGTTCAATGCTAAAAATTGGCAAAAACCTATAATTTTTGTGAAAACAATAGTTGGTAATTTCCGACGTATCGTACAACATTTTCTTAAGTATAGAGGAGGATTTAAAAAAGATATAATTGCAAATTGCGAAATGGAATTTTACCTAAGTAGTATGATAAGTCCTTTTTATTACTTAAAATTTAATCTAAAAAAAATGATAAAATATAAACTACAAAAAATATCTTTTTATATTTTTGCATCTTATTGAAAACGGCGGATAAATGTAAAATCAATAATAACTTATTCGGTCTATAAATAAGATTTTTTAAATGCCAATAATTTCTGTAATTATACCAACTTTTAATAGTGAAAAAACTATTCGAGAAACTGTTGAATCTGTATTAAAACAAACTCTTAATGATTTTGAGTTAATTATTATCAATGATGGTTCCGAAGATTCAACCTTAGCGATCGTATCTGAAATTAAAGACCATAGAATTCAAGTTTTTTCATATCCGCATACTAATGCAAATGTTAGTCGCAATAACGGTCTCCATCTTTCTGTTGGAGATTATGTTAGTTTTTTAGATGCCGATGACCTCTGGACACAAAACAAGCTAGAACTACAATTGCAAGCTTTGCAAAAAAACAAAGATGCAATGGTTGCTTATAGTTGGACAGATTATATTGATGAAAACAGTAATTTTTTACTTTCTGGAACTCACATCACTGAAAACGGTAATGTTTATGAAAAATTATTAGTGATTAATTTTTTAGAAAGTGGTTCTAATCCCTTAATTCGTAGAGAAGCTTTAACTAAATTAGGTGGATTTGATGAATCTCTAACTGCTGCTCAAGATTGGGATATGTGGTTGCGATTAGCCCATGATTACCAATTTGTGGCTGTACCGAAAGTACAAATTTTATACCGTAAAAGTAGCAACTCACTTTCCTCTAATCTTGCAAGGCAAGAAAAAGCCTGCTTGTTAGTCCTTAATAAAGCATATAGCAATAGTCCTGTTTCAACACACTCTCTTCGGAACCAGAGTCTAGCAAACCTCTATAAATATCTTAGTTGTAAAGCCTTAGAACCACCTTATAATCGACGCAAAGGTAAAGCTGCTGCTCTATTCTTACTAAAGTATATTATTAATAATTCCTCTAGATTAAACTATGCAAAAATGACGTTAGTCATGTTGCTTAAAATTATAATAATTATTATATTATCTGAGACTTTATCTACAGTAGTATTAAGAATTAGAAAGAGACACACTAATTCATGAGCTTCAACAAATTAAACGTAAAATCCTTTTAGCTTGTAGTTGCGCTTTAGCGCTGAAGCGCAACTACAAACTTCTTACGTTTTTTAATGTTGAATTACTTAAAAAGTATAAAAATTCCTTAATGATCTACAAATAAATACTAATTTTTAAAAAAGAATAGCCTCCTTAAAGACTTTATCTTGAATAAAATAATGTAAAGAATTAGTAGTTACTACATCAACTTTACGATTCAACAAACTTTCCAAATCCTGCACTAAACCACTGGAAAACCAAGGTGTAATTTTATTCAGATCGTAATCAATCAAAAAATCAATATCACTTGTATCTGTTTCTTCTCCTCTAGCTACGCTTCCAAAAATACGGATATTACAAGCCCCATGTTTAGCCGCAATACTGAGAATTTCTTCTCGTTTTCCTTGAAGGACTTCTTTTAATTTCATATTTAATTTTTCTTAAAATACTACAACACCTTATTTTAAACCACTGCGGCATATTTTTAGGTTAAAGGAGGTTTGCTTTAACCCGTATAAAACACCTGACGGGGCGACAAAAGAGCTAGGATGCAGATAGGATAAGCTCCATAGCTCTTAGACCTCGTTGATAATACTTCAATTTATTGCGATTTAATCTCATTAATTCCGTGACTAAATCTTCACATGATTCCATGAAATTAACCCATGTTTGACCATATAATCCAATATAAAAACTGCTGTGTCGCCTTTCAATCCGCCCGTATTCTTTCACGCGACCCACATATTTTTGAACACCTTTTTGTTTAATTTGTTGTCCATGTATTGTGGCAGATGTGTATGCGATGGCTATTAATAAAATTAGAGAAATTAAGCGTTTATTTGAGACCTTAGTATCTTCTAAATTATAACCCCCGCTCTTAAAGTCTCGAAACATTTCTTCTATATCAAATCTTCTTTTATAGGCAGCGATCGCCAATTCTAGCGTGACTAAATTTGTGGCAATAAACCATCCTTCTTTTGGAGCTATTCCTTGAATTTTCCGTCTCCATTTACAAGCTACATTAAAATTGGTAAATCCTTTTTGTTTAGTGACCTTAACTCCTTGTAAAAAGAAAGATATTCCTGGTGATAAGCCTAAATCATTTAACTCTTGCCAAATCTCATGTTCCATTTCAATGAATTCGTTTTTTTTCAAACGAAGACAAAAAGATATGCCTTGCTCTCTGAGCCAACTTGCTAGTTTGACAGAACAAAATTCCCTGTCTCCCAAGAGACAAATTTTGTAATCCTTAAAAATTGGTAAAACTTGAGAGATTAACAATTTTTGTTCGTTAAGATTACTGCTTCCCAACTTAGATAGGAGTTCAAAATATACAGGAAAGGCTCTTTTATCCCAAACTACACTAATTACAAATAAATTAATGCAACCCCATGCAGTGCGATCGATGACTACATAAATCATTTTGTCAGATTGAAAATATGTTGACAACCATGTGGTAACAATCGGAAACCAAATTTTTTCAATTGTTAAGAATGGTAATGATAAAAATCTTTGTAATTTTTTTCGTCTGCTTTCAAATAAAATAGGGATTGGGAGATTTGTTGCTAACGCTTCTAAACTAACTTTTTTAATTGACTGTATAACATTAATTAAAATTGTTAGCAGTAAGTATTCGGTTGGGCTAAATTGACTTTTTAAGTGTATTTGGTAAAATGAAGGTATCATTGTCATTAGATAGGTCTTGTTGACAAAGGTAGACCTATCTTTTTTTACCACAAATTGCTGCACACTTGAACTCATAAGCTTTTCAGGCTATTTTGTCGCCCCTTCAGATAAAACACTGTACTGATTATCCGGATAACAAAAAATATACCAGTAAAGACGAATATAGCCTTTCCGAGTCTGCTGAGGTACAAATTTATCTGCGTCTATCCGCGTTCATCTGCGGTTAGTTCTTTCTTCCTGTAGCTCATGAAAGTGGGAATTGCTATAGATACTTCTGGTAATTTTTCATATCCAAATTAATGCAGGCAAAGCGTTTCAAAAGTTCCTCTAACAGTGGCTTCACAATGTTAGAAATTGTCGTCATTGTTTTAATAACTGGTTTATTAGCCGCGATCGCAGTTCCCAGTTGGCTAGCCTTTGTTGACATTCAACGACTTAAAACTGCTCAAGGCGAAGTTTACCAAGCCATGCGTCAAGCACAAAGTCTAGCGACAAAGAACAAGTTAACTTGGCAAGCCAGTTTTCGCGAACATAATGGCATTGTACAATGGACAGTTCATCAAGCCCAGGCTGACAAATTTGTACCATATACCATTAGTGTCAACGATAATTTATGGCACAACTTGGATACAAATATTCGTATTGATACAGTAAAAAATAATAAAGGCAAATCCGAGACAACGTTGCCAAAAGACACTTCAGCCCAAGCTTGGCGAGTCATATTTAATTACCAAGGCTGTCCGATTTATCAAGTTGGAGATGAATGCACTCAAACATCACTGAGAACACTAGGACAAATAACCTTCTCCAGTAAAAATGGTGGTAAAGCTAAGCGCTGTGTCTATATCTCCACAATACTGGGTGCCATGCGAACAGGAAAAGAGCACGATAAGGCTAATGACAACGGCAAATATTGCTATTAAGTAAGTCAGCGCAAATAATTGTTACTGGTTTGTAGTTGCGACTCATGCGCTAAAGCGCAACTAAGAACGAATCTTAAGATGTTACTTGACCTTTACATACTCCCTTCCCGCTACAAGACTACCAAACTTCTTGTCCTTTTTCTTCGCGCTCTTTGCGTCTTTGCGGTTCATTTAGATAGGTAATCTTTGGGCGGGAAGGTAGTTTTATTTTTTCTTGCTGACCTACTTAACGCTTTTTTGTCACTTTCTAGGTGTTTGTAAACCCCGACGTTCAAGAATTCGTCGAACCTCTGGGCTAGGAGTGTAGTCATAGCCATAAGAAGATCGCTCTGAGTCATCCATCACTTGAGGTGTGAGCAACACAATGACTTCATTGCGCTGGTTGGTTTTGTTTGTCTTTCTAAAAAGCGAACCAAGCAGGGGAATGTCACCCAAGATAGGCACTTTAGAAACAGTAACTCGATCTGACTCTTGAATAATACCTGATAAGATTAGTGTCTGACCATCTCGCAAACGAATAGCTCCCGATCTCAAACTTCTTTGTGATAGCAATGTAATGACACCATCAGGGCTTGGTGATGTTCCGTTTGGTGCAGATACAGTAGGAGCAACAGACAGGGCAACAAATCCATTGTCATCTATCTTGTCAACTTTCACTGAAAGAGTTAAACCAGCATCTTTAATGATTGGTTCTCTGAGATCCCGCGTTACTCTGATACCTCCATACACTTGTGATGTCAAACTTACAACAGCCTCTTCTCCTTCTTGCACAGTAAGAGTTGGGTCAGTCAGAATCTTGGCATTACCGTTAGTGACTTGAGCTTGCAAACTAGCCAGCAAGCGTTTGGGGAACTGAAACAAAGACGGGAGAGCAGACGTGACTGTACCATTAGTACCTGGTGAGACACTTACCTTACCATCCGCATCAATAGTGATTACATCATTTGTACCCCGTGTAATTTCTGTAATGCCAGGTTTTGTGGGATCGTTTGAAATTGGTGCAACTGGTTGATAAGTCGTAGCATCTCTGTTTGGCAATTGTTGGGAGGAGCCAGGTTGAACAGTCACTCCACCTATTCTAACTGCAGTAGGAGATTGGTTGATAATTGTTGTACCCGAACCGCCTCCAGGGATAACCAGCTGATTGTTCGGGTCGAGGAAAGGTGTTCCTTGAATTGGGTTTTCAATCACAGGAGTACCAGTCACACTATTTGCTAGTTCACCACTAGTTGCAGGTCTGGAACCGCCAAAATTCAATGCGGCTGCACCACCATCATTGACAAAGAAGTTATTGCCAATCCCAAAGGAAAAACTACTGTTAAAATCGTGAGTTCCTAAAAGGTTAACATCAATAACCTTGACATTAACTGCCACTTGACGGCGACGAATATCTAGCTGAGTCAGTTGAGCCATTGCAACATCAATCAATCTGGGAGTCCCAATCAAGGTAATTGAATTGGTGCGTTGATCGCCCGACGCCTGCAAACCTCGCAATAAAGGCGTTGAATCTTGAAACTCAGTCCGTAAAGTCTCTACTCTAAGTTCTGTCGTTGTCTGACTTTGAGTGACTGCAGAATTGGCTGCACCACCGACAGGGACAGCATTCACACTAGTGACCAATCGTTCGCGGGTAATGGCACTTTCAGCCCCTAACGCAACCAAAAAACTCAAAGCAGTATCCACCTTAACTTGATTAAGGCGAATATTCCGCATCACAACATCACGGGTGGCATTCGGCAATTTAGGACCAACAAAAACTGTACGTCCACTGCGGTTAGCTTCCAAACCACTCAAGCGCAAGACATAGTTAAACACATCTTGCACTGGCTCATTTTCTATATCTAAGGAGATTGTGGGTCCTTCATTTCCCCCAGCTTGACCCCCAGCTTGACCTCCTTGTTGTCCTTGTCCTGCGGCTGCATTTCCTGCAAAAGCTAAGTTAAGACCGGCAGCACGAGCAAGTAAAGACAACACTTCCCGTACAGGAGCATCTCTCAACACTAAACGAGGTACCCGTTCTTGAGTTCCTAAATCAATGATGCTGGGAGAAGCATCCATGTTTGATATCGCAATATCTCCAACTGGTGGCGCAACGGCTCTAGGTAAGAAAGGTGGAGCCTGATTCAGACGTGGATCGACTCCGGCTGCTGGTGCTGGTGCGCCATTCACAGTCACTTTCGGGTTGGGAACAAGAACCTCTGGCTGCTGATTTTGACTAGGTGGAACTGGAATAGGAGTCGCCGCTTGTTGACTTGGCGTCTTGCTTGCTGTCTGTGCGGGTGCAGATTGAGGAGCCTGCGCTTGCGTTCCATCAGATGGCGCAAAGTTGAGAGTAATTTTGTCTTGCTTTCTCACCACAGGTTGGCTGGTAAGAGCGCCTTTAGTCCCTGTCACAATCACCCGAATGCTATTAGCATCAAGCTGATTGATAGCAACTGAAGCAATTCCCGGTGCGGGATTATCTTGACGAAAGCTATTACCTTTTGATAAACGCAGTTGAGTATTAATAATATCTGCTACCAGGGTATTACCCCTTTGTGTTGTAAAAACCTGTGGGCGAGAGCCAGAAGAAGTTGTTAAAACAACATTCACTCCTCCGTCAGCAGGACTTAGTTTGACTCCAGTAATTTGAGTAACTTGTGCTATTACTGGCTGAGCCGCCATCATCACAATTGCGGCAACACCAAATGCTAAACCATTACCGTGAAGCTGTTTCACAGTTCATTCCTCACATTAAAAACTATTTCAGTGACCAGTGACCAGTGACCAGTGACCAGTGACTATTTTGTAGAAGCACCTAAATTTGTTTATGGAAAAAACTAAATTGATTCATTATTCAACTTTCCTACTTTTAAGTATGTAAATTAACTGTTCACTGGTCACTGGTCACTGGTCACTGATTACTTTTATATATTTCCCGGAAAATTTAGAAAATTAACAGTTTTTTTGCTTTCGGGATTGTTACGTTTAGTTTCTCATGAAGCTATTTGAAATTGTGCCGTATAATTACTGAAGAATTAGAAAAAGCGCACTTCCAATTCAGTTTCTAAGGAAGGATAGGACTCCTATTTGATTTTTGAAATATACGTAGGGTGGGCATTGCCCACCAAAGGCCATATACGGTGGGCAATGCCCACCCTACTGAGATTTTTTCATAAATCATTTATGATTCCTATATATTCTCAGAATTTCTACAAGAATTAAAGAATAAAAATAGAGGTTAGGGAATAGGAGCTAGAGCATCGGTATAATAATCCCAAAAACCCGGTTTCTTCGAGTTGAGCATACGAGATATCAAGCTTGACCACAGGGAGAAACCGGGTTTATTGCCCCCTTTTTGAATACTGTACCGGCGCTCTAGCCCCCTCTCCCAATGGGAGAGGGGGTTGGGGGTGAGGGTCTTTGGGGTCACTGCTCACTATTTCTTAGTCTCTGCTTGAGCTACATCCTGTGGAGTCATAGGCATCAATGCCTGTAACTGAAAATTTGTACTAATGGGTGCAGGACCAATCCGGCGTACTCCTTTACCAGGCTCGACAGCAGTTTCTGGTGCTAATGCTGATTGATAGTCTTTCACCAGCAGCAAAGGCTGTAACCGCTCTATATTGCGGAGGATGGATTGTGTTTGTTCGTAGGTTCCAACAATTTCAATATTGATACTGCGACGTTTTAGCTTTCCATCCACAAGGGGTCCAAAGGTTCCATCAGTAATTGCTTCTGCCTTATCACCAGCCGGTGTATATTTCTTCAGTTTCGCTCTCACTGCATTGAAAGGAACTTGACTGTTACCAGACTCAACTAATCGATTTAAATCTAGCAGCAACGTGTCTAAAGTTTTCTCATTGGCAAACAAACCCAACACCTGGACTTGTTGCACTTGTGCCTGTTTCTGCTCTTCTTGGATCTTACCAATTTGTTTAATAGCAACTTTCTTTTGATCGATATCTGCTTGCAGTTCCGTCTGTTTAGCTTGCTGCTGCTGAAATGCATCCCAAGAAGGCATCAGCATATTCATTGCCATAAACGCAGCACCGGCAATTCCCAAACACCCTACAATAATCCCACTGATTTTTGGTGTTAGAGAAATTCCAAAAACAACAGGGTAGCTAGGCGCAGAGGCTGCACCAAAATCCCCACCCTGTTCAAAACTTATATCTTCACTCACCGTCATCTCTGAAGGACTCCTGTTTTTTGCAGATTGCGAATTCGAGAAACTAGTCCCACTGTGCCTTTTTGCTCCAATTCCCGCATTAACTCGGAAGCCGGAACATCACTCATACTAGATTGAATAGTGTATTTAACTATTTGAGGTGGTTTAAAACCCTGTGGAAGCGTCAGCCCAGGTGGTAACGGTGCATCTATTAACTCTGCTGTCGTAATTCTTGTCTCAGTCGCTTTTAAAAACCGAGACTGCTGCAAGGTAAGCATAAAATCATTGACATGATAAAAAGAACGAGCAACCCCAACAAGTTCTATACCTCCCGCAGGATTTGGTGCTGGCTGTCCTTCTGCTGCAGCTACAGGTGCAATTTGCCTGATGTTTTCAATTTGTACCGTCTTAGGAATGCGATCGCGCAAATCTTGTAACATTGCAGACCAAGGGCGAATTTGGTCAAAAACCGTCACCAAAGCTTGAGTTTCCTGTTTAATTCTGTTAGTTTCTTCCTTAATTTTATTAATACTACCTATTTGTCCCTCAAGAGATTGTTTCTCTTGTTCGAGTTGTGCAATTGTTTGTCCTAATTCAACATTTTTGGCTTCCAACATCCACCAACTCGCCCCTATTAAAACAGGTAAAGCCACACCTATACCCACTCCTATATATAGAGGAGTTAAATCTCCTACAGGGAGAGAAATCTTGCCTCGTTGCTTCTTTTCAGAAGTTTTATTATAGGCTGGGCGATCTTTCAGAAAATTAATATCTAAACTGTACATTCCATCACACCCTTTCCTTAAATGTTTAACTGAAACTCTATATTGCTAATCCAAAATCCAAAATCCACGCATCAAAAATCCTTTACACCTCTCTCATTCCCAAACCAAGCACAATACCCAAACCAGGGCGTTCTGATGCTGGGTATTTTTCCTCATCAACTAGTAATGATAATGCGCCTACCGGATCTATCTGAGAGGTCGGTAAACTCAATCTTTGTGTAAAGAACTCATCTAACTGCCCCAGTCCGCCTCCCGGTCCTGCTAGCATAATCTGTGCCACCTCCAGATTTTCACTTTGATTAAGATAAAAATCGATAGAACGGCGCAGTTCATCCGTCAGTTCTCCCAATACCCTGATAACAGCCGCCATACCAGGATTAATTTCAGTCACGCCAGTCTTCCCACCATCTACAGGAGTAGAAGGAATAGACATTCCTTGCAACAATTCCATATCTCGCGAGACAGGTAAATTCATTGTCTTTGATAAAGCAAGTTGCATTTGATAAGTCCCGATAGGTACGGTACGCGAAAATTGCGGTACACCGTTAACAACGATCGCAATTTCCGTACTATCAAATTCAATATCCACAAGCACGGCTGCTTCTTGCGGTCCATATTGTCGGAGTTGATCGCGGATTGTCCGAATCAGAGCAAAACTGTTAATTTCCAAAACATCAATTTGCAATCCTGCCTGTTCAAACGTACTAATATAGGTATCGGTAATTTCCTTGCGAGTTGCAACTAAAAGCACCTGAACCTTTTCAATACCGTCCTCATCTACAAAATACCCAAGTTTCTGATAATCTACATCAGCTTCCTCACGAGGATATGGTAAATACAAACCAGCCTCATGGTTAAGAACCATCTCCCGCAGTTCTTTATCATCCAACTCTGCAGGTACCGGTATGAGACGCACGATAGAATCACGTCCCGGTACAGAAGTCGCAACACGCGAAGCCTTAATCTTACTATCCGCCAATACCTGCTGAATCAATTGCGCCATTGTTGGCGGGTCAGTAATTTGACCATCAACCACCACACCTTCAGGAACAGGCACTGATATTAAATTTTCTAACTTTACACCTTGACCTTGCTTGCGGATTTGAGCTAAATTTACCCGTTGCGGAGCAATTTCTATCCCCACTCCACCCTTCGATTTACTAAATAGATTATTAAGTTGTTTAACCACAGGTTTACCACCGGAACACTAAGTAAAAAAATGAATAATATAAAAGATTAATATAAAGACCCCTCTTTCTCCCCCCGTTATATTACCTAAAAGTGTAAAAATGACCCTACTCCTACTCCCTACTCCCTACTCCCCACTCCCCATTTTCTAAACAAATGATTCAAATTCCAAAATTTAAAAAATTTACTGTTTGGTTACTATTCGGTTTATTAACAAGCTGGATTGTAAGTTGCGGGACGGCAAATATCAGCACAAATCCAAAACAGGCATCATCAGGAGCAGCAAACGTTGAGTTTTGGACAATGCAACTCCAACCTCAATTCACCGACTACTTCAAAAGCCTAATAGCATCCTTCGAGACACAAAATACCAGTATAAAAGTTACCTGGGTTGATATCCCTTGGACTGCAATGGAAAACAAAATTTTAACAGCAGTCTCTGCAAAAACGCCACCTGATGTTGTTAACTTAAATCCAGACTTTGCCTCTCAACTAGCAGGGCGAAATGCCTGGTTAGATTTAGATGCAAAAATCCCCGATGCGGTTCGTTCCTCCTACTTACCAAATATTTGGAAAGCCAGTACCCTCAATGGCAAAAGTTTTGGTATTCCCTGGTACCTCACCACGCGGTTAACCATTTATAACACCGATTTATTAAAACAGGCAGGTATTACTAAAACACCCGTCACGTACACTGAATTAGCACAAGTAGCGCAACAAGTTAAAGAAAAAACTGGTAAATACGCCTTTTTTACCACATTCGTGCCTCAAGACTCCGGTGAAGTTCTAGAATCCTTAGTACAAATGGGAGTCACCTTAGTAGATGCTCAAGGGAAAGCAGCCTTTAACTCCCCACAAGGCAAAGCAGCATTCCAATACTGGGTAGACTTATACAAAAAAGGGCTACTACCTAGAGAAGTGCTCACACAAGGACACCGCCACGCCATAGATTTGTATCAAGCAGGAGAAACAGCATTACTCTTTTCTGGTGGAGAGTTTTTAGAGACAGTCGGTAAAAACGCACCAACAATAGCCAAAGTTTCTGCAACTGCACCCCAAGTCACCGGTGAAAACGGCAAGAAAAATGTTGCTGTCATGAACGTTGTGATACCCAGAGACAGCAAACAACCTGACGCTGCCCTCAAATTTGCCCTATATCTTACCAACGACAACAACCAACTTACCTTTGCCAAAGCAGCAGGAGTACTTCCTTCTACAGTCAAATCACTTTCTGATAGTTACTTCAAAGATTTACCAGCCAACGCCTCAACTTTAGATAAAGCAAGAGTGATTAGCGCCCAAGAGTTGCAACAAGCTGAAGTTTTAACACCAAGATTAAAAGATATAAAACGTTTGCAAAAGACAATCTACGAAAACTTACAAGCAGCAATGCTAGGGGAGAAAACAGTAGATAAAGCTGTTGAGGATGCAGCAAGTGAGTGGAATCAGTGACCAGTGACCAGTGACCAGTGACCAGTGACCAGTGACCAGTGACCAGTGACCAGTGACCAGTGACCAGTGACCAGTGACCATTAACTAGTGGTTATCTGGTTTACTGGTCTTGAGTATACTCCAGAGCATTCTGCTAATTTCTTCAGCATCTTTATAAACACTTTCAAAGGCTTTTGGAGTAATGTATCCTGTATCTTTCAGTAAATAAAGCCAGTATTTAGTTTCTAAACATTCTTTATAAGCTATTGACATTTTAGCTCTAAAGTCTGCTTTGGATATAGCTCCATTCGCTTCGGCAATATTTGCACCAATAGAGGTTCCACTTCTTAGCAATTGTTTCGATAATACAAATTCTTTTTTTTCTTCACTAAGATGTTTATAGGCGTTAACCATCCTAATGGCAAATTTATAAGCCTTGTCATAAACTTTGCTGTTCACTAAACATACCAAATCCACTTTTGTAACCTCTTTGTAACCCAAGCAATCAGAGCATTGGTACATTAATCTCACGCAACTTGGGTTCTTTAAGTTAAATTAACAAAAGCAATTTTTTATACTTTAATCCTGAGAGTTTTTACTTATCATCCTATTGTACCGACATTCCAGTCACTGGTCACCGGTCACTGGTCACTGGTCACTGCTAAAAAATGTCCAACAAGATACAGCGAACCACACAAAATAACCAAGTTACTTTTTGATGAAGCAAAAGTTGCCTCTAAGGCTGAAGATAAATCTGGATAAGTACTGCAATCGCCCAACTCCGGGCAAACATCCCAAGCAATCTTAGCTAATTCATCAGGACGGGCTGTAATCGCATCTGGTACTGGAACAAGAAATAAGCGATCGCCAGATCGCAGTAAAATTTTGAAAATGTCCGCATGGTCTTTTTTTGCCAGCATTCCCACAATCCAATCGACTTGGATTTTGGATTTTGGGTTTTGGATTTTGGATCGGATTTCAGGGTTTGGAATTTCCCACTCCCCACTCCCCACTCCCCACTCCCCACTCCCCAGTTCATCAACATAATCGCGCAAAGCTCGAGCACCACCAATGTTATGAGCACCATCCAATAATAATTGATGATTTTTCCACGTCGTCCATTGAAGCCTTCCCAGCCACTTGGTTTTCGCCATCCCATTCAGAATGGCTTCCTCAGAAATTTTCCAACCTTGTGCTTGCAGAATTTCCACAGCAGCTAACGCTACAGCAGAGTTTTCCAACTGAACCTGTCCTTGTAACGGTAATGGATATTTGATGGATTTTGGATTTTGGATTTTGGATTTTGGATTTTGGATTTTCATCTCCCACTCAGCCCAACCAGGAGCAACTTGACGCGCAGGCTGAGGTGCAATGATAGGACATCCCAATTCTAAAGCACGCGATCGCACAACCTGTTCTGCATCTGGTGGCAACACCCCGATAATAGCTGGGCATCCAGGTTTAAAAATACCAGCTTTTTCGCGAGCAATATCGGTGAGATTGGGACCGAGTTTTTGCCAGTGGTCGCGACTGATAGAAGTAATAATAGTCACAAGAGGATTTGAGCAGACGTTAGTTGCATCCAAGCGACCTCCCAATCCCACCTCTATCACTGCCAGATCCACCTTTTGCCGTGCGAAATACAACCAAGCAGCAGCAGTAATCACCTCAAACTGAGTTGGAGATTGCTCTTCTGGGTCAATTACCTTTATCACTTCGACTAACAATTGGCAAAATTCTTCAGAAGAAATTGGTTGTTCGTTCAGACAAATGCGTTCCGTCCAATGAACCAAATGGGGTGAAGTGAACCGTCCCGTGCGATAACCAGCTTCACTCAGTATCGAAGAAAGGTAAGCACAAACCGATCCCTTCCCATTCGTACCAGTCACGTGAACAATTGGCACTTGATGATGGGGATTGCCCAAATTTGCCAGCAGTTTAAAAACGGAATCCAATCCGAGACGGACTCCAAAGTGATGAAAGGGTTTTAAGAGAGAGTCAATATCCACAAGAGTCAGTATGGGGAGTGCGGAGTGCGGGAGTGCGGAGTTGTAGAGACGCGCCATGGCGCGTCTGTGCGGGAGTTGGGAGTCGGGATTGCCATGCTTAAAGGTGACCTAACACCAATGTGACCTAACACCCCCTCTCCCCGTGGGAGAGGGGGTTGGGGGTGAGGGCTTTTTCATGCCTGGGAACAAGAAGATAAGCCAAACCGACTGTTTCCGTCTAGAAAAACAGTGGGAGCCACGTAGTTGAATTAATGAATCTACCTTAAGCTTCCTTATTTAAAAAGTTTTGCAATTGTCTTAAAGCAGCCGCACCAATGTTGAACACAGCCCAGCTAGCAGCAACCACGATTGGCGCTAAAACGATGACCACACGTAAATCAAGATCCATATCTAATCCTCTTTTAAGTAGAAATTAAAGTTTTATCAACTGCTCTCATTTTTATTTTTATCTGAAGTGGTCAACTTTTCTCAAATATTATGTAAAAAATATTTACAATTTTTGGATGCGTGGATTTTGGATGCGTGGATTTTGGATTGAGTATTCGTTATCACCTCTACTCCCTACTCCCTACTCCCCATTGCCCCTTATCCCCAGAGGGGGCCCCGAGTTCCCCACTCCCCTTCCCAGCATGAACCCAAGCTAACTTTTTGTAACGTTCAGCGTGTTCGAGGAGGTCTGCCGCTTCCGCTTCGGAAATTTGACGTATAACTTTACCAGGAACACCCACAACAAGAGACAAAGGTGGTACATTCTTTGTAACAACAGCACCCGCTCCAATAATGCTGCCTGCACCCACCCGCACTCCATCTAAAACAATCGCGCCAATGCCAATTAAACTGCCACGTTCAATGTAAGCGGAGTGTACCACAGCACGATGTCCTACGGTAACACGATCTTCTAAGATCGTTGGCTTACCAGGATCGCCGTGCAATACCGCTCCATCCTGAATATTGGTACATTCACCAATTTCTATGCGTTCTACATCTCCTCTAATGACTGCTCCATACCAAATGCTCACATCTGCTCCCACTTTAACTGAACCTATAACGACTGCATTCGCGGCGACAAAAGCCGCTTGAGAAAGATCGGGATCGGACCAGTAGGATGCGATAGACACGGTAGAATATTAAGTAGGGGACTCAGGTAATCTGAAGGAACTCCAACCTTAAAGTAGGTTGCAAAATTTTAGAATATCACGGTGTAGAGCCTAAGATAAAAGGTAACACTCAATCAATACCCAAATGAGGTGGAGCGGAAGTGTAAAAAAAAACAACGTTATAGGTAAAAAAAATATATGTTTTTGAGCACTTCATGATGAACCCAGGCTTGCAGTACCCTATATTTGGTCCCGAAATTCAGTGTCCCCACTGCCGTCAAACAATTCCGGCTTTGACACTAACAGATACATATTTATGTCCCCGGCATGGCGCTTTTGAAGCAAATCCCAAAAATGGAGAGTTAATCCATTTACAGTCAGGGCGTCATTGGCGCAGGTGGAATAGCGAATGGTATCGGCAACATACACATCCCGATGGCATTCGGTTTGAAATTCATGAAGCACTAGACAAGCTGTATACCCAAGGCTACCGAGCAACAAGGGTCATCATTGCTAGGCGCTATCAAGAATTGATGAGTGGCTACTTGGAACGGAGCACTCCCTGGCGTTCCGGACAATCGGAAACAACATCGGCTCGACTTTACGGTTTACCTGTAGAGTTTAGCCCCGAAGCGTCAGAAGAACCCTGTTGGGACGTCATCAATTTTGATTTGGAAAAAGAACCCGGCGTTCCAGTTCGCTATCCTTATTTCCGATTGTTTGAATAATGGTTAGTAGTTAGTGGTTAGTCGATAGTAGTAAAAACAACTAACAACTAACAACTAACAACTAACCACCAACCACTAACTCATGATGCACCACGCTTCTATTCGTACTGCGAATATTCATAGAGCGATCGCTTTCTACGAACAACTTGGCTTTACAGTTTGCGAACGCTTCACCACTGGTTATACCTTAGCTTGTTGGATGGAAGGGCTAGGAGGCAGAATCGAACTGATCCAAATCCCCCAACCCAAACCAGCTCCAGATGCTTTTGAAGACGAGCATTATGTTGGGTATTATCACTTATGTTTTGATGTAACCGATATCGCACCAGACTTACCCAGTTGGTTAACAGATTTAAAAGAACGTTTTATTATCGGGGCGCAAAATAACTCAGAAGCGTTACAACCACTGAAAGTTTTGTTAGAACCAACACAACAACAAATTGGGAACCGTATTTATGAAGTAACTTTTATTGCGGATACAGATGGTTTACCTTTAGAATTTATTCGTATTGTAGCTACACTCACCTAGTTGAACTTCCTATTTTTTGCCTGTAGAATATTTAACTCTCTACCAATTTGTTAAAGTAACAACGTGGTTAGAGGGATTAAGGTGTAGTCTACAAATCTGTAATCCAAGTTACAGATTTCTGAATAGAATATATGAGTGTGTTGCCGAAATCTTCTCGATATCGTTTTCAATTTTTACTATTGAGTGTTTTAATTACGGTGCTTTTACTCGGTAATGAATCAGCCTACAGCCAATTGATACAAAAAAATACATTGGTAAGTACACCTAAAACAACCATTTCTAAAGAAACATTATCTTCGTCACTGACAGAAAATGTCCAAAAGACAGTGCTGCAAAATGGTCTGACTGTCTTAACAAAAGAAGTCCACTCTAACCCAGTTGTAACCGTACAAGTTTGGTATAAAGTAGGCTCGCGGAATGAAGAATTTGGCTTGAATGGCATAGCCCACCAATTGGAGCATATGCTCTTTAGAGGGACAAAAAATCGTCCAATTCAATTTGGCAGATTATTTAGTGCTTTAGGCAGTGACTCCAATGCTTTCACAAGTCACGATCAAACAGCATATTATAACACAGCAGAACGCGATAAGCTTAAAGCTTTATTAATATTAGAAGCAGACAGAATGCAAAATTCTGTCATTGATAACACGCAACTAGCAAGCGAAAAGCGGGTTGTTATTTCTGAACTCCAAGGGTATGAAAACGAACCAGAATACAGATTGAGCCGTGCAGTGATGCAATCTGTATTTCCCAACCATCCTTACGGTTTACCAGTAGGTGGGACTAAAGACGATGTCCAAAAGTTTCAAACAAAGCAGGTGCAGAAGTACTATCAAAACTTCTATAGCCCCGATAATGCCGTATTAGTCATTGTTGGTGACTTCCAAACCGAACCAACTTTAAATTTAGTCAAAGAAATATTTGGGAAAATACCCAACACTCAAAATCCAAAATCCAAAATCCAAAATACCCCACCCTCAATCCAAAATCCAAAATCTAAAATCCAAAATACCCCACCCCCAATCCAAAATCCAAAATCCAAAATCCAAAATTCCATCGTTCTCCAAGAACAAGGCGCAACCGCACTACTACACGCAGTCTACCCATTACCAGACGTCAATCATCCAGATGTTCCTGCACTAGATGTAATGGACTATATTTTGACCGATGGACGAAATGCTCGCCTTTATCAAACACTGGTGGAATCGGGGTTGGCAAATGATGTTTCCGCATCTGTTGTCAGTTTGCTGGCGGGAGGCTGGTATGAATTATCACTGACGGCTTCTCCAAATCAAGACCTGAAAAAAATTGATTCTTTGCTAAAAGGTGCGATCGCAGAACTGATAAACAAAGGAGTCACGTCCGTTGAAGTGAACCGAGCAAAGGCGCAGTTAGAAGCATCTCTCATTCTTGGTAACCGAGATATTACTAGTCAAGGAATGCAACTCGGTAACGATGAAACAACTGCTGGTGATTATCAATACACAGGACGCTACTTAGCAGGCGTGCGTCAGGTGACAACAGCAGATGTACAGCGTGTTACCACAAAATATCTCCAACCAGAAGCGTGTGTAGTGGGATTTTTTGAACCAACTCAAGCCAAAGGAAAAGGAAAAGACAAAAGCAGTCAGCAAACCTCCACTCTAGTCGCCGAAAAGTTCTCATCAGAATTATCAGCAACAAAGGAAGAAGTAGAAAAATACTTACCATCTATTGATTTTTCCGAGCAAATTTCCGAGACTGCTGTCTCTGATGTATTGCCAGAACAATTCACATTACCCAATGGGCTGCGAGTATTGCTTTTTCCCGACCTGAGTTCACCTACAGTCACCCTAAGTGGTTACATTAAAGCAGGTAAAGAATTCGATCCTCACAATAAAGCAGGGCTTGCATCTCTTGTGGCAGAAAACTTAATGAATGGAACCAAAACAAAAGATGCTTTAACCCTAGCTAAAGTTTTAGACGACAGAGGAGCGAGTTTGGATTTTGAGACATTCCGTGAAGGTGTGCGGATTGAGGGGAGTTCGTTGGCATCTGATTTGCCCGTTTTAGTTCAAACTTTAGCAGAGACTGTCAAAAATGCGACTTTTCCAGTCAAAGAGTTAGAACTCAGTCGCAAACAAGCATTAATTGCCCTGAAGGAAGAATTAGATGACCCTTCGGAAGTTGCAGAAAGAACATTTGTTCAATCTGTTTATCCGGAAAAACACCCATTACACAAATTTCCCACAGAAAAAAGTCTGCGGCTCCTTAAACGTCAAGATGTTGTTGAATTTAAAGAAAAACACTACCGCCCAGATACAACAGTTCTCGCACTCTTAGGGAATTTTTCAGTCACTGAAGTAGAAGCACTGATTAAACAAGAGTTGGGAGATTGGAATACTATCGGTCAACCACCAGAATTAAAATACCCAAAAGTATCCCTTCCAGAAAAAGTGGTAAGCGTTAACCCAATTCTTCCCGGTAAAGCTCAAGCCATTACTTACATGGGTAATCAAGGGATTAACCGTAAAGACCCCCGATTCTACGCAGCCTTAGTGCTAAATCAGATTTTGGGAGGCGATACCTTATCCAGTCGGTTGGGGTCAGAAGTACGCGATCGCCAAGGTTTAACCTACGGAATTTACAGCAACTTTTTAGCAGGGAAAAATTCTGGAACATTTTTAATCGAGATGCAAACCAGCCCAGAAGATACCCTTCAAGCCATTGCCAGAACCCGTGAACTGCTACAACAGATCCATCAACAAGGTGTCACGACTGAGGAAATAGAAACAGCTAAACGAAATTTGATCGGCAATTACATTGTTTCTTTAGCAAATCCAGAGGAATTAGTCAATAGAATTTTGATGAATGAGGTCTATGGGTTAGATAAAGAAGAATTGCGTTCTTTCACAGCAAAAATTCAAGCAGTGTCAATTGAGGAAGTGAATCAAGCCGCTCGTGAGTTGCTTTATCCAGATAAAATTATTGTAGTCACAGCAGGACCAGTGACCAGTGACCAGTGACCAGTGACCAGTGACCAATAACAACTAACAACTAACAACTAACAACTAACAACTAACAACTAATGAGACCTTTTTTAGCGATCGCACTGCTTGTATGCTTTCTCATAGCAACTGCTGCTTCTGCTGAGGCAGCAGAGTCCCAAAATATACTCAAGCAACCAGTTATAGAGACTACAGTAAGTTTAAGTAATTCTGCCAATGAATATAAATTTGAACCAAACCATTTAGAATTTGAAACAAGAAAAAGATATAAACTTATACTTATAAATCCCAGTACGCAGAAACACTATTTTACAGCCAAGGATTTTGCTGACAGTATTTGGACGCAAAAAGTTGAAGCAGGTAACGTAGAAATTAAAGGAGCCATTCACGAACTCGAACTAAAACCAGAAGCAAAAGCAGAATGGGTTTTTGTTCCGTTAAAGCCGGGAACCTATAGTTTGCGCTGTCCTATAGCAGGACATACGGAAGCAGGAATGACAGGTGAGATTGTGATATTTGCTGAACATTGATACCAGAAAATAAGCTAACTTAGAGATATTAAGTAATGTTTCTCAATAGATAGAAGAATCATTGACACGTAGGCACTAGGCGCAAAAAACACAATTCTCATGAACATTCTCAGTCACCTGCTTTCTCAACCAGCTCAGAGCGATCGTCAAACTGAAAAAAAACAGCGTAGGGGAATTGAACTCAAATCCCCGCGTGAAGTAGAAATTATGCGGCAATCCGCAAAAATAGTGGCAACCGTACTGAAAGAAATTTCCGAGATGGTTAAGCCAGGGATGACCACAGCCGACTTAGATGCTCATGCGGAAAAGCGCATCCGGGAAATGGATGCAACGCCTAGCTTTAAAGGATACCATGGTTTTAAAGGTTCCATTTGTTCCAGTATTAACAATGAAGTTGTACACGGCATACCCAGTCCAAAAAAAGTTATTCGTGCTGGAGATGTCTTAAAAGTAGACACGGGTGCATATTATCAAGGTTTTCATGGCGATTCTTGCATTACAATTGCTGTTGGTGAGGTCACTCCAGAAGCTGCTCGCTTGATTCGTGTTGCCGAAGAAGCTCTTTACAAGGGCATTGAACAGGTTAAAGCAGGAAACTACCTCATGGATATTGCGGGAGCAATTGAAGATCACGTCAAAGCCAATAAATTTTGTGTAGTAGAGGATTTTACCGGACACGGTGTTGGTCGTAATTTACACGAAGAACCTTCCGTATTTAATTTCCGCACTCGCGATATGCCAAACGTCAAACTACGTGCTGGAATGACGCTGGCAATTGAGCCAATTTTGAATGCTGGCTCTAAGTTTACGCGGATCTTATCAGACCATTGGACAGCAGTCACGGTTGATAATTCTTTGTCGGCTCAGTTCGAGCATACCGTATTGGTAACAGAGACGGGTTACGAGATTTTAACAGACCGTACTCAGCTTTAACTAATTCGGGCAGAAGAGAAGATTTTAGGGACTTCCAAATAACAGAAATATCCCAAAATTTCTTGTGGTGCGGGCGTCCCCGCCCGCCACTCAATACTAATCGGATAAGCGGAAATTAGAACCCCGGTATCTCAAAGATACCGGGGTTCTGACAGATCAATTATCGTATCCCTTGCAGTATTGACCCGCCACTTATACAGGACAGGCGGGGACGCCCATCCCACAATACCAAAATATGGGAGAATTTATGTCCTGAAAACCTTGACCTTCTGCCTTCATTACACCTTCTGCGGTAGAGCCACCAGACAAAAACTAGACCCCTCGTTAAGCTCGGACAATCGCGAAGTCTTTAGCCTGTCAAGCCACTGTTGCAAATACAAGCGATTGGCTTGTTGCTCATCAGGATTTTTAGTATCCACAGGATAAGGCATAAGCCCCAAAATTGCTGCAGTCGTCACGCAGAACATAGACTTTTGGAAACTTATACAAATTTGTACCCGCAGATCGTCTTCTCCCCTGCGACTGCGACGATAAACTTCGTGCAAATACTCTGGGAGATAGTGACGCATATCCTGCATCAGCAAGGTGGGAGGAATCCCAGCACCTCCAATTGGCAAAGGATCTGCATATAATGCACCATATTGAAAGCGAGCTTGGTCAGGGGAAATTTGATAAGCTTGAGCATTATATGAAACTGTACCGAGGAAGGGTGTACCTCGGAAAAAGACTGCTTCTACATAAGGTATTGCTGTATCCGCTAGGAATGTTAACCCAATAGAAGCGGGGAGAAGATCGTAAACTTTATCTCGAATTTTGACTGAGTAGGTAATGGGTTTGTTAGCATCTGCTACCAACCCCGCTTTGATATGGTCTACAACTTCGGGAATAGACTGGATTTTTCCTTCATCGTAGAGATCAGATAAAGAGAGAAATATATCAGCCATGACACGCCAGAATTGCCCCAATGCGCTGTAGTAAGAGAAAACACGCATTTGTTCAATTAGGAAATCAGGAAATAATTGGTTTATTCCCAAAATGAAGGGATTGTTTTTAAATTTTGCAGCAATAACAGCTTGGACGTTCTCTTTAAACTCTACTGTATCTAAATATTCATCCAAGCCACCACCACCATGCCAAAGCATCGCTTTCATGCAATATTCGGCATATTCAAAATTAATGCGATCGTGCCACCAATGTTTTAGTAATTTATTAACAGAAAATTCCCCATTAAAGTATTTGAAAAAGGGGAAAAAAACCAAAAATTGATTTTCGGCAATGTAAATAAGATTTTTAGAATAGGCATCTAAAACGACACCATAACTTTTAAGAATACCAACGGCTTCTAGTAAATTCTCAGGAGTATTTGGCAGTAATGCTCCTCCTGCTTCCAACCGTTCAATATACTCAAATAATGGGTAATCGTTAGTAAGTTTTTTTTTAATGCCGATCATGTTTGATTGACTCCTAAAAATGAGGGGATTTTGGATTTTGGATTTTGGATTTTGGATTTTGGATTGGGAATTGGGAATTGGGAATTGGGCATTGGGCATTGGGCATTAGTTATCACCTCTGCTCCCTCACTCCCTACTCCCTACTCCCTACTCCCTACTAGAAACCAGCCATCATTGCTGCGATTGTCGATTCAGTCCAACGTGCTAACCAATTGGGTTGGATACCATAAATCACAATCAGTACTGCTAAAACAACTGCAGGCGCACGTTCTGCCCAAGAAACACGAGGTAAATTTGAAACTTGTGGGGACAAGCGTCCAAAAAAAGCACGGTTTGTGAGAAGCAAGAAGTAAACAGCCGTTAAACCCGTACCAATCATGGACACAAGGGTTTGTACAGGGAAAACCGTAAAACTACTGCGAAAAATGGTGAATTCAGAAATAAACCCAACCATACCGGGTTGGCCAGCACTTGCCATGACGCCCAAAACCATCAAACTCCCAATCACTGGCATTCCTCGTTCGGGATTGAGCAGTCCTCGGAGAGTGTCTAAGTCACGGCTACCGGCTTTTTTATAGACAATTCCCACAAGTAAAAACAGGAGTGCTGAAATTAACCCATGGCTGATCATTTGCAACACAGTTCCCAAAATACTGAGAGGTGTTGCTGCTGCGGCTGCTAAAAGCACGTAGCCCATGTGTCCAATGGAGCTATATGCCACCATTTTTTTCATATCTTTTTGGGCGATCGCACAAGATGAGCCATAAAGTACACTCACCACTGCCCAAATTGCCAATGCGGGGGCGAGATAATGCCAACCCTCTGGCAATAAGTACATTCCAAATCTCAGCAAACCATAAGTTCCCAATTTAAGCAGCACCCCAGCTAACAGTACTGAAACAGGTGTGGAAGCTTCAACGTGAGCATCGGGTAACCAAGTATGTAGAGGAACCAAGGGAATTTTGATACCAAAACCAATCAAAATTCCTAACAGCAAGAGAACTTGAGTTTCTAACGTCAAAGATTGGGTATTTATGGCATTTAGTGCAAAGCTAGAAGAACCGCTCAGCCAGACTATACCCAGAAAACTCGCTAAAATGATGATTCCAGAAACAGCAGTGTATATGAGAAATTTAGTAGCTGCATAGCCTCGTTTTTCTCCACCCCAAATTGCTATCAACAGGTATAGGGGAATGAGTTCTATTTCGTAAAACAGGAAAAAGAGCAGTAGATCTTGTGCAATAAAAGCTCCATTAACTCCAACATTTAAGACTAGGAGTAAGGAGTAGTAAAAGCGAGGACGACTAATTTCTGCATCGCTACTGTAGATGGCAATAATAGTTAGCAACCCATTCAAAAGTAACAACGGTAACGACAAACCATCTATTCCAAGACGATAGTTTAAACCCAGACTCTCTATCCAAGGCAAAAACTCGGTGAACTGTTGATGGACTTCTCCCAGGTTAAACAAACTTGCCAGTACTACTGCCCAAATGAAAGTAACACTTGCAATGACCAAAGCCAATGTACGGGAAGCTTTTGGAGTCATTCCAAAAGGTAAAAAACTGATTAATGCCGCACCTAGCAACGGCACCAAAATTAAAGCACTGAGCATAGGGATTAGGGGGTAGGGGATTAGGGGGTAGGGACGCAAGGCATTGCGCTCCTACTAAAAATGCCAGCTATTTAACAAACCTAATGACCAGCTAATTAGGAAACCTAAAAAACTGACACCAATGATGATGGTTAACAAATAACCTTGTGAACGACCTGATACACTGTACTTTAAAGATTGCCCGCTAAATATCGCTGCAAACCCTACTAGGTTGATAAAACCATCAACTAAATAGCGATCGCTCCAAGCAGAAAACCTAGAAAGCAATGCCACTGCACTGACTACTGTCACTCGATAAATTCGGTCAATGTAAAAGTCATAACCCAGTAAGTCTTGGACAAATCTCCATGCTAGAATTCTGGATCTTGACCAAGCTTTGTGCAGGTAAATACTTGACCCGATCGCGACCCCTACTAAGCTAGAAGACAATAAAATGGCTACTATGTACCAATTTATACTTTTTAATTCCGGAAGTAAGTACCATTGCTGTAGCATGATAGGAACTAACAAAGTCACTATGGTTAGTGCCACCATTGGAAGTGCCATTTGCCAAGCAACTTCTGGCGTGCGACGGGTTTTTGGTTGTGCTTCACCCCAAAAGACTAATCGGAAGACTCTTGTTAAATTTAATGCTGTTAAACCATTCACTAGTACTAAAATTCCAACGACCCAAGGGCTAACTAAAGCTAAACCATCAGCCCAGCCCAACATTGCCCAAAAGCTTCCCAACGGTAGCAGCGTTATCATACCGGCTGAACCAACCACAAACGCCGTGGTGGTTGCTGGCATTCGTGACCATAAACCACCCATTTCTGTCAAGTCTTGAGTGCTGGTGGTAAATATCACTGAACCAGAACTCATAAATAGCAGTGCTTTGGCAACGGCATGAGTGAATAGCAACATCAGCGCTACACCCCCTTGTTGCATCCCGACTGCCAAAAATGCCAACCCCATATATGCACTTGTGGAATGGGATAGCGATCGCTTAATGTCAATTTGGGCAATTGATACCAACGATGCACCCACTGCTGTCACGGTACCCATAATAATTAAAGCGTTTAGGGCAACTGGAGACAGTGCTAGAAGTGGCTGTAGTTTGTACAGTATGTAAGCCCCACCCGCTACGACCATTGAGTTTCGCATAACCGAAGCTGGGTTAGGACCTTCCATCGCTTCATCCAACCACAGGTGTAGGGGGAACTGAGCGCATTTACCAGCAGGTCCTGCTATTAATGCCAAACCTAATAAAGTTGACGTTACAGGGCTTAACTCAGCCGTTTGCGCCCATTCATATAAATCTGAGAAATTTAAGCTACCTGCCATGGCGGAAAGAGTCACCACTCCCATGAGTAGGAGTAAGTCTCCCACTCGCTTAGTCAAAAATGCATCTCGTGCAGCAGTTACTACCAGAGGTTGTGCGTACCAGAATCCAACCAACAAGTAGGTGGAAAGAGTCAGCATTTCCAAGAGGGCATAACTGAGAAATAAGGAATCGCTGATAGCTAACCCACTCAGTGCTGCTTCAAAAAATCCCATCAAGGCAAAGAAACGCGCCAATGCCCAGTCTTTCTCCATGTAACCAAGGGCGTAAGTTTGTGCCAGCAAGCTTACCCCGCCGATCATAACTATTGTGCCAACACTGACAGGAGAAATATCCAAAGCAAAGGACAAGTCAAAATCTACAGCCTTAAACCAGGTAAAGACAAAATTGTCTGGTTCCCTATTCCAGATCTCTACAAATAACACCAGACTGTGAACAAAAGCCACAACTGTTGTTAACAGGTTGAAATAAGCGGCTGGTCTGGGTCCTGTACGTTTAACAAGTCCCATTGCCCAAGGTAAGGTTAAAAGCGCACCTAATAACCCATAAAAAGGTATACACCAACTTGTTGAAAACAGAAACTCATTCATCTAAAGATTCCCTAGAAAACAATACTTTGATGATTTGATGAAACGATTTAATACCCCGACAATCTTGGATAATTCCCAATGGATTTTTCACTACGATTTTTTCATTTTCTCCCTCTAAGATCCAAAAAAAAGATAAGATCGTTGAAAAAACATAATTTTCCTACCCTTATTCAGTCCTTGTTTGTGAAATGAAATTGCTAATGACAAAAACCTAGTTTCTAAGGTAGATGATTAAAAATTATATATTTTCTTTATACAGTTTTTACACGGCTAGCGAAAAACGAGGAAAGACAGCAGAAGAGCAACCCCTCGTTTTTTGCCATTCCTCTTCGGATGGATTTTACTCTTCTACGAACCTGTCTTAGCCTATGTCATAAAAAAATTATAAAGCAGAAGTGGCTGCTCTAGGAATTTGTGAAGTTCGGTTGAGCAAAATCACCGTCCTGAATTTATGTTAAAATTTTCAAATCTTTTTTATTACAAACTATTATGGTAATTTATATTGCCAGAGGTGCAAAGCTTTTCTATGCTTAATTTGGATATGCTTTTCAGTCTCAAGATCGGCATCCCCATCTAGATTTTCGGATCTTCAGTACATATTGCAATAACTTATTCAGGAGTTCTGCGATGCCAATTGCAGTTGGAATGATTGAAACAAAGGGGTTTCCAGCGGTAGTGGAAGCTGCAGATGCGATGGTGAAAGCCGCTCGCGTCACTTTAGTAGGGTATGAAAAAATCGGCAGTGCTCGGGTTACTGTAATCGTTCGCGGAGATGTATCTGAAGTCCAAGCTTCAGTGGCTGCGGGAGTTGAAGCAGCCAGAAGAGTTAATGGCGGTGAGGTTGTATCCACTCACATTATTGCCCGTCCCCACGAAAACTTAGAATACGTCTTGCCCATCCGCTACACCGAAGCCGTGGAGCAATTCCGTACCTAAGAATTTTGGATTTTGGATGAGTGGATTTTGGATGAGTGGATTGGCTCACTGGAGCGTTAAGCCAGTATCCTAAAACTGGGTAAAAAAACTGGTTTCTGCCTAGAGCGCCAGTCCAGTATGAAGCTTGACTCACGACCAAGTCGGTCAATAGTACAGAAGCTAGTTGTGAGATCCAGAACCTTCAATCTAAAATCCAAAATCTAAAATCTAAAATCCATAAGTTTTGTGTTCATTTTTTAAGTACAGAGGAACAAAATTCATGTCAATCGCAGTAGGAATGGTAGAAACGCTGGGCTTTCCAGCTGTTGTAGAAGCAGCAGATGCAATGGTAAAAGCAGCTCGTGTGACCTTAGTAGGGTATGAGAAAATTGGAAGTGGTCGCGTAACGGTTATTGTTCGGGGGGATGTTTCGGAAGTACAAGCTTCTGTTTCTGCTGGAGTTGAATCCGTAAAGCGAGTCAATGGCGGACAAGTTCTGTCCACACACATCATTGCTCGCCCCCACGAAAATTTGGAGTATGTTCTGCCTATTCGATACACCGAAGATGTAGAACAATTCCGCGAGAATGTTAATGCGATTCGTCCTTTTGGTGGTAGAAGACCATAACGTGTAATGCAAATTGCAAGAGTTCGCGGCACAGTAGTTAGCACGCAAAAAGATCCAAGTCTTAGGGGTGTCAAACTACTGCTGTTGCAATTGGTAGATGAAGAAGGGCGTATTCAGCAAGAATACGAGGTAGCAGCTGATAGTGTGGGTGCTGGAGTAGATGAGTGGGTACTAGTTTGTCGTGGCAGTGCTGCCCGTCAAATTTTAGGAAATGAGCAACGTCCTGTAGATGCAGCCGTCGTGGCAATAATTGATACAGTCCACGTTGAAGATCGGCTGATTTACAGCAAGAAGGATCAGTATAGGTAGTTAGTGGTTAGTGGTTAGTGGTTAGTAGTTAGTGGTTAGTGGTTAGTGGTTTGATATTTAACAACCACAACTAACAACCAACAACTAACAAATAACAACTAACAAATAACAACTAACAACTAACCAAGAACATTAGAGGAGGAATTAAGCGTGATAGTAGTTGGCAGCACGGCAGCACCCCCAACCCCGTGGTCAAGAAATTTAGCTGAGCCGAAAATCCATGAAAGTGCATTTGTACACTCTTTTTCCAACGTTATTGGAGATGTACATATCGGTGCCAATGTAATTATTGCACCAGGCACTTTTGTTCGGGCAGATGAGGGTACGCCTTTTTATATAGGTGAAAACACTAACCTACAGGATGGTGTGGTTGTTCATGGATTGGAGCAAGGACGGATCGTTGGTGATGACCAAAATGAGTATTCGGTATGGATTGGTAGCAATGCTTCTATTACTCATATGGCTCTCATTCACGGACCTGCCTATGTTGGAGACAATTGCTTTATCGGCTTTCGCTCAACAGTATTTAACGCTAGGGTAGGGGCAGGCTGCATTGTCATGATGCACGCTTTGATCCAAGAGGTGGAAATTCCTCCCGGTAAGTACGTACCTTCTGGAGCTATAATTACTACTCAGCAACAAGCAGATCGCTTACCGGATGTGCAAGACCAAGATAAGCACTTTGCCCACCATGTTGTAGGGATTAACCAGGCTTTGCGATCTGGCTATCTTTGTGCTGCAGATAGTAAGTGTATTAGAAGAGTTAGAGATGAGTTAGATAATTCTTATACAAGCAACGGTGTTAACGGATTAGAAAGGAGTAATGACGTGGCGAGCAGTAGCTTGGGTGCTGAAACAGTAGAACAGGTACGCTACCTGTTGGAGCAAGGGTACAAGATTGGCACAGAGCATGTAGACCAAAGACGGTTCCGCACAGGCTCTTGGCAAAGTTGTCAACCCATAGAAGCGAGATCCGTTGGAGAAGCGATCGCAGTTTTGGAAGGTTGTCTGAGAGATCACTCAGGAGAATATGTACGCCTGTTTGGTATTGACCCCAATGGCAAACGGCGCGTGTTGGAGACGATAATACAACGTCCGGATGGAGTTGCAAACCCATCTTCTACTTTTAAGGCTCCTACTACATCAACGAGCAATAGCAGCTACAACGGCAATGGCAACAGTACAAGCACGAGTAGCAACAAAATTAACGGCGATATTACACAGCAAATCAGCCAGTTATTAAACCAGGGTTTCAAAATTGGCATGGAACACGTGGATGAGCGTCGCTTCCGCACGGGTTCTTGGCAAAGCTGTAGCCCTGTGAATGCAACAAGTACAAGAGAGGTCATTGCTGCATTAGAAGAATGTATGAGATCTCACCAAGGCGAGTACGTGCGGCTGATTGGGATTGACCCCAAAGCCAAGCGTCGGGTATTAGAAACCATCATTCAAAGACCGGGCGCTCCAGTTTCTTCAATTAGCTCCTCCAGTTCAGGATTTAGTGCATCTTCCTCCAGCCACTCCACAGCAACTGCATCGGCTACCAGTACCCGTTTAAGTTCTGAAGTCGTTGACCAGCTGCGACAGCTAATTGCCAGTGGATATAAAATTAGTGCAGAACACGTAGATCAACGGCGATTCCGTACTGGTTCTTGGTCTAGCTGCGGACAGATTGAAGCTAATTCCGCATCAAAAGCAGCATCAGCATTGGAAGCTTTCCTGACAGAGTATCCAGGAGAATACGTGCGCTTAGTTGGCATTGACCCCAACGCTAAGCGCCGTGTCACAGAGGTGATTATTCAACGTCCGTAAGGTAGGGAGTAGGAATTTTAGATTTTAGATTTTGGATTTTAGATTGAATCCAAAATCCAAAATCCAAAATCCAAAATCATTCCTCCCCCTCGATCAAAATTTAGAGGTTACAGTTACCATGTCAGTGCCACCACTGCGCCTAAGAGATAGCTTTGATTCTTATATTGGTGGCGAGGTGGTTATTCATCCAAGTGCTGTCATTGCACCTGGTGTGATACTCCAAGCGGCTCCAAACAGCAAAATTATTATCGGTTCGGGGGTCTGTATTGGAATGGGGTCAATTCTCCAAGTCCATGAAGGAACCTTAGAGGTAGAAGCGGGCGCAAGCCTTGGCTCTGGGTTCTTAATGATTGGACAAGGCAAAATAGGAGCAAATGCCTGTATAGGAGCAGCAACAACAGTTTTTAATTGTTCTGTTGACTCCGGACAAGTTGTTGCTGCTGGTTCGGTTATTGGAGATAGCAGCCGCCGCATGACTGTATCTGCCGAACTGATTGGTGATACAAAAGAGCCACAACTGTCTGCAAGTCATCCAAGTTCAAGTAGTACAGAGTTAGAGCCTGGAAAGAAAGAACAGGAAGAGAAAGAGACAGGGGGACAAGAAAAGGCTTCATCTCCCGATTCATTAAGCGAGCAACCCCATCAACGGGAACCTCCCTCAAGCGCTGAACCCTCTACTTCCACAACAGAAGAAACTTCTACCAATTCATCAACTACTATTGGCACCTTTATTTACGGACAAGAAAACATACAACGGCTAATGGTTACATTGTTTCCCCACAAAAAAAATCCTTAAGCTACGCTAGAAGTACATGACGGTCACGCTGAAGAAGTGCTAATTATTGTGTGTAAGCAATGAAAGTGCAACTCACAACGATTCGGGGTTGCGGTTAATCCCAAAAGACTCCGAATCACTCCAATTTTTGGGTACTTGGTATTTAAACGCATATAATTAGAGATTGACAAAGAAAATGCAGTCATCATACCGTCAAGACGACTTCAAAGATACTGCTTTAGGGCTGGTATCTACTGAAAGTTTTCCGGCAATAGTCGGTATAGCAGATAATATGTTGAAATCTGCAGGGGTTCACCTGGTTGGATATGAAAAAATAGGCGGCGGTTATTGTACTGCTATTGTCAGAGGTGCGATCGCGGATGTACGTTTGGCGGTAGAGACTGGAGTTCAAGTTGGCGAACAAATGCACCAACAAGTTTCTAGCCTAGTCCTTGCCCGACCTTTCCCCAACTTGGAAGTGATACTACCTATTTCCAAACGCTTTAGCGTACTTTCACAAGGGGATGGCTACAGTCGTTTGAGCAACCAAGCCATAGGTTTGGTAGAAACGCGGGGTTTTCCAGCAATGGTGGGAGCTGCGGATGCAATGCTCAAAGCTGCTGATGTCCAATTAGCAGCCTATGAAAAAATTGGTGCGGGTTTGTGTACGGCTATTATTCGAGGCTCTGTTGCGAATGTAGTCGTAGCAGTAGAAGTTGGGATGTACGAAGCAGAACGCATTGGGGAATTAAATGCAGTCATGGTTATTCCCAGACCATTAGATGAATTGGAGGAAACCTTACCAGTGGCTAGTTGTTGGATAGAGGAACGTCAACCTTTCAATTTGCCAATCAGTTTCAAGGAACAAATTGCAGAAGTAGAACTTTTGGAGTTACCAGACTTAGCCGAATTACCCATGAAAGTGACAGAAGAATAACCAGTGACCAGTGACCAGTGATCGGTGACCAGTGATCGGTGACCAGTGATCGGTGACCAGTGACCAATGACCATTTTTATCTATAATATATGACTCATAACTTTTACTATCAGAATGCTGCATCAATCATAGGTATTCAGTGATACTAGATTTATATCTATTGTTATTAGAGGAGAATACCCCTTGAACCAAGCAACGCTGCATCAGTTGAAAGTGTTCGAGGCTGCAGCTCGTCATGGGAGCTTTACTCGTGCTGCTGAAGAATTATTTCTTACCCAGCCCACCGTCTCCATGCAGATCAAGCAACTGACAAAATCGGTGGGATTGCCATTATTTGAGCAAGTCGGGAAGCGCTTGTATCTGACAGAAGCTGGTCGCGAACTGTTCGCCACTTGTCGGCAAATTTTTGAGACAATCTCTCAATTTGAAATGAAAGTGGCAGATTTAAAAGGGCTGAAGCGAGGACAATTGCGTCTGGCTGTCATCACCACAGCAAAATATTTTATTCCACGCTTACTTGGTCCGTTTTGTCAACTCTATCCTGGGATTGATATTGCCCTGCAAGTGACAAATCACGAAGGCATTCTAGAACGCATGGTCGGTAATCTGGATGACTTGTATATCATGAGTCAAGTTCCCGAACATTTGGATGTCAGTTACCAACCCTTTTTACCTAATCCTCTCGTTGTTTTAGCACCAATCAATCATCCTTTGGCAGGTGAAAAGAATATTCCTGTTCAACGTCTTTCTGAAGAACCTTTTATTATGCGCGAACCTGGTTCGGGTACGCGGCGAGCCGTGCAGAAGTTATTTGATGAGCAGGGAGTGACAGTAAAAGTCAAACTAGAATTGGGAAGTAATGAGGCGATAAAGCAGGCGATCGCAGGTGGTTTGGGAATTTCCGTTCTCTCCCGACACACCTTAATTGATGGCAAAGATTTAACTGTTTTGGATGTGGAACATTTCCCCATTCAACGGAATTGGTACATGGTTTATCCTGCAGGAAAACAGCTATCTATCGTTGCTCGTACTTATTTTGAGTATTTGTTAGAAGCTGCAAAGCAATTTTCGGATCGAACTGTTGACTTTAGTTATACTGTGGTCAATGAGAGCGAACTGAAAGTGGAATTTTAAAACCTTGTGACCTAGTTACAATTCTTCAAGCTCCTCTTTAACCGTGCAAAGGGAGCGATTCTTCGACTGTCGTTCAAAATCTTTCTTAAACACAAAATATATATTTGAAAAAAGAATGTGACAGATAGTTGGGTGAAATTAAGTCTTAGCAAGGCTTTCTCAATCTAAAATCCACTCATCCACGCATCTAAAATCCAAAATGACAGCAGTAGAAACTGAAATTATTGCAGTGACAGTTTACACTGACCAAGCTCTAGTAACAAGGCAGGGTGTTGTCACGCTTACAGGACTTGAACGGGAATTAATCGTTACCAAATTACCAAATACTTTAGATACAGAATCGGTCAGAGTCAGTGGTATGGGTACGGTGACGGTACGCTTATCACAAGTAAGCGTAGAAAGAGTCTTCACATCCGAACCAGCAACAAGGCAGCTTGTACAATTGAAGGGGCAAATTCAGCAAATGGAAGCAGAATGGCGCTTTTTACAAGCCCAAATTGATGCTTTGGATTTGCAATCTAAGTTTCTAGAGGGTTTGCGCGAAAAAACAGAAGAACCTTTCGCACAGAGTTTGTCACGCAAAAATCTCAGCCCTAGCGAAACTTTGGATTTTTTGAACTTTTTGGGAAGTCAATATGCCGAGTATGCGATCGCTACAGGAGATTACCAGGTTCAACAGCAAGAACTAGACAAGCAGTTAGAAGTTCTCCGCCAACAGATGCAACAACTCCAAACCTCTCATGGTCAAGAAAATTTTTGCTTGACTATAGCGGTAGAACCTGCTGGTGCGGGTGACTTTGAGTTAGAGGTGTCCTATGTAGTCCTAAATGCTAGTTGGGTGCCACTTTACGATCTAGCAGTCAATACCAACAGTCATTCCCTCAACCTCAACTATTTAGCAGAAGTCAGCCAAAGTACTGGAGAAGATTGGATTGGTGTTACCTTAACCCTCTCCACTGCCAAACCAGGGCTGGGAACGTTACCACCCAAAGCAGAACCTTGGTTTATAGATGTCCCAAGTCCTCCAGAAAATCTCCTGCGTGCAAGAGCCATGCACCGACTCACGCCGGGAGTGGCTATGGCATCTTCTACTACAGAAAATAATTATACCGATACTGAGCAATTAGAAGAAAACTTTGTTCAAGCCGAAAGCGTTATGGCAGAAATTTCCAGAGAAGGAAGTGCCGTTAGTTTTAAATTAAATAGTAGCGGTCATATTCCCAGTGACGGCGCACCTCATAAAACGACAATTTTTAACGATGACTATCCCTGTCAGTTTGAGTATATAGCCGCACCGCGTTTGGTAAGCTTCGCCTATCTACAAGCGAACGTGAAGAACATCACAAATGGTGCCACTTTACTAGCAGGCAAAGCAAATATTTTTCGAGACAATACCTTTGTAGGAACAACTCGATTAGAAAATACTGCACTCGGTCAAGAGTTCAAGCTAAACTTGGGCATTGATGAAAGTTTAAATATTGAGCGTGACTTAGTTGAGCGTCAAGTCGATAAAAAGCTAATAGGTAACAATCGCAGGATTACTTACGGTTATCGGATTATCATTACCAATTTATTGAATCAAGAAATTTATTTAAAACTCACCGAACAACTGCCAGTTAGCCGTAACGAGCAGGTCAAAGTTCGCCTCACACGCAGCAATCCGCAAATTCAACTAGGTGAAATGGGGATATTGGAATGGGCTTTGACTCTGCCACCTGAAGCAAAGCGAGAGATATATTACCAGTTTACTGTAGAACATCCACCTGAATTGTCAGTTCAAGGTTTAGGTGTTTGAGATTTTACAGCAATTTTGAGATTAATAAACAACATCTTGTTGTATCTTGTGGGGCGGGCGTCCTCGCCCGCTCTCTTGTTTGTCTAAAACGCTCTCTTGTCTAAAACGCTCTCTTGTCTAAAACGCTCTCTTGTCTAAAACGCTCTCTTGTCTAAAACGCTCTCTTGTCTAAAACGGGCGGGGACGCCCGTTCCACAAGAGCATAGCAGAGTTCATTTATTTGAAAACTGTTTTGCAATAATTGTCATCGGTAAGTACAACCGTCGAGACTGGTTAAAAAACGGCGTAAATCGATGATGTTCATAAAAAGCCCGTGCTTGGTCATCCTTAGCATCTACCACCACTGCCATTGACGCAATTTCACTCATCAAACTTCGCCGCAGAGCATCGACCAGTAAAAAAGCTCCTAGCCCTTGCCCCTGATAGCGTTCATCGACAGCAAGCCGGCCCAACAGCGTTGCTGGGATAAGAGGATACCTAGGCAGTTTTACACGGATCTCGTCTGGTAAATCTTCTACTTGAATTGATGTAGAAGCCAAAGTGTAATAACCTGCTATCCTTTCTGAATCTTGATCGCTCAGTACAAACGGTGTTGCTACATAACGGATTCACTAAACCTACACATTTCTACTCAAGGTATCTAGTTAGAAGGTGTGTGTTGGGAGAGAAAACCTTGACTCTCCTTTAATTGCTGTCTGATCCGGTTGGGTGAGTGATTCACGCGATTACTGTGGAATCAATAACGAGGTTGGTTTCCTCTTCCCCTATTCCTTAACTAGACGTTCCTACAATCCGTATAGGAGTTTCTTAAATGCTTGACATTTGGTATACTTAATGTTTAACCATTGACGCTCGACAGCATCCTGTAATGTCAGACCCATTGCACTCAAGAAACGAGCAGTTCTCTCAAGTAAAACAGCTTGAACTTGTTTGTAAGGCATGAACTGCGTAATCACGGAATCGGTCATACGATGCCTGACGTTGATCGCTGCATTGTGGTCGGATTGGAATACAACCCCATCAAAGGTGAAGAATTGATCTCGACAACGTGTACCCAGTAACGTACCATTCCGATTATCAATCTGCGATGTATACGCGGCAGAAACCCAGCAGATATGAGTTCTGTTACGTGCCGACCAATGGGTAAGACGATCTGCAACAGTGCCTTTTTCCCATTTCTCTAAACGATTTTTAGCCCGTTTAGATAACTTTTTAGTTGAGCGTATTGGCTCTACTAAACTTTCGACGCCGAGAGTTTTAGCTTGAAATGTGATGGAGCGACAAGCTTGATTTACCACTGTTTCTACGTAGGCATCATCGCGATGGCGTCGTTTTAATTCTGTTTGAAAACCCAAATTATTTTCTCGAATAGAGCGGGATTTTTGAGGATGATTTTTGTAGCGGACATGAGCTAATGCCCAAAGTTTGTTTTTATTCTGTCCCCTTCGAGTAATTCTCTCAGTTTTTTGATTTAATTGCTGACCAAACCCTTGACCTAGCGATTGATTGTCATCAGTATAAAAAACTTCTGTATACCCTCTATCTACTGCTTTAACTTCTTCTCGATTAATAAGTTTACCATAATCCCGATTGTACAAAGTCAGAAAACTATGAATTTCTAAACTACCAGATGCATTGCGAATTAACCGGATTTGACCTGTGATGATTCGATTTGACTTAACTATTAAAGATATTCTCTTTCCTCTCGCTAGTCCTTGGACCTCTAGCTTGACTAAATAACGAGAAATTCGCGTGCAACTATAAGCTTGAGGCTGATACACAATTTGACGATTCTGAAGAGCATAACCACGCTTGTACTCTTCTCTAAAATAACGATGTAATCAAGGAAGGAGTTTAATAGTCTCAAAGGATTTTAGAGCATCGATAGCTCGCTTCCTATTTGTTTGGTATTCTTGATTTTTGGCTTTTTGTTCTGCTGTCAGCTTTTCTCCTTGGTGTAAAGGGAAGCGCTGATATATACGGCTCATAATAGCTGTTTTTGCTGCTGACTGTTGCGCGAGTATATTTTTGGCTGTATCTTGCACAGTCCACTCAAATATTTTTACTGGCAATGGCTCACCATTAACTAAATAGGTATCTGGCTGACCAAACTTGGACGCAATAATATTCTGAGTTTTTATCCAGGATTCACCCCAAAAAGCCGCCGACCCTAAAACATTGTAAGTATTTGCTCTCACTGTGAACAATTTTTCAATGAATCCATTAATTGTTGACTCATCTGAACATTCAATTACCGGATTAATTACTGTCTGCTCAACCCTTAATATCGACTCTAACTTAATCACAAACCAGCAATCCAAGTAGACACCAGCAATCATTAACAAGCGAGTTGTTTGATGTTTTGCTTCTTGAATTTGTGCTGCTGTCTTTTTGGGTTTACTAGTTAGTAATTTTGGCATGAATTAGAAATTTTTATCGGAGAAAATATTAACGTATACTAACTTTGATAAGGTTTTGTTGTCAATACCTCATCAAAAATTTTTTCTTGAGCTTCGTGTCAGGCTTGCATCGCCTTGATATTACGACGCGAGCGTCTTCCGTACAACCGGGCACTAAACACCGCGATCGCTGCCATAATGTCCTCACACATCTCTTGCTCAGGTTGAATATCCATTGGCTTATTCAGTATGATAATTTCCGTGTTATTTCCTTCGCATAATGCAAATATTAATTCCGACCCAAATCTCATTTTTGCTGCTTCACCTATTTGCACGCTTGTCTTCTCATCTCAACATAATTGACCATGTAAGGAGTTCTGTTGAGACTAAACTAGATTTAGCGAGAACTGTCAATAACGCTTTAAATCCTGACGGGCTTGTTCTCGCAGGTAACGGTCGAGGGCTTCAGTTCCACATTGAAAATCCGCTCGATTGTGGTCGGAGTTCAGCAATTCAATGGTATACGTAAAAGACGGAATACTCACACCAGACCCATACTGTCCTTATAATGACCGATCGCCCGCGCCAAAGGTTCATCGGGATGTAACTCAGGAGGATTAAGAAGAGCATCAATAAAAGCCTTGCTGTCTTCTCGACTGAGCTTGATGATAGTATATTCTTCAATCGTCTGTAATGCAGCAATCTGAGCATGACTGACCACAAAATCAGTAAGGCTTCTGCCTTCAAGATCTGCTGCCCTCTGTAACAATTCCTTCTGTTCGCGGGTAAGACGAGCTTCTAGGCGTTCCGGTTTGCTCCGCCTGTCCTCTGTTTTATCAAGTTTTTGCCTATCAAGCATTGTGGGCAACTCTCCTGATGTTTTCTTTCCTTAAGAGTACGTCCATAAGCCGTACCAATCAAGTCATTTTAGCATAAGGAAATCTTATCAGCGTCTATCTGCGTTCATCTGCGGTTCATTGTTTATAAAAAATTTATTGCCAAAAAAAGGCAGGTATAAAACCCACCCCTAAAATCAAATTGATTTAAAATCCAAAATCTAATTTCCAATAGCAGGCGCACTAAACGATACCGCAGGCGCTTTTTCGTCTGCCAACACTGGTATAGAATCTCTCAACCGTGCTGTTAGCTTTACAGTACTTGCATCATAAACCTGAGTTAGTATCTTGGGATACAATCCAATACCGATAATTGGTACTAACAAGCAGGCAATGATAAAGATTTCGCGGGGTTCGGCATCGATCAGCTTTTGATGAGCGACTAATTCTTCGTTCTCTTTGCCGTAGAAAATTTCCCGCAACATGGATAGCAGATAAATTGGAGTCAAAATCACTCCCACTGCCATCAAGAACACCACAATAACTTTAAAGGTGGGGTTATAGGCATCACTGGTGGAAAACCCAACAAAAATCATCAACTCGGCAACAAAACCACTCATTCCAGGTAATGCTAGGGATGCCAAAGAACAAGTTGTCCACATGGCGAACATCTTACCCATTTTCTTACCAACACCACCCATTTCATCCAACATGAGGGTGTGGGTGCGATCGTAAGTTGCCCCTACCAAGAAGAACAAACTCGCCCCAATCAAACCATGGGAAACCATTTGCAGCATCGCTCCATTCAAACCCAAGTCGGTGAAGGAAGCAATACCAATTGCCACAAAGCCCATGTGAGAAATTGAGGAGTAGGCAATTTTTCGCTTCAGATTGCGCTGGGCAAATGATGTGAGGGCAGCGTAAATAATATTTACGATACCCAAAATCACCAACACGGGAGCAAATATAACATGGGCATCTGGTAGCATTTGGGCATTCATGCGAATCAAAGCGTAACCGCCCATTTTCAACAGAACACCTGCCAGCAACATATGTACGGGGGCTGTCGCTTCACCGTGAGCATCTGGTAACCAGGTATGTAACGGGAAGATTGGCAGTTTGACAGCATAAGCAATCAAAAACGCAGCGTAAAGCCACAGTTGTAGATTGATTGCATAATCTTTGGCGCCAAGCGCTTGCATGTCAAAAGTGACAGTACCGCCGTGAAATGCCATTGTCAAACCAGCAATTAAGATAAACAGCGACCCACCCGCAGTGTACAAAATAAACTTGGTTGCCGCGTATTGCCGTTTTTTACCACCCCAAATGGAAAGCAGAATATAAACTGGTACCAATTCCAGTTCCCAAACCAAGAAAAACAGGAGTATGTCCTGTACGGCGAATACGGCAATCTGACCGCCATACATCGCCAGCATCAAAAAGTAAAACAACCTTGGCTTAAGCGTCACGGGCCATGCTGCTAACATCGCCAGTGTGGTAATGAATCCAGTCAAAATAATAAGGGGCATAGATAAACCATCTGCCCCTACCGACCAATTCAAACCGAGTTGCGGAATCCAGCTGTAACTCTCAACCAACTGTAAGTCAGGATTGGAGAAGTCGTATCTGGTGTAAAAAGCGTAAACAATCAATGCAAAATCTATCAACCCTATAGTTAGGGCATACCAGCGCACTGTTTTGCCTTCTTTATCGGGAATCCAGGGAACTAGCAGTGACGCCGCTATCGGGAAAAGAATAATCGTCGTCAGCCATGGAAAATTTGCTGTGTTCATCACAAGTTGTCAGTCAACAACAATAAGGTTCGGCTATCAACTACTAGCTACTTACTAGCAGTTTTTGGGGGTTGTGCGCTTCATTCTTAGGTTGATTTAACAAAATCAAAAAAATCGAGGGGTGTTATGAAATGATGAGAAACCCGGTTTCTCGTAGAAACCGGGTTTGGTGTTCGTCACTGGTCACTGGTCACTGATCGCTGTTATGTGACACCGAAAACAATCACTAAGCCCAACACAGCCCCAAAAACGATTAGGGCATAGAATTGAGCGCGACCATTTTCTAAGTACTTTAGACCTTCGCCACTGACGAGGGTGAAAAATCCAGTGAGGTTTACCGCACCGTCAACTACACGGAAGTCCACTTCCATGACTTGTCTCGCCAAACGACGCAAACCAACGACAAATACGCGGTGGTAGATGTCGTCAAAGTACCACTTGTTGAGGGATAACTCATAAAGTGGTTTCACTTTTGCCGCTATCTCCACGGGGTTGATTTTAGCCCAGGAGTATGTTAAGAAAGCCAGGGTAATCCCAATCAAGGAAATTCCTACTGAACTTCCTGCCATGATGTAGAACTCTGTTGGGTTGAACGAAGCTGCTTTTTCTAGCACTTCCGCGCTTGTTTCATTGGGTGAGTAGATGAACTCCTCAAAATAGTTGGCAAAAGGAGTCCCTAGCAAACCAATGAGCATGGAAGGAAATGCCAAAATAACTAACGGCAGGGTCATTGTCCACGGTGATTCATGGGGATATTCACTGTGTCCGTGACCGTGTGCGTCGTGTCCGTGGTCTTCATGGTGGTGTTGGGAAGAAGATTCTTCTAGTTCTCCCCTGGTCATTGCACCGGGACCAAAAGCACGTGTCGTATCAAAACCTGTGACAAGTGCCATCCCGATTGGGGACGTGAGTTTTTCCCACTTATCAGTTTGATTGCCCCGGAATTTACCTTCAAAGGTGGTTAAGTACATCCGGAACATATAAAAAGCGGTGATTCCTGCAGTCAGCCAACCCACAAACCACAGAAGTGGATTTGCGTTAAAGGCGGCTCCAAGGATTTCATCTTTTGACCAGAAACCAGCAAAGGGCGGTACACCGGCAATTGCCAAGCAACCAATCAAAAAGGTAATTGCCGTTACTGGCATGAACTTCCGCAGCCCACCCATCAACCGGATATCTTGTGCTAAGGCAGGGTCGTGACCAACGACTCCTTCCATACCATGAATCACAGAACCGGAACCAAGGAACAGCATCGCCTTAAAGTAGGCGTGGGTCATGAGGTGGAACAGCCCTGCTGTGTATGCACCTACTCCCATTGCCATCACCATGTAACCAAGTTGGGAGATGGTGGAGTATGCCAGACCTTTTTTGATGTCGTTTTGAGTCATCGCAATTGTCGCACCCAAAAACGCTGTGAATGCTCCTGTGTAAGCAATCACATGCATTGCCGCCGGAATATGTTCAAAAACTGGGTACATCCGGGCAATTAGGAAAACGCCTGCTGCCACCATTGTTGCTGCATGGATTAGAGCCGAGATGGGAGTCGGACCTTCCATCGCATCTGGCAACCACACGTGAAGCGGGAATTGGGCAGATTTGGCAACCGGTCCCAGGAAAACTAAAATCGCAAACAATATGGCAAGCAGATTGCTTAAAGAACCGTTCTGAACGAGTTCTTCAAGACGAATGCCCATCACATCAAAATCAAAGCTTCCCGTTGCCCAGAACAACCCTAGAATGCCTAACAGCAATCCAAAGTCTCCTACACGGTTGGTTACAAATGCTTTCTGACACGCATCTGCTGCAGCTTTGCGATCGTACCAAAAACCAACTAGCAGGTAGGAACACATCCCCACTAGTTCCCAGAAGATATAAACCTGTACTAGGTTGGGGCTGATTACCAAACCCAACATTGAGGAACCAAACAAGCTGAGATAGGCGTAAAACCGGACATAGCTTGGGTCATGAGCCATGTAGCCATCTGTATAAACCATAACTAGGAAGGCTACAGTTGTCACGATCGCTAACATGAGAGCTGCCAGATGGTCAATAGTGTAGCCCATGCTCAGGTGAAAATTGCCTGCTGCAGCCCACTCTAAGGTATGGGTATAAGAGGGGTGTCCTTGAATTTGACTCCATAACAAAGCAAACGAAAGACCCATCGCGGCTCCCATGAGGGATATGATGAGTGACGAATTTAACTTTCGCAAGCTGTTAGTCACCTGATTCAACGAGAGTAACCCCAGACCGACCAGCATTGCCCCAAGAAGAGGTAATACCGGAATCAGCCAAGCATACTGATAGATTACTTCCATCACTGACGCCTACTTTTAGAATTCTTGACTTAAAGAAGTGTGAAGTGTAAAGGATAAAGTATCAAGGACAAAGGATAAACTTACTCCATCTATCCCTTATACTTCATACTTCATACTTCATACTTTTGTTGACTAATTTGTCGGAACTGTTAATAATTGTGACACACACCCTCTTTGATAAAATACCCCACCCGAGACTAATTGGGTGGGGTAATTAAGCTTGGTTTTATATTTTAGTTAGTTGTTGGTTGTTAGTTGTTAGTTGTTGGTTGTTAAAAAAGCTACTAACCACTAACCACTAACCACTAACCACTAACTAATCATGCTGACCTACAACCTAAATCAGCAACTTTTGACTTTTGGTATGTTTTGGGTCGATTGATGTAGCAGATTTTGATTTCTTCTAGGGCTTGAAGTAAATCTTCCCGCCCGCGAAAACTCTCTAAACGCTGTCTGACTATGCCGTTTTCTATTAAAAGTAGAGTTGGTAGTGATTTGAGTCGATAGGTAGTCGCTAGTTTGAAGTTATCATCAGCATTGACGCTCACCAATTTAACTTGGTCTCCGCATTGCGATTTGAACTGCAACAGTAACGGCTGAATAATTTTACACAAACCACACCAAGGTGCTTCAAAATTGACTAAAACAGGAATTGGAGATTCTGAAACTTCTTGAGTAAATGTTCTCTCACTTACCGACAACACCATGATGCCTCTAGAAGTAAACACTTTTGTTATCAACTTAAGCTGTCAGCAGGAGGAGCAATAATGTCACAACTATGCAATAAATTCAGCACAGATCTTGATGGTGTCACTAGAGAACAACCAGTAAAATTTTAGAAAATTTTGACAAGATCGCTGCCCACTGCTGTATAGTAACTACTTGGCCGTTTAACGGCCAAGCTCTGTAATACCAAAATTTGCAAGTATGTTTGGACAGGGACTCAAAATTTACGACTTACGTACCATAACGAAGAAAAAATTCTTGATGCGGTAGTATGCTCGAGTTTTTAGAGCTTGAGCTAGCCATGTCTAGCACCTTATCCCCCTAGAAATGTATAGCCTAGAGGATGAGCTAAACTTTTGGAGTTCCTGACGCCTATTGAGAGATTTCTCAATGACTTGTCTGTGTCTTCTGGTTTATTTTTCTTTGGGCTGATTTTTTTCCATTTTAACCAGTGTCTACTGATTATAGAAGAGAAAATGGCTGTTTATCAAGTCTTTTCCCTACTTGGTAATTTTCTGACAACTACCAAATCTAAAATTGCAAAACTAAACGCCCCCTCACTGACAGCTACTTCGCCCATTGGACTCACCAGTTTCCTACAGAGGAAGACCCTCAGAGTGATACTGGTCTCATTTCATCGTACATTGATTTGGTAGCAGTTGAAAATGATTTTATGGGATGCATATCAAATTGACTGCTGTGGAAAATTAGGTTTGTGTTAAAGTCATAACTTTATTCTGGATGTTGCTTGAATTAACAAGGGATGCGACCACCAAAGTAGCAGTACGAAAATCACAATTCCCACATATGACGGACGCAGAAATTCCTGCCAAATGAGAGATTGACGTTTGTCGATAACAGCTGCTAAGGGAATGATCGATGTGCGCTGTTTAACTTTTTCAAAGGCTTCACCATAACGATCGCTCAAACGGCGATCGCCATGCCATACCCCAAATAAATGGTGTAACACTAACCCTAAGGAAGTGACAAGAGTAAAACTCGTACCGAGCCAAAGAGTATGGGCAATACACCAAATGACTTGCCCTATCATCTGCGGATGACGGGTGATTCGGATAATGCCAGTCTCGTAGAGATGAACTTGGGGCTTTTGGATAGCAGCAATTTCTAGTAGATTGAATGTAGCAGGATATAAAAAAAAGAAGGAAATTGCTGACAGCACCCATACCAATTGCGCTATGCCTGATACGCCTTGGACGTTCCAAAGCTGTAGGCCATCATAGCGGTGGTTAAAAAAGTAAACGATGAGTATCACAACTAACGGCAGGCTGGCAAGTGCAAAAAGAACGCGGTAAAGCCTACATCCAAGGTGTTTTTCTGCCCAAGGACGCAAGGCAGCCCCTCCACTGTGGACAATCGCAAAAACCAATAGTAGCCCAAGCATGACAAAATGACTAAGGGTTAACCAACCCGGCAACATCATATACACAAATGAAGGAAGTAAGTGAAAGAAAACCAAATTTAGTACAACGAATACCACAAACTATGTAAAAAGTCCCCCCTGACCAGTGACCAGTGACCAGTGACCAGTGACCAGTGACCAGTGACCAGTGACCAGTAAAGTATAACCATTCATTTCCAAGGAGATGGAGAGTAGAAAAGGAGACTTTAGTCAAGATGATATGCTACTGTCTTTATCGAAACAGCTTCTACGTATTACAGCAGTTTTCACTTAAATGAACCACATCGTTAGTAGGGGCGCAAGGCATTGCGCCCCTACGGCTGTGGTCTATCTACCTGAAAATGGCTGTAAGATGCTTTCTTAATCTCGCCCAACTGTGAAAGCTTATTACGCTGGTTTGTAAAAGATTGCTGCTCCTTTCTTGTTCGTGGGTTTAGCCTTATGTCTGACCTTCCTTTCACTTTAGACCAACTACGTATTCTGAAAGCGATCGCTGCAGAAGGGAGCTTCAAGCGCGCCGCTGACAGCCTCTACGTTTCTCAACCTGCCGTGAGTTTGCAAGTGCAAAACTTAGAACGGCAACTAGATGTCCCGTTATTTGACCGTGGAGGACGTCGTGCTCAATTAACCGAAGCCGGACATTTACTTCTGAGCTACGGTGAAAAAATTCTCAGCTTGTGTCAAGAAACTTGTCGCGCTATTGAAGATTTACAAAATCTGCAAGGCGGTACTCTCATTGTGGGAGCTTCTCAAACTACGGGTACTTATCTTTTACCCCGGATGATTGGGATGTTCCGACAAAAATATCCGGATGTGGCGGTACAATTACACGTCCATTCCACTCGCAGAACCGCTTGGAGTGTAGCAAACGGACAAGTCGATTTAGCCATCATCGGTGGTGAAATTCCTGCCGAACTTGTGGAATCTTTGGAAATCGTTCCTTACGCTGAAGATGAGCTAGCGCTGATTATACCCGTATCCCATCCCTTTTCCAAACTAGACACAATTCACAGAGAAGACTTATATAAACTGCAATTCATAGCTTTGGATTCTCAATCTACCATTCGCAAGGTCATTGACCAAGTGCTAGCACGCTGCGATATTGATACGCGCCGTTTTAAAGTTGAAATGGAACTTAATTCCATAGAAGCCATTAAAAATGCCGTCCAATCTGGTTTGGGAGCAGCTTTTGTCTCGACTTCAGCAATTGCTAAAGAGTTACAGATGGGACTGCTGCACTGTGCGCCTATCGAAGGGGTCATCGTCAAACGGATGCTGAGGCTGATTTTTAATCCCAATCGCTACAGATCCAAAGCAGCAGAAGCATTTAGTCGGGAAATTCTACCTCAGTTTGCTACCCCAGGATGGAATCTAGAGTTGTTAAAATCTATACCGAAAGCCATGGCAGTCAGTGTATTAGAGGGAGGAAATCACAGGGCCGAAGATGATTAAGATGTAGTCATTAGTCCTTTGTCCTTAGTCTACAGTACAAATGACTATTGACAAATGGCTATTGACTAATGACCTTTTGACAAATCATGGAAATTTACTGTACCCGTCCGCACTGTCCTCGCCCACAGAATTATTTTCCAGATTTAGATGATAGCGCAACCCTCAGAACAGCACAACAGAAATATTGCACGGCTTGTGGAATGCCTCTGATTTTGGTGGGACGCTATTTGCCACTAAAGCTGTTAGGCCGAGGGGGATTCGGAGCCGCATTCTTGGCACGCGATCGCTATACCCCAGGAATGCGACAATGTGTTGTCAAGCAATTTCAACCTGCGGGAAATCTCACTCCAACCCAACTGCAATTGGCACAAGATTTATTTGAACGAGAAGCAGAAGTTTTAGAGCAGATAGGCAATCAGCACGAGCAAATACCCGACTTGTTTGCCTTTTTCCCCCTACTCGCTCCCAGTTTGCAAGCCGGAAAGCAAGAGCAATTTTTTTACCTAGTACAAGAGTATATAGATGGAGAAAATTTAGAGGAAGAATTAATTCAAAAAGGTCGATTTTCCGAGCAAGAGGTATTAGAAATACTGAGAGAAATCCTGAAAGTTCTCAAGTTTGTCCACGACGCCAGCATTATCCACAGAGACATTAAACCCTCCAACATCATGCGCCATCGCAACGGGAAACTTTACTTGCTTGATTTTGGCGCAGTCAAACAAATTGCCAACTCCCCTATTGGTACTAATAGCCCTTCAACTGGCATCTACTCCATGGGATTTGCACCACCAGAACAAATGTCAGGCGGTCAAATCTTTCCATCGACAGATTTATACGCGTTAGCTGTCACCATTTTAATACTGTTAACAGGCGAACAAGACGTGACTCAGTTATTTGATGCCTACAGCAACCAGTGGAAATGGCGCGAACGCGTCACTGTTAGTCCTCACCTTGCGAACATTCTTGATAAAATGCTCCAAGCTGCTGCTAGTCAACGCTATCAGTCCGCACAAGAAGTTTTACAAGTTCTTGATAAACCTGCTAGAAGTATACCCCCCACAAACATCAATCCCCCCCGTCCGTCGCCAGATCCTCTACAACCCCAACCCCAAGCACAAACACCGACCAAAATAGCCAGACAGCCATTTTCTATAATAGAGATATTAAGCAGTGCAGCATTTAGTGGGTTTGAAAGTGGATTAATTGCTATAGCTTTATTTAGTGTATTCAAATCCCCTTTGTTTGCCGTAGGAGGTTCAGCCCTCATTTTAACAATACTTATCTTTGCTCAAATTAGGCGGTGGATTGAAAGATGGGATTTATTGATTATTCCAGCTATTAGTTTTGCAATTATATATTTTATCCCCTTTTTGCAGGTTGGGTTGAGTCTTCAACAGTTAATTATTATACCCGTTGCAGGTAGTTTAGTCGCGATCGCCACCACTACACTGTTTCGTTTAATTTACAAACTGTTATCGCTGTTACTTTAGTTACTGGTCACTGTCACTGGTCACTGTTCACTGTTTAAAATGAAATTTATGGCAGCTAAGAATGAAACTACAGTTTTAGCTCTAACCTTAGTAATTACACTAGGGTTGTTAGGTATAGTTTATTGGTGGCTGAGTACTTCTGGTATCATCGCGGGTTCTTTCGGTGGTAAAGGGACATGGCAAGTCAAACAATCGAATTACCAAACTTTTTCCCAAGTCCCAAAAGTGCCATTGGGATTATTTAGCTATGGAGGCAGCACAACTTGGGCACCAATCAGAAAAGATGTCGATCCAGCAGTTCAAACTGTCTTTCCTGAATTTCAACTGCGTTATACTGACCCTACCATTGGCGCACCTGGTTCTGGAAGTGGGATAAAAATGCTTATCGATAACCAGTTAGCTTTTTCTCAGTCCTCACGCCCAATCAAAAACGAAGAGTACCAAAAAGCAAGCAAACGGGGCTTTACACTGCGAGAAGTCCCCGTAGCACTAGATGGGATTGCGATCGCAGTTCATCCAGATCTCAATGTACCCGGTTTAACTGTCGCCCAAATCAAAGACATCTACACGGGAAAAATTACCAACTGGAAATCCTTAGGAGGTCCCGATTTATCCATTACACCTTACTCCCGCCGTCTCGAAGAAGGGGGAACCGTTGAATTTTTCAGCGACAATGTTTTAAGCGGTGAAAAGTTTGGGACTAACGTACAGTATATTCCTACTACAACACAAGCTTTACAAACAGTAGCAAGAAACAATGGTGGTATTTACTATGCTTCTGCACCTGAAGTTGTCGGACAATGTACAGTTAAGCCCCTACCACTAGGAAAAACATCAGATACATTTGTACCACCTTATCAGGAACCTTTCATTCCGCTATCTGAATGTCCAAAACAACGCAATCAACTCAATGCAGTCGCTTTCCAGAAAAATCAATACCCCATTACCCGAAGATTATTTGTAATTGTTAAACACGAAGGTAATAGCGACCAACAAGCAGGAGAAGCTTACGCCAATCTCATGCTGACAAATCAAGGTCAGGAATTAATTGCTAAAGCTGGATTTGTGAGAATTAGATAATGGTTAGTGGTTAGTGGTTAGTAGTTAGTAGTTAGTTATTTCCCACTAACAACTAACAACTAACAACTAACAACTAACCACTAACAATTAGCATTACCATGTCACAAAATAAAGAAACGCCTATTTTGATCCTGTCCCTACTGATGACGGTAGGGTTGATAGCTGGTGGCTACTGGTGGTTCAGCAGAAACTCAAACTTTAATCTCAATCAAACCTTTTCCAAAAACTCTGGTTCTGGTAACGATGGGAGTGGCACAGTTTCACCTGCACCAGGAGAACCAAGTGGTAAGACTTTTGCCTCTGTCCAAAACGTTCCGATAGGAACATTTAAATATGGAGGAAGTACTTCTTGGGCACCGATCCGAGGATTAGTTGATTCTACAATTCAATCAGCACGACCAGAGTTTCGCTTGCAGTATGTACAACCTCAGGGGGATGCTCCAGGTTCTGGGACTGGGATAAAGTCTTTGATTGATGGTCAACTGACATTTGCTCAGTCTTCTCGTCCTGTGAATGAGGAAGAAAGAAGAACTGCCCAGCAACGAGGATTTACACTCGAACAAATTCCAGTTGCCATTGACGGTTTGGCTGTAGCAGTAAATCCCAACCTAAATATTTCCGGCTTGACTATCGACCAGTTAAAGTCCATTTACACAGGCAAAGTCACAAACTGGAAAGAACTTGGTGGTTCCGATGTCCCGCTTCAAGCTTTTTCTCGCCGCATTTCTGATGGCGGTACTGTAGAACAGTTCGTGCAAGACATCTTGGGCGGTGAACCTTTTGGACAAAATGTAGTGTTTGTTAGCACAACCACCCAAGCGCTGCAAAATTTGGCGAGAAGTCCTGGCGGCATATATTATGCCTCTGCTCCCGAAGTGGTTCCTCAATGTTCAATCAAGCCTTTACCGCTAGGGAGAATGCAGGGGCAACTTGTTGCTCCCTATCAAGAACCGTTTGTTCTCCCCAATGCTTGTCCTGGTAAACGCAATCAGTTGAACACTGAGGCTTTCCGGTCGGGAAGGTATCCCATGACGCGCAATCTGTTTGTTGTAGTCAAACAGACCGGGCAAATCGAACAGCAAGCTGGTATGGCTTACGCTAACTTACTGCTCACTCAGCAGGGACAGGAACTTGTGACTCAAGCAGGGTTTGTCAAAATTCGCTGACACCTGCATCCTAAAGTATAGAGCTAGCTAACTCTATTAATCGACTCTGCTGGCAAGCAGATAAGATTATCGCCTTGAGTGAGGATTAAGCCCCGTTGACGCAATTTGCCCATCAAGCGGGTGACGGTGACACGCGTTGAGCCAATGGCACTGCCAATTTGGGCATGGGTGAGGGGGAAAGGCAGGCAATAGCCGCGAATCACATCGGGATCGGTCTCACTCATTGCAGGCTCTCCGTATTCCTCAATTAGCAGTGTGAGGAATCCTAAGAGACGGTCAATTGTGCGGCGTTGTCCTAGAGCACTCAGCCACAGCAGTTTGCGCTGGTGCTGATATCTAAAGGCGTCCATAACTTCCCGGCGGAAGTGAGGCCAATTGTCTAAATCATGCCAGTACATCCACAGCACTGCTGTTTGGTCTACGTGGGCGTAAGACTGGAGTGTAAATGGTGACTGAGCAACAATTTCAAAGGGCTGACCGGCACCAACAAAACCGAGAAAAGCTTCTTCTGGTGTTCTGTTGATGCGTCGAGAGGTCAGTTGACTCGCGGTGGCGCTGACTTGGGCAGTTCCCACCATGCGGATCGCACCCCTTTGCACCAAGTACAGCAATCCAGGACGGGCTGGAATGCGTTCATCTTTGCTAAAGGTACGGCAGCGATAGTGTTCTTGAGCCCAGTCAAGAATCCGTTGCCAAGTTAAAAAAGGACGAGATGCCTCAGAAAAGGAGGATGGAGATTGCATAGGTAACAAAGAGCGTTCGGCTGAAGACAAAGACGTTAAAAATAGGTGCAAGGAGTGTCTTCGTGTTGGCACTTCAAGCATTAATCCTAACAGTGCCAGCCAGGAAAAAAGTAGACAATTTAGCATCTACTCTTTTTGTTATACATCTTACTGTACAATGAAGGTAGTAAAATTTACCCCTAATTAATTAAATTTTGCATAATTCTAATTTTCTCTTCATAGAATAAACTTATGTCTCAAGAAAGATGACATAAAATGAAAGTCCAAAATGGCAGATTTTATTTTCCGAGGATTATGTGTATCGAAAGTTACATATTTGCAAATATATAGCTATCAAGCAGCTAGTATACAGTAAATTAGCATCATTATTAAGTATTTATGCTGAGTCGAACGAGACAGTATGTACAACAGAGCAAAATATTCCTCTATCTCAAGGCAGAGATGAGCGGAGAATTTTTTATATCTCAGGGATAGCCTTGAAACTGGCGAAATCTGAAAAAATCCCACCTTTAGAGATAGCTAGCGAGCTGATTTCTCATATATCAAAAAATTATGACAATGATTTAATAACTAAAATTGTCCCTCCCGGTTGGATTCATTTAGAAGTCAGCCATTCGGTCTTAGCGGCTTGGTTACAAAGTTTTGTTAAGGGACAATGGGCAACGGGCAATGGAGAAATATTAATAACCAATCCAAAATCCAAAATCCAAAATCCAAAATCCAAAATCCCCGATGCCATATTTACTACTCAATACGCTCATGCACGATGTTGCTCCCTTTTGCGCTTAGCGATCCAAGAGGGGTTAATGAAGCATCAAGAACATAAAATCGGGTCGTCACAAATTTTAATCCCCAATGTTATTCCTTGGCTTGACAGTCATGAAAAACTACAATTCAACCAACTAGCGTCCTACCGTCTCATAAATCAGTTGGTAAAAGTGACAGACAAATTGGTGTGTTGCGATCGCTCTTTGGGCGGCTCCCTTGGAGAGCATCGCACTGAGTCAGTCAACTGGGAAAAAGCTGCGTTGGAACTCACTCAAGCCTTTGAAACTTTTTGGTGTCAGTGTCGTATCTTCGGAGAGGTCAAAATAACTTCTCCAGAACTCACACAAGCGCGGCTCGGATTAGTTATGGTTACTCAGACTGTGTTGAAATTTTTACTGGAAGAAAAGTTCTGTATTTCTGCTCTTCAAGAATTATAAAAGCCGCACTGAAACTGCGGATCTTGCAGCCCCTGCCAAGGATCTTGTAAAAAATCTAAAACTTCTCAAAACACTATTGACACACCAAAAAAAATAGTGTATATTTTCTGTTGTGTGAGGAGCGAACCAGCGAGAGCACCGAGACGAAACACGGCCAGTCGTCGGTGCTCTTTCTGATTTTTAGATATTAGATAGTGGATAGTGGATAGTGGTTAGTAGTTAGTGGTTAGTGGTAAAGAACAACCAACAACCAACAACCAACAACCAACAACTAACCTTTTCAACAAAGTAAAAATTTCTCAATGGCAACAGCTACGCCATCTTCCTCTACATCAGGAGCTACCCATTGAGCTAAAGTTTGTACTCCTTCTGGCGCGTTACCCATGGCGATACCAATGCCAGCATACTGTAGCATTTCCGCATCGTTAAAATTGTCACCAACAGTCATAACGTTTGCTCTTTGCAGCCCTAACAATTCTTCAGCTAAATAACGCACTCCAATTCCCTTGTTGGCAAGAGGATGAGTTGCTTCAAAGAATGTAGCAACAGAAGTGGTGAGATATAATTCAGCAGGAGTGTACTGACGGCGTAAATTCCCCAGTAACTGCTCGATGACACTTTTGTCATCGCATAAAGCCAAGACTTTTGTAGGCTCATGGTGACAACAGGAGCGTAAATCACCTACGGCGATAGGAGTTATACCTGAACGTTTGGCGTAAAGTTCAGTTTCCTCTGTGATTTCTCTTACATAAAGTTGGTCATCAATATAGAAATGTACGGATAAAAGTCGGCGGAGTTCCGGTTGTTCAAAATAATCTAGAAGTTTGAGTGCAGTGCGCTCGGAAACAGGCAAATGACTGTGAATGTGTTGAGTAAATGGGTCTTGAATCCAAGCTCCTTGATAAGCTATCAACGGTAGGTTAGAACAAATTTCTTGATGAAATCGCAAAGCCGAACGATACATACGTCCTGTTGCGATCGCTACTTGAATTCCCCGTGATTGAACAGCAAAAATTGCCTGCTTGACTCTTTCGCTGATTTGATTAGATTTTCCTGCGATCGTGCCATCGACATCTAAGACAAGCAGTTGAATATCAGAAGCAACAGGAGACCCAATGCTAGGTGATGCTAAATCCATAACTGATAAAGTATAAAGTATGAAATAAACTCCCCTTAGATATATTTAGGGAGTAGAATATGATTTGCATGACACATTTTATCCTTCATCCTTTCTACTTGATACTTTTTGTAGATACTGAAATCAAAGTGATTAATTAACATAGGACACTGGAGTCAGAGTTAGCGATCCAACAAGCGCTAACAACTTTGTAACGTTGTTGCAAAACATAAAAGGATTTCCATGAAAAACAATCGGTTCACAGAGGTTTTTGCTGCTATAGCTACCGCAGGTACTATCTTTTCTGTAGTTGCTCCCGTCAGTGCAGCCTCATTAAACAATACTTCGGAATGGAATAACTTGGTAGCAAATCAAGTTCAACCAAGAGCAACCGATGTATCGGGCTTTCAAACTCTAATTCCGCAATTTCAGCAATTTGTGCAACCAGAAGGAATAGCGATTCCCGACAATCAAGTCAGAAGACTAGACCCCTCTAGACTACAGCTAAAATCTGACAGTAATGTTCGTGTTTGGTTCCTCAACGAAGGTGCTTTTTATCGCAATCAGTTGGCTTACGAAGCTATTCAAGGTTCAAATTATCAAGCAGAGTTGGTTTTTCAAGACGCTTCATGTATTAGTGGAAACAACAATAACTGCGAAAAGCCTTCAAGTGACGGGACTTTAAATGTTGGTGATTACGTTGATTTGGGAACAGTGACTGGTGGTTCGCAGCTGAATTTTTGGTTAAGAGCAAATGGTGCTAACCCTCAAGACACAGGTGGTACGAATCCAGCAACAAATGTCAAAAATATTTACAGTGAAGCGGCGACTCAAAATCCAGATGGTTTGGAACACATAGTCGCTTATGAGTATAATGATTATCTTTTAGTTGGATTTGAGGATTTGTTCGGACCGCCGGGTTCTTTAGCGGGAGGGAATGGTACTATTGCAAGCGATCGCGATTTCAACGACGTGGTATTTGTGGTTGATGTTGGTAAAAACAATCTAGATGATAAAGCTTACATACCAGAACCCACAAGTGCTCTTGCTATTTTGGGCGTAGGAGCAGTTGGATTGCTAAAACTGAGTCGCCGCCGAATTAACAGTGACCAGTGACCAGTGACCAGTGACCAGTGACCAGTAAGAAAATCTATTTAAATAAGGGTGCTTCTACTTTATATACACCGCCAAGCATGAAAAACCCAACTTCAACCGCTACATATTATGTGGGAGCAAAAGTTAAGCCACGGCGAGAACCACCTGCTGAAATGTCTCTGCTAACAACAAAACCGCCTCTTCGATGACAAAACGTCGCGGCGTCTCGTTTTGTGCGCTGAGTTGTTCCACAATCAAGCCTGCTTTTTCAGAGATTTTGGGCGGTTGGTATTCTCTACCATTACCTGCATATCTCCATGGCGTTGGCTCTTTTTTCGGTTGGTTATCCTTTTACCAAGATTTCCCCTAACTTCACGTAAGACAGTTTTGATTTCGGAAAACTACACTCATTTTACAAAATTTTTTCAGTAAAACCACTAGGGATAAAGAGTTAGCGAAGATGGAATTTAAGTGTAGACATAGAAAAACACGGGCGTAATAATGATTAGTAACGCTTAAACATTAAGTAAAAATTAGTAGCCCAAAAGCTTAAATTAACAGTTCCTTAACTTAATCGCCAAAAAATTATAAAGGAGTTTTATGATGAACAACAATCAGCTAAAGAAACTTATAGCAGCCGCAGTTACAGTCACTGGTGTATTTTCTGCTGTTGCGCCTGCAAGTGCTAGCACGTTTACTTGGGGAGACTGGACAAAAACTTATGAAGTACAAGATAAGTCAACTAACGGTTCAGGATTTCAATCTCTGATTTCGGAATATCAAAAGTATGTGCAGCCAGAATCTCTTGCTATTCCAGAAGATAAATTAAACAAACTAGATGCTACAAAACTTCGTTTGAAAAATGACAGCAATGTTCGTATTTGGTTTCTCAACGAAGGTGCTACCTTTAAAAATCAGCTTGCCTATGAAGCCGTGAAAGGTAGCGATTCTCAGAAAGGATTACTTTTTAATGACGTATCCTGTGACATTTCTCAAGCAGCTAATTCAGTATGCCAGATCGGCGAAAACCCAGGTACTTTAGATATTGGGGATTATGTTGAGATAGGTCAGGTAACAGGTGGTTCGCAACTCAACTTCTTTATAAAAGCAGATGGCTTTAATAATCCTGATGGACCTGTTTACGGTGCAGATGCAACAAAAAACCCAGATTTATTAGAACATTTGGTCGCTTATGAAATTGATGATTATTTGTTATTAGGTTTTGAAGATTTACCTGGACCCGAAGGTCCTGCGAGCGATCGCGATTTCAATGATGTTATGTTTGTTGTTGATGTTGGTAAAGACAACATCGAATCCGTACCCGAACCAGCGACTGCAATGGCGTTGTTAGGGGCTGCGGCTGCAGGTGTGATGACATTGCGCCGTCGGGAAAACAGTGACCAGTGACCAGTGACTGTGGAAAGAAGAAACCCGGTATCTTGGAGATACTGGGTTTCTTCGGTTGAGTATTTTTTCAAAAATCAAATCGGATTCCCATAGAAGCAACTGGTTAGAATAAATGTATCTCCCAAACAATAGTACTAACTCAGTTAGCTTCCAAACCCTTGATGAAAACCCACCCCACATTCATTCTTATAGATGGGCATTCCCTAGCCTTTCGTTCGTACTACGCCTTTGCCAAAGGAAAAGACTCTGGATTGAGGACAAAGACAGGGATACCGACGAGTGTGTGTTTCGGCTTTCTGAAAACTCTGTTAGAGGTAATGGCAACGGAGCAACCGCAAGCGATGGCGATCGCCTTTGACTTGGACTTGCCAACTTTTCGTCATGAAGCTGACGATACATATAAAGCAGATCGTCCGGGGACACCAGAAGATTTTATTCCTGACCTCAAAAACCTGCAAGAATTACTGGATGCCTTGAATCTGAAAATTGTCACCGCTCCTGGTTATGAAGCAGATGACGTGTTGGGAACTTTAGCACAAAAGGCAGCAGCATCAGGGTATAAAGTCAAAATTCTGACAGGCGATCGCGATTTATACCAACTTATTGACCCCAACAAAGATATTAGCGTTTTATATTTTAGTCCAGATGCACTCAAACGCAATACCAACGCTGGTATTAGCGAATTTGGTGTAGAACAAGTCAAAGAGAAATTGGGAATTGAACCATCCCAAGTCGTGGATTACAAAGCCCTTTGCGGTGATAAATCAGACAATATTCCTGGAGTGAGAGGAATCGGGGAAAAAACAGCAGTTCAGTTGCTCAAGGACTTTGGTTCTCTTGAAAAGATTTATGCTGCATTAGGACAAATAAAAGGCGCAACTCAGAAAAAACTAGAAGCAGGTAAAGAAGACGCGGAAAAATCCCGCTATTTAGCAGCAATTGTTCTAGATGTTCCCGTGGAAATTAATTTAAAAGAATGTAATTTAAAAGGGTTTGATACCAACCATCTCATCCCAATTTTAGAAAAGCTAGAATTTAAAACTTTTTTAGGCAAAATTAACGAACTCCAACAAAAGTTTGGCGGACTGCTTGAAGAAGCACCAGAAGTAACAGACGAACCAGAAGACACAAATTCCCCACTCCCTACTCCCCATTCCCTACTCCCCACTCCCTACTCCCCACTCCCTACCTACGAAGGTGAAGATGTGTGGTTTTTTAGTGCTGAAGATACAGAAGCATTTCAACAAAATCCGACAAATTCTCCAATTCAGCCCAGAATTATAGATACTCCAGCAAAACTTACAGAATTAGTCAACCTGCTGCAAAAGTTTACCGATCCAAAATATCCTGTTGCTTGGGATACAGAAACCAGTGATTTAGAACCAAGAGATGCCTTTTTAGTAGGAATTGGTTGTTGTTGGGGAACAGACCCAAATGAAGTTGCCTACATTCCCCTCGGTCATAAAACAGGAGAAAATTTAAATCAAGAAATTGTTTTAGAAGCACTTCGCCCAATTCTTGAAAGTGCAGACTACCCTAAAACTTTGCAAAATGCTAAGTTTGACCGTTTAATCTTGCGCTGTCAAGGAATAAAACTTGCAGGAGTTGTCTTTGACACCATGTTGGCAAGTTATGTTTTAAATCCAGATAGAAACCACAATCTTAGTAGCTTATCCCAACATTATTTAGGTTTAATAGCAACAAGTTACTCCGAACTAGTTCCCAAGGGAAAAATTATTGCCGACATAGATATTCCTTCCGTAGCGGATTACTGCGGTATGGATGTTTACAGCACATTTCAACTAGTAACAAAATTGCGTGAAGAACTAGAAAAAATTGTTCAAAAAAATGTAGAGACAAGAAGTGGCACGTCTTTACAAAAGTTATTACTAGAAGTAGAACAACCTCTAGAACCAGTTTTGGCAGAAATGGAGTATCATGGAATTCGTATCGATACTGCTTATCTGCAAGAACTATCTCATTTATTAGAGACAGATTTAGCAAAGTTTGAACAACAGGCTTACGATTTTGCAGGAGAGAAATTTAATTTAGGTTCTCCAAAACAATTGAGTCAAATACTATTTGACAAATTAAAGTTAAGCACCAAGCATTCCCGTAAAATCCAAACAGGTTATTCTACTGATGCAGCAACACTAGAAAAATTGCGAGAAGTTGATACAAGTGGAATAGTTGATGCCGTTGTTGAGTATCGTACCTTATCTAAATTGAAGTCTACTTATGTAGACGCATTACCAGAACTCGTTCGTTCCGACACTAAACGAGTACACACCAGCTTCAACCAGACAGTAACATCTACGGGGCGGTTGTCTTCTTCCAATCCAAATTTACAGAATATACCCATTCGTACTGCTTTTAGCCGTCAGATTCGCAAAGCTTTTATACCTGAATCTGGTTACTTAATGGTAGCTGCTGATTACTCACAAATTGAGTTGCGAATTTTAGCTCATTTGAGTCAAGAACCTGTATTAGTTGAAGCTTACCAGAATAATGAAGATATTCACAAAGTTACAGCAAAGCTAATTTTTGAAAAAGAAGATGTGACATCAGATGAAAGAAGATTGGCTAAAACTATCAACTTTGGTGTAATTTATGGAATGGGTTCTCAGAGATTTTCGCGTTCAACTGGGGTAGATAAAATTGACGCTAACGAGTTTATTAAACGATTTAACAACCGCTATCCTAAAATATTTGAGTATCTAGAGTCTGTGAAAAAGCAAGCTGTCACCCAAGGATATGTAGAAACTATCTTTGGGCGTCGGAGATACTTTGACTTTACAAGTAATAATCTGCATAATCTTAAAGGTAGCAATCCTGTAGATATTGACCTTAGCAAATTGAAGAACCTAGGTGCGTATGATGCAGGTTTGCTACGTGCTGCAGCCAACGCACCAATTCAAGGTTCTAGTGCTGATATTATTAAAGTCGCAATGGTAAAATTGCACGATATTTTGCAGAATTACAAAGCACGTTTGTTGCTACAAGTTCATGATGAACTTGTATTTGAAGTTCCACCTGAGGAATGGGAGGAACTGCAACTTCATATTAAATCTACAATGGAAAATGCAGTATCGTTAACTGTACCATTGGTCGTAGATGTACGTGCAGGTGAGAATTGGATGGAGACTAAGTAAATTGGTTAGTTGTTAGTTGTTAGTTGTTAATTTTGACTACTACTCTACGGGCGCAATGCCTTGCGCTCCTACTATCCACTAACCCTTAACATAAAAATTATACCTATGCTTTTCTGATTCATCAGTTAAGTTCACATAAAATGCAGTGGAAAGAGGGGGAAAATAATAATTTTGAAACTGATTTAAGCTTTCACAAGTTTCTAAAGGAAAAGGTTTTTTCTCTGGGACATCATCCCAACCAACAATTAAAACGCCGCCTTTTCGCAAAGATTTATAGCAACCTGCAAATGCTTTTTCTACTTCTTCTCGCTCGTTCAATCCCCAACCAAAAACACCATTACAGAAGATAACATCTAAATCGTTTTCACTGAAATGGTTGTTCAGTTCGCTCATGGAACCAACAATGTGTTGTTTTGCTCCATATATTTTTTTCATTGGGTTGATGTCTATTGTCCAGTATTCTTTTGTTTCAAACCATTTTTCATAATGCTTTGTATAAGAACCACATCCGACAAATAAAATTTTTGCAAACGCTTCACTTTCAAGAAAATAAGGAATTATTTTCTTTTCTAAAATGTAGCGATCGTGAGTCTCTAGAGGCATGTCTTTCCCAAGAACTGTGTAGGTAACGACTTTCAAGCCTCTCAAAATCATTTGGGGGTTAGTCAGCATAAAAGAATACACTACTGATAACTGCTCAATACGTAACTTTTGTTACGAGTACATATTGTGTACACGTACATTAGACAAGAGCAATGTAAAATTCTAATGAAGAAAATATTAATTTTAGTTTAACCTATATAGGTAGGAAATTATATAGTAATCCTAAATCATTCGTGAAAAGTTTAGATCCCCGACAACTCATGCGAAGTCGGGGATCTGCACATAGTGAATTTAATAATCTTCATCAGCAAAAAACTCAGCCTCATCTTCCAAGTCAGAATTCCTTTGCCCAGAAACTGCAAGACCCCAGAGGGGTTGTAGTAGAGCCGTACCAATTATTCCCACAACAGCGCAGAAAGCCAGAACCAGACCTACTGGAATTTGAACAGACCTAAAATTAAGAAATCTTAATGATACAGGTTCGGCATTTTGTACTGAAAGGATCGCTATTCCCATGATCCAGCCAGCCACAATCATTGATGTCAGTAGATTTGCAAAAGTTTTCATAATCCTGTTTGTGAAGTTAGTAGTGGGCGATAAGCGCTCTTTCAGCTTGCGCTTCGCGAACGCCACATTTAACAAGTTCTTTATTTATCGTAATAACTTTTAATGCACTGCGCTTGATTGGGCAAGAAGCACGTAAGTTACATATACTCTGGGTTAGAAGAGAACGTAGAAATTGAGTCAGAAAGGTTACTAGACCATGACAGAGCACCTGATACATCTTTAATAATTTGCCACAATAGTATCAGTAATTTCTGAACTCACAGAATCTGCATGGTTAGCGAGAGATTTTATCTCGCCTTACCGTGTTGGATTTTGGCTTACAGCCCAAGCCAAAGCAATGTTAATCTCAGAGCAGCCTTTTGCCAGCTATCACCTTTGGTCTTTAATTGCCCCAGCCGTGGGGCAACGTTCGCATTGCCAAATGAGACGCGGTTTTATTAAAGCACGGCAGCACGAACCTCAAGTCAAAGTTCTGATGGCAAAAGCGACGTCTTCTCAACGCATTGGCTTGCTAGCTCAGAAAGGAGTTTATGAATTTCATCACCAGATACATTTATTAAAGCAGTCAGACGGCGTACAAAAAGTTGCACAGCTGCTGAAATTAAGTCACTTTACAGATGAAGTGAAGCAACGAGTCCTGCAAATTTTGAACAAATATCACAGTACTCCTTTACTTTCAGGCAAACGTATTATCTTATTAACGCGTGGTGATGAAGGTTTTCCCAAACCAATTTTTGTTGAACAGCAGCATTACTGCTTCCGCTTGTATGCTGCTATGGATTGCGTGTTTATTGAGTCCGATCGCACTTTACATATTGTAGACTTTAAAACTGGCAAATCTGCCTTTGACCGCCGACAGGCACTAGTCTATTTACTAGCAGCTCGTTATCTCTATCCTAAGTATGAAGCGATCGCATCATTCTACAATTTAGAACTTTGTAAAACCTCTGAGATTATCAGTGTTTCCAAGAAAGAGTTAGACGTTATTGAACGTGAATTATCGGAAGTTGCCAGAAAACACCAAAAAGATTTGCAAAAATATCAAGAAAAACACAGTAAGTTTAGCGATATTTTTCCACCAACTCCCGGTTATCACTGTCGGTTTTGCCCATTTAACTCGATCTGTGAATTTTCTGCAGCGAAACCTTTGGAAAATAGGGGTTAGGATATGCTCAGATCCCCGACAACTCATGCGAAGTCGGGGATCTTGCAGGTCAAGTACTAGTTATAACTAAAGAAATCTCCCTTCATCAAGGAGTTTATACCCTACAGATAATGCTGAGAAAGCGACAAAGAAATTCCATAAGCTTGTAGTTTTGAATATAACTCCTCCGCTTAAGAAAGCTAGCACTATGCCTATTCCCAACAAAATCCATCCTAAATTATCGGTATGTTTGGGAAAGAAAATTAATGTAAAAATACCAGAAATCACTGCTAACATTGAGCCAGACGCAGGGATGCTGTTAAAAAAATAGCCATAATAGCTACTAGCAAATATAATATTTTGACCGAGATAGTAAATGCAAACTAGTAGTAGAATTAACCCTGTAAGTTTGATAAATGTTCTACTCATATATTTAGTGGTTAAACAAGCTAATTTAGATATTATTTAGCTTCAAACCATATATGCCTGCGAAATTGTACGTATCTTTTCTTTAAGATTGTTCGGCGAATAGAATTTGCGACTATACAAACAAAGTCCACCTACGTGGACTTTATTAAAATAATCTGCGTAGGCAAGTCAGCACGCGATCGCTGTTGCTACTGTGATGATAAATTTTTTGTAACAAAGACGATTGCTTTTCATTCCAAATCATTAGATACTCCGTATATATAGGGAGTGCGCCTAATGGAAACAAAACACTGGTTAAGTTGTTGGCAGTTAGGATTCGTTGGACTTTTGTCAACGGTAGGGATAAATATTTTTACCTGCAAAGCCTTGTCTCAGAGCACTCCCAGTAATATTCAACCTGATAACACACTGGGTATAGAATCATCTCAAATCTTACAGAATCAGAATTTCCAAGGACTACCAATAGAATTAATTGTAGGTGGTGCAACTCGCGGAATTAACCTGTTTCATAGTTTCCGAGAATTTAACGTTACCTCGGGACGGGGGGCTTATTTTTTGAGTCCTAGCGTAGATATTCAGAATATTCTGGCACGAGTCACAGGTGGAAACCGCTCTGAGATATTGGGTAGGCTGGGAACTTTGAGCGAATCAAAGCCCAATTTATTTTTGATCAATCCCAATGGGATGATTTTTGGAGAAAGAGCTAGTTTAGATGTGCAGGGTTCGTTTGTGGGGACAACGGCAAACGGAGCGCAGTTCGGGAACCAGGGTGTTTTTAGCGCTACAAATCCCCAAGCACCACCGTTGTTGTCGATTAATCCTTCAGCGTTGTTATTTAATCAAATAAATCAAACGGCTGGAATTACTAACCGATCGCTTGCACCTGCAGGAGTAAGTTTTGCAGGTGATGTGACAGGTTTGCGTGTACCAGATGGTAAGAGTCTGCTGTTAATAGGCGGTAATGTCACAATGGCTGGTGGGCAGTTAAATGCTTTTGGTGGGAGAGTTGAGTTAGGTGGGTTAGCAGAACCTGGAAGTATCAATCTTGTTTTAGATAGCGATCGTCTTAGCTTGAAATTTCCTGAGAATGTGGCTCGTGCAGATGTATTGCTGAGCGAGCGAGCATTTGTGTTTGTGGAAGGGGCTGGTGGTGGTGATATTGCAGTCAATGCTCGAAATTTAGAGGTATCAGGAGGAAGCATCTTTTCTGCTGGTATTGGGGCTGGTTTGGGAACACCTGAGACTGTTGCAGGGGATATCGTACTTAATGCCACAGGAGACATTAAAGTTACTGGTTCTGGTAGCCAAATTAGCCAAATTCGTAACTTAGTGCGCTTGGGGTCAAAAGGCAATGGAGGTAACATAAACATCAATACTGGTTCATTGTTATTACGAGACGGCGCTCGACTTTCTACCTCAACGTCTGGAATTGGGAATGGGGGGAATGTCACAGTGCGGGCACTTGATGCTGTTTCTCTTGCAGGTAATGCTTATATTCTCAGCACGGTAGAAGCATCTGGTGTAGGAAAGGCTGGCAATATCGACATCAATGCTGCAAACGTGTCACTCATTGATGGCGCTCAACTGGTAACCATTACTCGTCGTGCGTCTGATAACCAACCCGCAGCAAGAGGGGACGGAGGTAATGTGACAGTGAAAGTGACTGGTGCGGTTGACATTGCTGGGCGGAAAAACGATCTTCTCACTGGGATTTTCAGCAGCCTAGAAACTGGAACAGTTGGCAATGGGGGTAACATCACTATCGATTCTGGCTCCTTCTCATTACGAGACGGTGCTCAACTTACTGCTTCAACTTTTGGACAAGGAAATGGGGGGAATGTTACAGTGCGGGCACTTGATGCTGTTTCTCTGGCTGGTAATGCTGCCATCCTCAGCACGGTGGAAGCAGGGGGTGTAGGTAAGGGTGGCAATATCGACATCAATGCTGTAACCTTATCACTCGCTGATGGCGCTCAACTGCAAACAAGTACTGTTAGTGCATCTGCTACCCAACCCGCAGGACGAGGGGATGCAGGCAATGTGAATGTGAAAGTGACTGGTGCAGTTGACATTACTGGGCAAAAAAACGGTCTTCCTAGTGGGATTCGCAGCAGAGTCAGAACTGGGGCAGTAGGCAATGGGGGTGACATAACCATTGATTCTGGTTCATTTTCATTACGAGACAGCGCTCAACTTTCTGCCTCAACTTTTGGAATTGGGAATGCGGGGAATGTTACAGTGCGGGCACAAGATGCTGTTTCCCTTGCAAGCGCTTCCATCTCGAGCACTGTAGAAGCATCTGGTGTGGGAAAGGGTGGCAATATTGACATCAATGCTGCAACCCTCTCACTCATTGATGGCGCTCAACTGCTAACTAGTACTCGTGGTGCATCTGCTACCCAACCTTCGAGACGAGGGGATGCAGGCAATGTGAATGTGAAAGTGACAGGTGTTGTTGACATTGCTGGGCAGAAAAACGGTTTTCTTAGTGGGATTGGCAGCTTTGTAGGAACTGGGACAGTTAGCAATGGGGGTAACATCACCATCGATACTGGTTCATTTTCATTACGAGACAGCGCTCAAATAGATACCTCAACTTCTGGACGAGGGAATGCAGGTAATGTGACAGTGCGGGCACAAGATGCTGTTTCTCTGGCTGGTAATGCTAGCATCCTCAGCACGGTAGAAGCAGGAGGTGTAGGTAAGGGTGGCAGTATCGAGATCAATGCTGCAACCTTGTCACTCATTGATGGCGCTCAACTGGTAACCATTACTCGTCGTGCGTCTGATAACCAACCCGCAGGAAGAGGGGATGCAGGCAATGTGAATGTGAAAGTAAGTGGTGCAGTTGACATTGTTGGGCAGAAAAACGGTTTTTCTAGTGCGATTGGCAGCTTTGTAGGAACTGGGACAGTTGGCAATGGGGGTGACATAACCATTGATTCTGGCTCGTTCTCTTTACGAGACAGCGCTCAACTTTCTGCCTCAACTTTTGGAATTGGGAATGGGGGAAATGTGACAGTACGGGCACTTGATGCTATTTCTCTGGCTGATGCTAGCATCCTCAGCGTAGTAGAAGCAGGGGCTGTGGGAAAGGGTGGTAACATTGACATCAATGCTGCTTCCTTGTCGCTAATTGATAGTGCTCAACTGCTAACCATTACTCGTGGTGCATCTGCTACCCAGCCAGCTGGAAGAGGAGATGCAGGCAATGTGAATGTGAAAGTCACTGGTACAGTTGACATTGCGGGGCAGAAAAACGGTTTTTCTAGTGGGATTTTCAGCGACGTAGGAAGTGCGACAATTGGCAATGGGGGTGACATAACTATCAACTCTGTCTCCTTTTCATTACGAGACGACGCTGAAATTAACGCCTCAACTTCTGGACAGGGGAATGGGGGAAATGTTACAGTGCGCGCACTTGATGCTGTTTCTCTTGCAGACGCTAACATCCTCAGTACGGTAGAAGCATCTGGTGTGGGAAAGGGTGGTAATATCAACATCAATGCTGCAACCCTCTCACTAGTTGATGGCGCTCAAATTAATGCTTCAACTTATGGGCTGGGGAATGCGGGGAATGTGACAGTGCGGGCAGTTGATGCTGTGTCACTAACTGATGGTGCTGAATTTATTACCTCAACTTTTGGACAAGGAAATGCAGGAAATATTTATATCAATGCAAAAGAGACAGTAACTATTTCTGGAATTAGTCAAGAGGGGGGATTTTCTAGCGGTTTATACTCAGATACAGTTGAAGGCTCAACTGGTGAAGGTGGCAATATTACCGTAAACACCAATATTTTTCGTATCTTAAACGGTGCTTCAATAGATGCAGGCACTGCAAATAATAACAAGGGTGGCGATATCACGGTGAATACCAATGTCTTTGAAGCAACAAGTGGCGGACAACTCAGCACCAATAGCTCGAGCAACGGAGGTGCAGGTAAAATCACAGTCAATGCTACTGACAAAGTGAAGATTAGCGGTAGTGACCCTAATTATAATGACCGGATTGCAACATTTTCTCTTGAAGTTGTAGAAAATATTAGCGCTGACAGTGGCTTTTTTGTCAGTTCCTCTGGTTCAGGAATCACAGGCGACATCGAAATCAACTCGCCCAAAATAACCTTAGACAATCAAGGCAGACTCATTGCCGAATCGACATCCGGTAACGGTGGTAACATCAACCTCAACAGCAATTTACTCTTACTCCGTCGTGGCGCTCAAATCTCTACCAACGCCGGTACTGAGCAAAAAGGTGGAGATGGAGGTAACATCAACATCAACTCAAAATTCATTGTCGCAGTTCCTCAGGAAAACAGCGATATTACTGCTAACGCTTTCCAAGGACGCGGTGGTAATATTAACATCACTGCTCGGGGAATCTTTGGGATTGAAGCTCGTTCCAAACCATCAGAGCAAATAAATGACATTACTGCCAGTTCAGACCTGGGTTTATCGGGTACTATTAATCTGAATTCTCCTGATAACAGTTCGGTACAAAACAGCCTCAGCCAACTCTCTCAAAACTTGGTTGACTCTAATGCCCTAATTGCCAGTAGTTGCATAGTCCGAAGCAATCAAAAACAACAAAACAGTTTTACCATCACAGGTACTGGTGGTTTACCCAACCGTCCCGGCGATCTGTTAGTGTCAAATTATGCAACTGGTTCTGTAAGGAATGTTACCTATAGCAATCAATCCAGTTCTATCAATTCGGGAATCTGGAAAAAAGGTGACCCAATTATCGAACCTCAAGGTGTTTATCGCACGACATCAGGGCAAATAGTTTTAAGCCGCGAATGTCGGTAGAAATTGCTACCCAATTACAACTTTTTGACAACCGTAAAGATCGGTATCCAGATGAAAACAGCGATCGCTAGTTCGCTCCAAATCCACATTTTCTTGACAACCATGAATATTCTTACTCAGCAATATCAAAGTCATTTAACACTAACACTTGCAATTCTGTAATGCGCCTAAATATTACATCATTGGTTAAAAATGCTTCACAGCCTGCTGCCAAGGCAACAGCAATTTGAAAAGCATCAAGTAATTGTAAGTTGTATTTGGCTCGGATTTGAGCAGCACCTATTGCTATGCTTGAGTCAGGAACGGACTCAAAAATCATGTTATTACTACCAAGCAAAAGGTTTATGAAGTTTTGCTGTAACCGTATCTGTCCTAAACGATAAGGATGTACTAAACATTCAGCTAATGTGACTGGTGAAGTAACTCCTAATACTAAACCATTTTGAATCCGCTCAAATACCGATCTAACAAATAGAAAGTATTGTGGGTTTTGTTCGACAAAGTATATGACTGGTGCGCTATCCAAAAACAAGAGCGTTACACCCTCTAAACTCTCTTCAAGATTCACTGTTTTTCCTAGATTCTATCTCTTCAATTTCTAGTTCTGGAAACTCCCCACGTCTCATGCGTGTTATGTATTCCTGAGCATCCATCCCTCCTAGGTGATTCGGTGCGATGCCAGCAAATTCCATCACATTATGGTGTGGTTTAGATGTAATTTCACAAAGGCTCAGTTTTTGTAACAAATATGAGATTAAACGCAACTGCTCATCAGGTGCTAGTGTGTCCACTTGTTTCTTTAAATCGTTTAATTTTTGAGACATTTTGGATTATTCTCGCTTTTTTGTGCTTTTTCTTCCTAAGATACACGGAGCGATGGCAAATAGTAATAAGGGATTATGTCAGTGTTTTGCTGCTTCAATTCCCTGCCGATGCCTGAATCGGTTGCACACTGAGGTGATAGCCGAGATTGTGCAGGATAAGGCGACCCAATTATCGAACCTCAAGGTGTTTATCGCACGACATCAGGACAATTAGTGTTAAGCCGCGAATGTCGGTAAAAATTGCTGCCCAATTACAACTTCTTGACAACCGTAAATATTGGTATCCAGACGAAAATAGCGATCGCTTATCTGGAAAATCTTGCTAACAAATCTTCACGAGATAAATTGGACAATTGCAGTAGTAAACTACTCATCACGTTATACAGAGTGATACGAGTGCCTGCGATCGTGAGCCCACGTTCTGTTCGGATAACTGTCCCTTGTTGGTCAGGTGCTCAAGTCATACCTGTAGCATTTTGAATATCAACTTCATAATAACCTACGGGTAAACTAAATCTGTACAAATGTATACAAAGGGCAACAGAAGTGTCTTAGCAATCCTAAATCATTTGTAAATTCTCTCAATACTACAAGAGTTCTCGAATTTTTGTGGGTTGGGATCGCCCTGAAGAAACTTAACAAATGCCTGTAAATGTTGGGTTTCGTTCCTCAACCCAACCTACTTACCTTCGTATTTTTACACAAAACCTACGCAGTATTGAATTCTCTCTTCTCTCTTTTCTTCGTGCTCTTTGCGTCTTTGCGGTTGATAATTACAGTATTTCACGCGTTGTAGATCCCCCAACCCCCCTTTTTAAGGGGGGCTATGCGTAAGTCCTGCTGGTCACTGGTCACTGATTACTGGTCACTGAAAGGAGGTAATTCTCCCAGAATTGTAAAGCGAATGTGATTAATCGCTAACTCCCCAATGGAAACATCTTCTTTTGTCAGCTTTGCACCTTTACTCGTCAAAGTTTCAAAAGAAATACCTTTGCCAATTTCAACGTGATACCAACCCAAGCCCATAAAAAAGCGAGTGGGATAGGGTCCGCCATAACCCATATCATCAGGATTGGATTCCATTGGTATCCAACCAAAACCAGGTACGTAGAACTCCAGCCAAACATGATTGTACTGAGGCTGCATGGGAACTTGCTGGTATTCAGCATAGCTTGGGCATTTATACCGACCTACTGTACGGCAAGGAATACCATTTAATCGGCACAAGGCAAGCAAAACACCCACGTACTCGCCACAGGAACCCACACCCCGTTCTAAAACAATATCTGGTGTATCTATGTGAGGTTTAATACCATAGGACAACTCGTCATAAACGTAGTTGCGAATGCTATACATTTTTCGCAGCAAATTGGTTTCCGTTCCTATGGCTTCACGGGCGGCGCGACGGACAATACTGGTATCCATTGCCAAATCGTCATTGTCCACTAGATAACCCTCTTGTAGCTCTGGCGAAGGTTCGGCAATATCTTCTACATCTGACGGGGTAAGACGATACTTAATTCCTCTGACTTCTAAAATTGCCTTCCAACCAAATAAATGTCGTTCGCCTGGAGTGAGGGCATCAAATTTAAAGACTGCTACTCTTTGGCCATCGACTATCTCTTCTGTAAAAGGTAAACCAATGGGTTCGACGTGTTTCACCTTTTGGCGATCGGTTTCTGATGGCAATGCAATGCGCCATTCCACCTCTGGTATGTAGACTTCATCTAAAGGCGCAATTTCCTCTACATAAGACATCTCTAGGAGATAACCGTTAGAAAGGGCATAGCGTTTCTCTCGATTGTAATGGTAATGTAACGGATGAATAAAAGTGCGATCGCGATATGATAGCTCGTGACTTGGGTCAGCATTCGGATTATCTCGCACATAAGGCTCTTCAGAAGCATAGGCGATGTGGAGAGTATTCTCCCCCGTCTCGGTATTTTTGTAGATCGCTATGCCTGAAGGCTCATCAAACGGCGTCAGTACGCTAAATTGAACTTCCCCAGTCGCTCTATCAATGCAGTACACAGTTTGCTCCGTGCGATCGCAAACCCAAAGCGTTTCTTCATCCACTGCCAAATTTTCTACTCCAACCCCAGGTGCGTAAAACTGAGTAATTTGTTTGCGTGTATTGCGGTCAAAAATCAGTATATCTCCCAGCTTTTGGCAACTGACATAGACAGTAGATTCCCAAACAGCAATACCATCAGCTGGATACGGCAAGGTGACAAAGTGCTCCAATCCCAACGATGCCAATTTACACAAATAAACACTATTATCCCGAGTCACCCAAAGAGTATCATCCCATACTGCCAAACCAGTCACGCCCGTAAATTCACGGTTTTGATGGGGATTGAGAACTTTTGTATTATCAGAGTGGGGGTCAATTGAGAGCAAATGACCTTTAGCAGTATCAATAGCAATGAGTGTATCCTGGATAAAGGTAATGCCACAGAGGGCGGCAGCGCTATGGGGTCGAATTGTCCTTTGCCCAATCATTTGGTTAGTAGGAAAACTGGGGAGTGCAAAAGTCATATTAAACTAATTTATTCAACTGTTTAACATCTTAGGAATGAAATTGTTATGGTTAGGTGGTATGAAAATAGGGGTTAGGGAGTTGTAGAGACGCGCCATGGCGCGTCTGTACGGGAGTAGGGAAAATAACTGAATGCCCAATGCCCAATGCCCATGCCTAACCTAATGTAACTTTATGTTGATGGTTTTCCAGCCCTTGCTCATCTATGATCGAAGTTTGTAACCATTTCCTGTGACCAAGACGATGTCCGCTCATTCTCTATCCGAACAACCCGCCGCTTGGCATAGTTTAGAAGTTGATAAATCACTAGAACTGCTGAAAACAAACGCAAATACTGGTTTATCTCCCCAAGAAGTACAACAACGGTTGGAACAATATGGTCCAAATGAACTAGAGGAAACTGCTGGACGCAGTGCGTGGCAGATTCTGATAGATCAGTTCACAAATATCATGTTGTTGATGCTGATTGCCGTAGCCATCATTTCTGGGGTTCTAGACTTGATAGCTTGGCAACAAGGCACATTGAAACCTGGGGAGTTACCATTTAAAGATACGATCGCTATTCTAGCGATTGTTATACTCAATGGCATACTCGGTTACGTTCAAGAAAGCCGTGCGGAAAAAGCCCTAGCAGCTTTAAAAAAACTCGCCTCACCCAACGTGCGCGTCCTGCGCGACAGTAGACCAGTAGAGGTGCCAGCGCAAGAGTTAGTGCCAGGAGATGTCATGCTAGTGGAAGCTGGCGTCCACGTGGCAGCAGATGGACGTTTAATAGAAGAGTCCAACCTGCAAATACGGGAATCGGCGCTGACAGGTGAAGCGGAAGCAGTCAACAAACAGGCAAAAGTTACATTGCCAGAAGAGACATCCTTGGGCGATCGAGTTAATTTAGTCTTTCAAGGTACTGAAATTGTCCAAGGACGCGCCAAAATTCTAGTGACCAACACTGGGATGAAAACTGAATTGGGTAAAATTGCTACCATGTTGCAAGCGGTAGAAACAGAACCTACCCCCCTGCAACAGAGGATGACCCAACTAGGTAATGTCCTGGTAACAGGTTCTTTGATTCTGGTAGCCATTGTTATCGGAGTAGGTCTTCTCCGTGGAGGTAACTTACAAGAATTGTTGGAAGTTTCCCTCAGTATGGCAGTCGCCGTAGTGCCAGAAAGCTTACCTGCCGTTATTACTGTTACCCTGGCACTGGGAACTCAGAGAATGGTACGCCGCAACGCGTTAATTCGGAAACTACCTGCGGTAGAAACTTTAGGTTCCGTCACAACCATCTGTTCCGATAAAACTGGGACTCTCACACAAAATAAGATGGTGGTACAGTCAGTTTACACAAATTTTTCTGCTCCAAGTTCAAGCCCTAGTAGGGATTTAATTTCTGAAGATGGAAACCACTCACCTCAATCGCCACAAAATACAAATAACCAATCGTTGAGCGTTACAGGTTCTGGTTACGACCCAATTGGAGAGTTTCAACTTCAAGGTCAAAAAACGGAAGCCCAAGAGTATCCAGAACTTCAAGTGCTACTAGTTGCCTGTACTTTATGTAATGATTCCTTTTTACAACAAGATAAAGGACAATGGAAAATTTTAGGCGACCCAACAGAAGGTGCTTTGGTGACACTTGCTGCAAAAGGAGGAATCGAAAAAGACCAATGGGAGAGCAAGTTACCTCGTGTTGCTGAGTTCCCCTTCTCCTCAGAACGCAAGCGCATGAGTGTAATTTGTCAAGTGGAGCAAGTAGAAACAGGAATATCGCCAGTATCAGAAGTTGACCCCATTATCAATCACGTGGTGCAACCGTCAGAACGGTACTTAATGTTTACCAAAGGTTCACCAGAGTTAATACTTGCACGTTGTACTCATATTTACGTAGGGACTAGCGCCATCCCAATCAATGACGAGCAACGCAGCCAAATTCTGGCAGAAAATGACACAATGGCAAGTAAAGGTCTGCGGGTTTTGGGTTTTGCTTACAAACCTCTTACCGAAATCCCACCGGAAGGTTCAGATGAAGAATCCGAGAAAGAATTAGTATGGTTGGGATTGGTAGGAATGCTCGATGCACCCCGTCCAGAAGTTAGGGTTGCAGTGCAAGAGTGTCGAGATGCGGGAATCCGCCCAGTTATGATTACTGGAGACCACCAACTCACCGCACGCGCAATTGCTGTAGATTTGGGGATCGCTCAATCGGGCGATCGCGTCCTGACAGGTCAAGAATTGCAGCGAATGAGCGACACAGAACTAGAAGAAAACGTTGATTTGGTGAGCATCTACGCTCGAGTCGCTCCCGAACACAAACTTCGCATCGTTCAAGCACTGCAACGCCGGGGTCGATTCGTCGCCATGACAGGCGATGGTGTCAACGATGCACCAGCCCTTAAACAAGCTGACATTGGTATCGCGATGGGTATCACCGGTACTGATGTAAGTAAAGAAGCCAGTGACATGGTACTCCTCGATGACAACTTTGCCACGATTGTCGCCGCTACGAAGGAAGGTAGAGTTGTCTACACCAACATCCGCCGCTTTATCAAGTATATCCTTGGTAGCAACATTGGTGAAGTGCTGACAATTGCCGCAGCACCTATCATGGGATTGGGAGGTGTACCTCTAACACCACTGCAAATTCTGTGGATGAACCTTGTAACAGACGGTTTACCAGCTCTGGCATTAGCTGTAGAACCTGCAGAACCTGATGTGATGAAACGCCCGCCGTTCAGTCCCCGTGAAAGCATTTTTGCGAGAGGCTTGGGTTCTTACATGATTAGGATTGGTATTGTCTTTGGTATCATTAGCATTATTCTCATGGCATGGGCTTACAATCACGTTAAAGTCGTGACTGGTCCGGGACTCGATCCAGAACGGTGGAAGACGATGGTCTTTACTGCGTTATGTATTGCCCAAATGGGTCACGCATTAGCAATTCGCTCTAACTCTCAACTGACCATTGAGATGAATCCTTTTTCAAATCCATACGTACTAGCAGCTGTTGTTGTGACGAGTATTCTGCAACTGCTGCTAGTTTACGTACCACCTCTGCAAGCTTTCTTTGGAACTCATTACTTAACTTTACCAGAGTTGGGAATTTGTCTTGGCTTTAGTGCCTTAATGTTTGTGTGGATTGAAGCGGAAAAACTTTTCTTCCGATTAACGGGTAAGAAAATTGTTTAGGGACTGGGAATTGGGTACTGGGGATTGGGGATAGGGAGTTTTGAAGCACCCAAAAATTTCCGACTCCTCAAAGGATACAGAGTCGCGAATGATAAGTCTGACCCCCCATCTCGTTCCCAGGCTCCGCCTGGGAATGCCTTATGTAGAGGCTCCGCCTCTTATAGTTCAAAAAAATAATTTTTAACCGCAAAGACGCAAAGAGCGCAAAGGTAAGAAGGCAACAGGGAGAAGTTAAATTAAGTATTGTATAGTTACCAAATAATTCTACAAGTTGAGCAATTTCTCTTGAACTGCGAAATCTTCCAGTTGTTTTATAGCATTCCAGTCAATGGCAGCAACCCATAAATTTTCTTCTGTTGAATATTGCACTACCCCATCTACTTCTAAATCCTCACTATATAGTGTAAGCAATTGACCATCTTGCAACTCAAAGTTTTGACTGGCTAAGTCCTCAATTGTACCAATACAATTTAGACGTAGGCGTCCCTGAATGTCAGCGTTATGAAAATCTGCAAAAACTTTAGGATGGTTCATGTTACTGGCTCCCATAATTAATTTTGATAGATGGGGTTAGGAATTGTGGGTGTCAGAAGAGCGCTTACTTGTTCTGGAGTCAAGCCAGTCAAAGTAGCATGGTAAAAACTTCTTCCAGAGGTTCTAATGACATCGCCACCAGCTTTTCTCACTTCACTAACTGTAGTTATGCCAACTTGCTGATGAGGAATAGCTGATACTAATTCACTTATAGACAAGCCTACTCCACATTCGACTGAAATGCCAGTTATGCCGCTTGGGTGCGTCCCTGTTCCACGCTTGATATCTTCTGGACGATTGCGCCCTCCTCGCACGACTAAAGCTTCATCTAAGATTCTCTCCACATACACTCCAGTTGAAAAATAAATAAGCTTTTGAAACAAAAAAACATGACAGCAGGTGAGTTAGTCTGTGTACCATAACATTTGATGAAAGTTAATGTAAATGTTTCCATAATGTAAAATTGAACCAGTCACCCATCCCTCATCTATTTGAAAACTCTTCTCCTCCAACAATTTCGTAACTACAAAGAACAACAGGTTGAATTTACTATTCCTAAAATAAGATGATCGCACCGCATGGCACGCGATCGCCAAAAAAAATCATTTTTAACCGCAAAGACGCAAAGAGCGCAAAGGTAAAAAGGTAACAGGGAGAAGTTAAATTAAGTATTGTGTAGTGTGAGTAGCCCAAGCAAAGCTTGTCCAATCCAAAATCTAAAATCTAAAATCCACGCATGGTATAACCCATCCCTCATGTACTTGAAAACTCTTCTCCTCCGACAATTTCGCAACTACAAAGAGCAGCAGGTTGAATTTACTGCTCCTAAAACAATATTGGTAGGTAATAATGCTCAGGGGAAATCAAATTTGTTGGAGGCGGTAGAATTACTGGCAACATTGAGATCTCACCGCATGGCACGCGATCGCGATTTAATTCGAGATGGGGAAGAAACATCTGTACTTGTGGCGTCTTTAGAGCGACAAGCTGGGGTCAGCGATTTGAGTATCATCCTACGTCGGAATGGTCGTCGCACTGTTTCTCTAAATGGTGAGAATCTCAGGCGTCATATGGATTTTCTTGGCGTTTTGAATGCGGTACAGTTTTCCAGTTTAGATTTGGATTTAGTTCGTGGAGGTCCTGAAGGTCGCCGTCATTGGCTGGATACACTTTTGATTCAACTGGAACCTGTTTACGCTCACATATTACAGCAGTACAATCAGGTGTTGCGACAGCGCAATGCTTTTTTAAAAAGCTTTCAGCAGCAAGCGATTAGCCATCAGCCAAAAGAATTAGCTCTTTGGGACGCACAGTTAGCAACCACAGGTACGCGGGTGATAAGACGACGCGATCGCGCTTTAACGAGACTTGCTCCCATAGCGATCGCTTGGCATTCTAGCATTAGTGGTAGCACAGAAATTTTACAACTTAAATACTCGCCTAATGTGCCTTTAGAGCAAAACAATTTAGAAGAAGTACAGCAAGCTTTTTTAGACAAAATTCAACAGAGAACTGTCGCTGAGTTACATCAAGGAACTACCCTTGTCGGTCCCCATCGCGACGAAGTAGAGTTAACAATTAATCATACACCTGTCCGTCAGTACGGTTCTCAAGGTCAACAGAGAACGTTGGTACTAGCACTAAAACTTGCAGAATTACAACTTATCGAGGAAGTTGTTGGAGAACCACCTTTGCTCTTACTAGATGATGTTTTAGCAGAGTTAGATTTATCTCGGCAAAATCAACTTTTAGATGCCATTCAAGCTCGTTTTCAAACTCTAATTACCACCACACACTTAGGTTCTTTCGATTCACAATGGTTAAATTCTTCCCAAATTCTTTCAGTAAATGCAGGTCAAATATCGAAAGAGCATTAGTTGTTAGTTGTTAGTTCTTAGTTGTTAGACTGGTCACTGGTCACTGGTCACTGGTCACTGTTCATTGTCTTTCAAATCGCTTAAAAACATTTAAAACTAACAAACACAACAATGCTCCTATTAATCCTAGCTGCCACAAACCACAACCGGCAGCAATTCCGAGAGCAGAGGAAACCCAAATAGCTGCTGCTGAAGTTAGCCCTTGAATTTCAGATCGGGTTGATTCGTGAGAAGATTGACGTAAGATTTCCCCTGCACCAATAAATCCTACACCAGCTGCAATGCCTTGAATGACTCGTGATAGAGGTTCCGCCTCCGGAGACACATTGAATTGCAAGACTATTAAACTGAACAGAGCAGCACCAAAACTAACCAGCATATGAGTTCTTAACCCTGCAGGTTTATTGCTCAGTTGACGTTCTATGCCAATAATTGCCCCAACAAACAGAGCAAGGCAGAGTCTGAAGGTTATGTTTAACCAATCGTTCGATGCAAGGTAGTAAGTAGTGGGCAACGTTTAATCCTTTTGAATCCCCGATAAGAATCAATATACTACAATCACCACCGCACCTAGTGGTAATATCCTGATAGATACTTTCGGAGTTGAAAGTACTTTCATCACCAGCGTTCGTATTTTCTTTAATAGATCTATCAATAATTACGTAATTGAGTGGACAAACTCTACTGGCTTAATCAAATTAAACTCCAAGACCGCACCAAAGTTGGTGATAAAGCATTTCAGTTGAGCAAATTAATACAGCGTGGATATCCAGTGCTTCCTGGTTTTGTGGTGTCAGCAAGAGTTATGCAGGAATTTTTAGAAACTCTCAATAGTTCAGAAGCACTAGTTGCTGACTTACCCTACTCTTCCTTTCACTTAGATGTAGCTAATTGGCGTCAACTTCAACAAGTGGCTAGGCTTTTTCGTCAAGAAATTACTCAAGCCAATCTACCTCCGGGTTTGCTTAGCTCTATCTTGGAAGCGGTTAGAGAACAAGAAGGCACAGACGACCATCATCTCATTTTTCGCCCCTCTGTTGTCGCACCCACTGCAAAACAAGGGTTGGGTAATATATCTGGACTGCTTGAATCCCAAGTTTGCTCGTGTGACGAAGAAGCGATTGCACTTGCTTTGAAGCAAACTTGGAGCCAGATGTTTCGCGCTAAGAGTTTACTTTACTGGCAGTGGGCAGGAATCGATCTCAGACAAATAAATTTGGGAGTTTTGGTACAACCTTACAGAAATGCGATCGCTAGTGGTGTACTTAATGCTACCTCTTTTGAATGGGAAATCTTGGCAACTTGGGGATTAGGTATGTCCATTTCCCAAGGGGATGTATTACCGGATGTTTTCTACATCCAACCAGATACGGGCAATGTCCGAGAACAGCAAATAGGTAATAAAACTATAGCTTACCGGACTTATAATGCAGCATCAATTATGATGTCGGAACCTTCGGACATCATAACTGACCTGTTGGCAGAAGAGCAACAAAAACAATATGCACTGACAGAGGAATATTTACAGCAACTCATTCATCTAGCGAGTCAGCTAGTTAAAGAAATAGGTGCAAACTTCACAATAGAATGGACGATTTCTTATGAAACCACAACAGGAGTGTTGTACATAACACAGATTAACACCCCTCAATCTGCTATTCCCAATGTCTCCTCAATCAAAGGATTGGGCGCAGCAACAGGACGCGTGTCAGCAACTGCTTATGCGATCGCTAATTCACAACCAAAGCCAGAAAAAATCCCAAAAGGAGCGATTCTCGTCTTACCAAGCATAACGCCTGATTGGTTATCGCTTCTACAACACGTTGCAGGTATTGTGACAGAGCAAGGAGGGTTAACCAGTCATGCAGCTATTCTTGCCAGAGAATTAAGTATTCCTGCAGTAGTGAATGTAAAAGATGCGACAAAAATTATCCAAACTGGGGAACGATTGCAGATAGATGGCGATCGGGGAGAAATTTATCGTGTTGCACGAGGCGAAGAGGAGGTAAAGCAAGAAGACGAATCAGTTCAAAATTCAAAATTGAGAAATACTCCCTCACTCCCTCACTCCCTCACTCCCTCACTCTCGTCTCACCTACCCATTATTGCAACTCAACTGCTTGTGAACGTGAGTCAGCCAAGTGCGATCTCAAAGGTGCATTCTTTGCCTGTGGACGGTGTGGGGTTATTAAGATCGGAACTGATGGTTCTCAATATATTAGAAGGGAAGCACCCTAGTGTTTGGATAAGGGAAGGAGAACGAGTACAATTACTAGAACGGTGGTACGATGCGATCGCGCAATTTGCTAGTGTTTTTGAAACAAAACCTGTTTTTTATCGGTCTTTGGATTGGCGAGAGTCGGAACTGCGATCGCTGGAAAGCAGTTCACACACTCCTGTACAATCAGTGTTAGGAGAACGCGGTACGTATAGCTACCTGATAAACCCTACAGTTTTTGAGTTAGAACTGGCAGCTTTAGCAAAAGTACAGAAAGCAGGTTACAGCAATATTCATCTTTTGTTACCTTTTGTTCGGACAGTCGAAGAGTTTTCTTTTTGCCGCCAAAAAGTTGAGCAGGCGAAATTAACTCAGGTAAGGCAGTTTCAATTGTGGATTATGGCAGAAGTTCCAAGTATTCTTTTCTTGCTGCCAGAATATGTGAGAGCAGGCGTGCAGGGAATTTCCATTGGTACAAATGACCTAACCCAACTTCTACTAGGAGTCGATAGAGAACAAGGACACTTGGCAAAAGCATTTAATGAAAGCCATCCAGTTGTGATGGATGCAATAGCTCAACTTATCAAAATGGCACAAAAGGCAAATATTCCTTGTTCGCTCTGCGGACAGGCACCAGTATTGTATCCTGAAATTATTGAGCAACTGGTGCGATGGGGTATCACTTCTATCTCTGTAGAACCAGAAGCAGTAGAAAGGACATATCGAGCGATCGCACGCGCTGAGCAAAGGGTGATTTTGGAAGCAGCGCGACGCTGGTTGAAGGATTAAGAGTAAAGTATCAAGGATGAAATAAAGGTCATGAATGAAACTTTAACTAATTTTCTCTTTGGATATAAAAAATACATACAAACATTACACTGCTCCCACAGTAGTTATACTACTATATTTGTAGTGTTGGTAATCATACATTTGTGAATACGGATATTTGTGCTAATGAATTGAAGTCTCCCGTAAAAATACAGAATTTTTTATATATTTGAACCACAATCAAACGTAAGGGTGCTCAGTCCGTCTACCCTAACAATGTGGTCTATTTGCTCAAAAATTACTGTCAATCAAGTCACGATTCAGTTTTTGTTGCAGCTATCTCCATAACATTACAAAAAAAGCTTTCAAGCTCTTCATTGCAATACGATTGGAAAGTACTTATTGATTTTTCTTCAACTCATGAATATTACCGATCCGCTCCCTCATAATACAGACAATTTGCAGCCTTTGTTGAGTCAAACTTCTGCATTTGCCGAACCTCATTCAATCCATGACTTGTCCCGGCACTCTAAACATTTAGTTTTTATTGACTCAAAAGTTGAACAGATTGATACATTAATAGCGGGTATCAAATCTGCTGAATTTGAAGTTACAGTGCTAGATGGCGATCGCGTCGGTATTTTCCAAATCAGCGATGTCCTCAAACAACATAGCAACGTTAGCAGCGTTCACATTTTTTCTCATGGAAAAGTGAATCATGTGGAGTTGGGTAACACCTCTTTGAACCATGACACTCTAATTAATTATCAAGACGAGCTGAAATCTTGGAGTCAGTTCTTGTCGGAAGATGCAGATCTACTCCTCTACGGCTGCAACGTGGGACAAGGCGATGCTGAATTGGCTTTTTTACAACAGATGTGACAGCCACCAGTAGCAGCACGCGTTTGGAGTTTCAAGGTGGTGGTACTAGCGATGGTAAAAGTGCTTTGTTGGACAATGTTCAAGTGCGGGAAATTCTTTCTACAACCGCGACCATCGCCCTTGAGCAAAATACTTATAGTGTTAATGAAGCGAATGGAGTTTTAGAATTTGCTGTTGTCTGTAGTGGAAATACGAGCACATCTGCCTCTGTGGAATACGAAATTTATGATGGTACTGCCACATTAAGAACTGACTTTAATGGCACAGATGGCACAGATGGCAGAGTTGGCACAATTCACTTTGCTCCTGGCGAAACCCGTAAAACCGGCAACATCTCCATAATTAACGATATGTCCACCCAATTCATTCAGTTTCTGCCATCACGATTTGGGCGCTTCCTCGTATACTTCCTGAACCAAACGATTTTTAGGATTGCTCCCTCAACACTTTTTCTTCCTCATCTATCTAATCTCTCCGCGTCTGGGCGTCCCTAAGTCTCCGCGTCGCACTTCGAGCGTGCCATTCGGGCCTTACCCCGTGCACTGATTTAAGACCACCAACCAAGGCGTATGGTGGGGGCGGTGTGTACCCGGTTTGGGCAAAACAGAGCAGAACCATGTGGATAAAATAATGTACAAAAAATCACGCTTGCCTTCTGCACCCCGCAACAAGGTCATGCCTTGCCCGAAGGGCTGGTCAAAAGTTTTAAGCGAAACTTCTTTCGGCAAGCTCCCGTGTTATCCAACTTTTTCGCGTTGCTCCTCTCCTCTGAGAATCCGAGTTACTCCCGCTAGCACCATCGCTGCACCCACAAAACCAACAATTCCGAACGACTCGCCGAGGAAGAAAAATGCAAAAATAGCCCCGAAAACAGGTTCTGTAGCGCTGAATATCGCAGCTTCGTGAGAGGGAATCCAACGCTGTGCAATAGTCTGAAGCAAGATGGCGAGGGCGCTACAGGCGATACCCATGTAGGCGATATAGCCGAGCGTCTCAGGATGTGCCTTCACGACCTCAAACTGCTCAGTCAGCGTAGGGGCAGCCCATAATAGACTCAGCAATGCTATAACCCAAAATTGGATTGCCGCCAGGGAGGCAGGGGGATGGCGCGGTGCGAACACTCCAAGCGCAACGATTTGAGTTGCGTCTATGAAAGCACAAGTGAGCAGCCAAAAATTGCCAGCCAGAGGCTCTCCACTCTCCAAAATTATGAGTCCGATGCCAACAAACGCAAGCAGACACGTTGTTGCAACCCTGGTGGATAGACGCTTGTTTAACAGAAACTCGAACAGCATCACAAAAACTATGTTAAGACCGAAGATGAATGAAGCTCGGTTGGCAGAGGAGGTTAAAAGCCCAATTGCCTCAGTAGCGTAGATACTGAACAACAAAAGTCCAAGGATAGCTCCGTCACGGATTAGCTTAGTATTCAGGTTGCGAATAAATGGGGTGAAAATGATTGCCGCGATTGTACAACGCATGAACAGCTGCCCGGCTGGCGAAAGGTTAGCGATGACTTCCTTGATTGCCGTAGGCGCTGAACCAAGCAATAAAGCTACACCCAAGCTGAACAAGTAGCCCAAGAAACGTCGGACATTTTTTGAGAGAGATAATTTCATTTACTGTTACTATGATATTTTACTGGAGTTTAGACTAGTTAGAAGTGCGAAACTTCAAACTAGTACATGAAGGCAGAAGTAAAAAGGCAGAGAGCAGAAGGCGTAAACGCTTACTACTGAAGCTTTTATTTCAATGCTAATGGTATGGTTATTCCCGCCGCACTGTACTAGTCTAAACTCCAGATTTTAACAAACCCCAGATTAGCTTCAAATGAAAAAGAACGTATGATTGTTCTCGAAACTTGAAACGATCACCAATTAGTAAATGGAGACGATGTAGATTATGAGATGGAATCGATGGGTAAGCATGGTGTTCTGCATGGTAGTTTGAATTCCAGAGTATGTACCGGAGAAAAAAATTTGAGGAAGTGCTGCGGGTATTGCATAAAACATTTGCTCCTTGGTCGCAACCATAGTGATCCAGAGAATTTAACCAGAACTCCATTGGTAAAAAAACTATTAGCGGAATCCAGTAAAGCCGAATAGTGTAATCAGGCCAAAGAGCAGTTGCGGTGACTATCATTAAAAGCCACACTAACAGAGCAATGTTATCAAGGTGTACATCACGACGCGCTTTCTCTGAACGTATAAAGTCAGGGAAACGTCCAAATGCTGCGCGTACAGACATCAACCAGAAGGGGATAGAGAAGCTTGTGCCCGGAAGATTCTGAACATAATCCCAGAGATTTGAAAAAACTCTTGGCGACTCTGGGTCTCCTTGTGCATTTGCATACCTGTGATGTTCAAAATGAAAGTACTTGTAAAGTGTAAAGTTGAGAAGAATGATTAATGACCAAAAGATACCTGCTAAACGATTGACTAGAAGAGACTTTCTGAAGGAAGCATGAGTACAGTCGTGGCAAGCATTAAGACATCCACCAAGAATGCATCCTTGAAACCACCAGACGACAAGCCAAACCCACCAGATATTCCACCAAATTCCCACTGCTCCTAGAAAAGCATACAGGCTAATATTGAATAGACTTTGAAGGCAGGTTTTGACTGAGTCGTGTTTTCGGAGTTCCTTGAGAGTCTCACTATCAATCAATCCAACAGAGATAGAAAGTTCTTCGAGAGTTTCACTGCCAATCTGTTCAACCGAAATAGTTGAATCTGGAATACTAGTCATTGCTTTCTCCCTAAAATACTTAAGAAAAGAATCATTGAACTGCCAAGCTTAAAGCGGGTTGTTGTGTTTGTCCACTTGAATTATGTTTGGACGATGTAAATAAGCTTCTTCTGGTGTCATCACGGCGTAGGCTATCACTATAATCTCGTCGGTAGGCGCATTTAGACGAGCTGCCGGACCGTTCAAACAGATGATGCGGCTTCCCCATTCACCAGGAATAGTGTAAGTTTCCAGACGCGAACCGTTGTTGACGTTGACTACCTGTACCTTTTCACCAGGCAATATATTAGCAAGCTTTAGTAATTCTTCATCAATGGTAATCGAACCTTCGTAGTACAAGTTAGCATCAGTGACTGTTACGCGATGCAACTTGCTTTTAAACATCGTAATAAGCATTTTTCCTCCTCGTCATCAAATTTATATCAACTTGAAAGATTTTATCTACCTAGGGCTTGCTGAACACAATTGGAGGCTAGAACAGATAAGGGTTTCAGACCTTTTTTTGCTAAACAAGTGCAAGTTTATAATATCTATAGTCTCAAAAACCTTGCATTTTCGTCAGCGATCGCTGGGTAAATTGAGAAACTAAGGGATAAAACTACCACTTTGTCAGCTGTGTGGCTTCTAGAGTCGCTAGGCTCAACTTTTTCAGCAAGCCCTACCTAAACAGTTGCATTTACAAGCGCTTTTCTACCAGGACTGCCTCTTTATGAGTTTTAGCAATGCTGGAAAAGATTCGCTCGCCTTCAAACTCAAAAACATCATAATCAATGGCGTATTTTCGTTGATATCCCATCTCTTCCAAGGCAATATACCTTGTGAAAATTTGCGTACAAGTTGTAGCGACCCGCTTGTAATTGAAACTTGCTGCTACCTCCAGCACCTTTTTTTCCAACGCTAAGACAATAGCAGTGCTGTCTACATCGGAAGCTGCGCCTGATAGCTGAACGTAAAGAATATCTCCTGGCTTTACCTCGCCATAACTGCTTTTGTACATTTCTTCGAGAGAGTGCCACAGTGCAAAAATCGGAGTCATGGATTCTGGCAATTCACTGTCACCGTTGTCCTGTTTCTCAACTTCTGCAAGCAGGTAATTAGCAAAATCCTCACTCAAACAGTATCCAACGACTCGCCCAGAAGCCTTCTGAACCGCGACATAGGAAAGATTTTTTAGCCTGCGCCTGCAACAGATTGCAGCGTAAACATCAAACTCTTGTTTCGTAATCCCTAGCGCCACTACTTCGGGTTCTCTTGTTGTAAAAGACTCACTGACTAATTTCACGGTCTTTTCCAAGTACTTATTTTCAAAAGGAACAATCTCAACATCCGTCAGGCGCACCTCATCAACCGAACATAGTTTTGCTCTTTTGTATTCGTCGAAAAGCCTAGCTAAAGAGGCAAGGGACGGGTCATTGACAAAGTTGGGAATGGGAAGAAGCACCCCAAATTTTTCCTTCAGCATTTCTAAGAAAGCCACAACAGACAAAGAGTCGCCGCCGAGTTGAAAGAAATTATCTTGCCTGCTGACTGGGGAAACACGAAACATTTGCTGCCAAATGTCTGCCAGCAATTTTTCTGTCTGACTTTGGGGTAGGAAATGTGGTTCTATAACTCTGAAACTCCAGGAACTTATGCGAGACAATGCTTGACGATTTACCTTACCATTTGGGGTCAGGGGTAGTTCATCCATCACCACGAACTGTGTTGGCACCATATAGTTAGGTAGCTTGGAAAGGGCGTACTTTTTCATCTCATCTACGTTGACAGTAGAAGGTACAACAAATGCCACCAACTGCTTTGTTTCTGGTAAACTCTCATTCTCGCAAACCACGACGGTTATGTTAGAGACGGACTTGTCGAACTGTCCCAAGACAGACTCAATCTCCTCTAGTTCAACTCGAAACCCCCGGAGCTTCACTTGATTATCAATACGACCCACATAATACAGAACGCCATTGTCGTTCTGTATTACCAAATCTCTTGTTTTGAAGAGTAAGCCGTTGTCAGAAAATGGATTTGGGATGAATCGTGCTTTGGTCTCCTCAGGCTTGTTGTGGTATCCCCTTGCCAGAACTGGACCACCCACCCACAACTCGCCCACCTTACCTGAGGGAACTGGTTGCAAATTCTCGTCCAAAATGTAGCTCTCGACATTGAGAATCGGTTGACCGATAGACACGCTGCTATCCAGGTTTCCTAACTTCCCAGAAAACTCGGCACAGGTTACATCACCAGCTACCTCGGTACTGCCGTAGAGATTCAGCAAGATACCGCCAGATACGCTTTCTCTAAATTTCTGCAATAGATTGGGGGTAAGCTGTTCCCCGCTGACTGTCCAAATCTTTATGGCAGGGAGGGCGTTCCCTAAGTCTGGGCGAAAGAGGAGAAGAGATTGGAGTAAAGAAGGCACCAAGGTGAGGCGCGTCACGGACGTTTTTTGAAGTATGCGAATTATCTCGTGAGGATTGGCACTTGCCTCATGGGGAAGAATAACCGTTTTGATGCCTTGGAGTAGCCCCCCAAACATCTCCCACACTGAGTCTACAAAGTTAAGAGTGGTTCGGTGACAGCAAACTTCGTCAGAGTTAAAGGGGTATTGGTTCCACATCCAAACAAAGCGATTGACTGTAGCCCGATGAACGCCACAAACTCCTTTAGGTGTGCCAGTGCTGCCAGAGGTGTAGAGAATGTACATCAAGGATTCGGGTGTGATGGGAACATCCAAGTTACTGCTGTTCTGTTGCAATAGGGATGCGTCGTCTAGCAGTAGCGTATGTCCCGCCAACGAGGGAACATGGGTATTGAGCAGGGCTTTCTCTGTTATCAGCACCGACAAGCCTGAATCCTCAATAATGAACTGTTTCCTGGCTTCTGGAAAGTCCGGATCTACGGGAACATAAGCTCCTCCTGCCTTCAAAATACCGAGGATGGCAATTACCGCCTCTGGGGAGCGTCGCAAGCACACACCCACTGGGGTTTCCAAATCTACACCTTGTGCTCGTAGGGCATTTGCTATCTGGTTAGCCCGTGAGTTCACTTGTCTATAAGTGAACTCTCTTTTTTCCATAGCAAGAGCTATCTTTTCCGGTGTTTTAGTTGCCTGCTTTTGGAATAGCTGGTGGATGCACTGATTTGAGAAATAGCCCGTCTTAAATGCAGCGAGCGCCAATGCAGTCTTAGACAACTGTTGTTGTAGTTTTTCTAGTTGATTGGTCATCGGTTAGATACAATAGACTTTAAGAGGTGGTATACCGTTGAAGCCAACAGATGAATACGTATGAGTGTATGCACCTGTACTGAGGATGTCGATGCGATCGCCAATCTGTAGGGAAAGCGGTAGTTTATAGCCTGCCCGCTCGTAGAGGATGTCGGCACTGTCACAAGTTGGACCTGCCAACACCACAGAACCTACTGCACTGCCATCGTAAGGAGTACGAATGCGGTACTTGATACATTCATCTAGGGTTTCCATCAGACCATTGAATTTGCCTACATCAAGAAATACCCATCGCTGATCGTCGGTGTAGGATTTCTTAGCAATCGACACGACTTCAGACTGGATTGTCCCAGCGTCTGCTACGAGGAATCGCCCTGGTTCCAGCATCACTTGTGGTGGATTGTCACCAAAATGATGGCTTATAGCTGTTTGAATGGCTTCTGCGTAAACTTCTTCACTTGGGATAGGCGATTGATATTGCGCGGGAAAGCCACCCCCCAAGTTCATCACCTGCAAGTCAATACCTTGTGCAGCGAGTTTCGAGAACAATAGAGCTACTTGGTGAATTGGCTCATTCCACTGGGTTGGATCAGTTTGCTGGGAACCGACGTGAAAAGCAACACCGTAAGGTTCAAGACCCAAAGTGCGGCTATGTAGGAGAAGGTCAAACGCCATATCCCACGCACAGCCAAACTTGCGAGCCAGTGTCCACTCTGCGCTTTGGGTTTCAATCAGCAGACGGCAGCAAACGCGGCTACCAGGAGCGTGAACCGATAGCTTTTCCAGTTCCCCCCAGCTATCAAAGCTGTACAGCTTCACCCCTAACTGATATGCACGGGCAATATCTCTTGCTTTCTTCAATGTACTACCGTAAGAAATTTGTTCCGGTCGGGCACTGACAGCGAGACACTGCTCAATCTCACCAATACTGGCAGCATCAAAATTTGCTCCAAGCTTAACCAAAAGCCTCAAGATTTCCGGTTCGGGATTAGCTTTAACAGCGTAGTAAATTCGCGCTTTCGGCAGAAGTTTATGTAGGGTTAAATATTTTTCTGCTATTACATCCAAATCGACAACTAGAAATGGCGTGTCTAGCAATTTACTTTTTAGGAACTGCTCAACTTTTAGAGTCACTAATCTTCTCCTCATTCTCAGAAACTTTATCTGGAAAAGGTTCCAGGCATTTTTGACAAAAACAATTCAAAATTCAAAATTGAATGAAAAATGCTCGTTGTGGGTAGGCTACCCACTTTCAAAAAAGAACAAACAGAAAGCGCAGCGCGAGGTATAAAGCGTCCACATTCTAAGGCCCTCGGATTTATCCGTGGGGTCTTTAATGAGCGAATTTTGAATTGATAATTTTGAATTCCCGCTTGATCCAGTGACGGATAAGAAATTTTGACAGAGTGTTGAATGGCTTCTTTTGCCGTCAATCTAGGTTACATCAGCCTTTTATGAAATCGTGGTGAGAAATCCGGACTACGCTACTCTTACGCCTGGTTAGCAAAAGTTTGCAATGCAGAGATAGCCTCAAGAAAATGAGGAGATCGCTCGCAGAATGCAGAGAATACAGCCTAACTTTTGCAGATAATTTCGCTGTGTATAGCAATCCGGAATCAAAGGTTAATCCCATTTGTTTTGTGGTTGCTACAAACAGTTAATTATGTATTTGTATGATATCAGTTGCTTGTTGTTAATACTAATTTAATATTTTCAAGACCATCAGGGCGATATGTCCAAAGATAGATGTTCTCCTTTTGATTGACTATAGTAAGCATTAATTACCCCGAATAAAAGACAAACAGCAATGAATGCTCGGCTGGAAAACTCTACTGGACACCTCTTGCCTCTGCTTAACGGCAGAGACCTTATCCGGAGCGATCGCACCCCCAACTCACTCACCAACAACTTTCACCACCTTCCTGGCTGACTGATTGCCAATCTATACACTTAGAGAGCGTTAATATATTTGAGCTAACCAAATTGTAGGATAATTGCTCTGTTTTTACTCTATAAATTCACAGCCGACTGTTTAAAGTATAAAGTTGCCGGATTTAAATTAAAGTAAAAGCATGCCACTGCGGCAATCAATTCCTTTAAGTCACACTGAGCAGCATAACACTGTTTGAAAAATGTTTGTTTTTCCAATCTGGCTGCGATCGCTCCTAGTAATTCTTCTATTGTACAAGGTTTAGTAAGATAGTCATCTGCTCCCAAATCCATGCCTTTGCGAATGTCAGATCGAGTCGCTTTATTAGTGACAAAAATCAAGGGAATTGTTGCTGTTATAGGATTTTGGCGCAATGCAGTTAAAACCCTGTAACCATCAATATCCGGCATTATAATGCCGCTAATTATTAAATCGGGCAAGTGTTGTTGTGCCCACTGAATGCCGACAAGTCCATTTTCTACACCAATGGGGTCGAATCCTTTTTCCTTGAGGCATTCGAGGAAGATGTTGCGGCTCTCGATCTCCGATTCAATCACTAAAATCTTTGTCATTGTCTTCTCCGCACGATTTAGACCCGATTATCATTAGATAATAGGACTTACGCATTGACAGAAAGCATTAGATATGGGTTGGGTATTTTTAGCGTCTCAACGTTTGATTTTTTAACACATGAAAACTTCATCACCTACCGTAGGGGCGCAATGCCTTGCGCCCCTACAAGCCTGAAATGACCATTATTCGTTGAGCCATATGAATGTTAATTTGTACAGTGCGTAAGTCCTAAAAACCCTGTAACCATCAATATCGAGTATAAAATATACCTGTAGCTATCCTCAATCATTCAAGATAAAATTAGAAACCCGACAACTCATGCGAAGTCGGGTTTCTGAAACCGCGATCGGATGAATATTAAAAATTTATTACCTAGCTAATCAAAGGATGGCAAGGAAGTCCTTATCACATAAAGCATGACTGTGATTTTATAGGTAAGAAACCCCAAAAATATAGGCAGGATTTCCAATTGCTCTAACCGACTTGCCAATATACTCAAGCCTATCAACAAAGCGAAGCGTCCTTTGCTGAGTTGTGTTTTTTCTGAGCCTAATTGCTCTACATCTTTAACCAACATCCTTAAGTAAAGCAGTCCCGCGCATGCTCCCATTAAATAGTTTAGGGCAATATTGGCGGAATAAAAAATCCACACGCAGCCAAAAGAAATTCCTATCAATGCCAGGGTTATCAGCAGTAACTCTTGTACGAGTTGGTAAAACTCTACCATTGAGGAATCTGTGTCTGTTGTGTTGTCAGAAACAGATTGAGATTCGGCATCAATTTTTGGTGTTTGTTTAACGTCTTCGCACATGATGCGATCGCTTTTTTCAGCCCGATTTGCATTAGTTATATTATTACTAGAAAAGCCCTCTAAGTCTAATTGCTCTAACTCAATTAATGAAGAGCGTTCTAGCATAGCACTGTGGAGTCTTAACATAATTAGGGTGTAGGGTGTAGGGTGTAGGGTGTAGGGTGTAGGGGAAAGAACTCCCTTCTCCCTTTGGGAGAAGGGTTGGGGATGAGGGTATATTAAAGTATATCTTTTAAAGCGCGAGTCCACATCTCGGCAACAAACTTATTACCCTCATCATTAAAGTGAAGCCCGTCACCATTAAAAATCTCGCCTTTCTTCATTTGAGCAATGATTGCACCATGCATATCAAGGAAGACGATTCGCTTGCCTTTTTTAGAAAGTTCCGTGACACGATTCTTGAGAAATGCGTTGGCTGCAGTTCTAGTTTTATTGGCATCAACGCCATTTTGAATATCCCATTTAAAGGGAGGCATTGAGGCGACTACAATTCTGGCATTGGGACTTACCAAGAAGATTTCATCAATAATCCCTTGAAGCGATTTTGTGAGAAAGCTAGAGGTATTATCCCCTCTTACATCACTACCAAAGAAATCATTGGTGCCAAGCATCATAAGCACTACATCAGGCTTAGTTTCTTGAACCCAGTTCCGAATGCTTCCTGGCTTTCCTTCCCAGCTTGGTAGACGAACATTTGCGCCCGGTTGTTGCAAAACTTGTGCCGCCGACCAACCGCCGTGACACTCATGATCTGGGTCTTTATATGCACCGTCTTTTTTGGTTCCTACCCAATCTATGGTAGAGCCAAATTTGGTCTTGGCTACCGTACTACGCAAAACAGCAATATTGCCTGCACACAGCGAGTCTCCCAAGGACATCACTTTGGTAGCAGCAGTAGCAGTGCTAATCGGGAAAAAACACAATATTGTGGCAGCTAGATCTATAAGACCCCACTTACCTCTAGGTGTTTTTTTACTTACGGACTCGCTACTCTTGTTTTTAGTTAACAAATGACAGGCTTGGTTTTGGATAGCCATTACAGATTTTTTAGCGTACTTTCCCATCAATAAAAGTATAGTTATTTTGCTCTAATCCACCAACGGACTATCTTCAAATTAGATTCTATTTCCTTCCAACTGTCTGCTGTAGAATCTGTTTTTTTTATCGCTCCAAGTGTTTTATCTACATAGTCTAAATTTGTAATACCTATCTGTTTTTTTAAGTCATCATTGGTTTGAATATCTTCTTTAAAATATTCCAAATGATTAGGTAACTCTCCTTTCTCTCTTTTTGGTAAGTTGGGAATTTTATCAAGTTGTTCTTTAAGTTTGTCTACTGCTTCAATGGCTTCTTTTTGGCTTGGCTTCTTAGCCTGTATTGTTAAATCTTCTTGACGGAATTCTTTTTCCTCTCCAGAACTATCTAATTTGACTTTCATTTGTGGGTTTGAGAAGATGGCAAATAATCCATTATAAATGTTATCATCAATAACTTCGCCTTGTCCATTTGGAGTTATAACTCTATCACCTTTTTCAATGCTCATAATTGATATTCCCTCTAAATAGTTATGAAGAATTCCCTGTTTATCCGGGTTCTTATTTATTGTAACTGTTGTTAAGGGTTAGTGTAGAACGAAGAACAACTTCCAATTGAAGATTCGAAGCTCCGCCTCAAGTCATTCATTCCCAGACGGAGGCTGGGAACGAGGAACAACGGGGTTACGTGAATGATGCTTTAGAAGATGAACTCAAACACTCATTTCCTCTTGCAGATTGTAAGTAACGATAAAGACGATTGACTGCATTGATATAGGCGTAAGCTGATGCAACAACAATGTCCGTGTCGGAAGACTGTCCGGAGAAAATGCGGTCTTGATGGCGCAGGCGAACGGTGACAGTTCCCAAAGCATCAATTCCTTCTGTCACAGATTGGACGGAAAACTCAATTAATTGGCTAGATATTTGCACCATTCGAGCGATCGCTTTATACACTGCATCCACAGGTCCCGTACCGACTGCCGCATCAGTCAAAATTTCTCCACTTGGGGTCACAATCGTGATAGTTGCTGTTGGACAAGTGCAATCTCCACAAGTCACTTGTACGTGTTCTAACTGAAAACCGCTTTCTACTTGAATTTGAGTTTCATCTCGGACAATTGCCTCAATATCCCAATCGGACATTTCTTTTTTCTTATCAGCAACTTCTTTAAACCTGATGAAGGCTTTATGAAAGTCCGCTTCGTTGAGGTCAAACCCCAATTCTTGCAGCTTGCTTCGGAAGGCGTTACGTCCTGAGTGCTTACCCAACACGATACGATTTTCTGGCAACCCAATGTCCGCAGCATCCATGATTTCGTAAGTTTCTCGGTGCTTAATCACACCGTCTTGATGAACTCCCGATTCATGGGCAAAGGCGTTAGCTCCAACGATCGCCTTATTTGGCTGTACTGTGATACCTGTCAATTGAGAAACCAAACATGAAGTTTTATAAATTTCTTGAGTTTTGATATTGACAAGTGGTACATCGCTCTCCGTAGGACGACCCAAGTAGGGATTGTAATAGGGTTTGCGAACCTGTAAAGCCATGACAATCTCTTCTAATGCGGCATTACCAGCACGTTCGCCAATACCATTAATTGTACATTCTACCTGACGGACTCCATTTTCAATTGCTGCCAATGCATTGGCTGTGGCTAAACCCAAATCGTTTTGAGTGTGAACGGAAAGAATCACCTGTTCTATATTGGGTACGTTCTTCCGAATTCCCTGAATCAACTTTTCCATTTCTTTTGGCGTGCAGATTCCAACGGTATCGGGAACGTTAATTGTGGTAGCACCTGCAGCAATTGTTTTGGACAAGACTTGGTAAAGAAACTCTGGCTCGGTGCGGCTTGCATCCATCGGTGAAAATTCCACATCTTGCACGAAGGACTTGGCATAAGCAACCATTTCTTCTGCTATTGCCAGAACTTGGTCGCGGGACTTTTTCAACTGGTATTTGAGATGAATATCTGACGTGGACAGAAAAACGTGAATTCTCGGATGAGCCGCCGGTTGCAGTGCTTCCGCAGCAGCTTTAATATCTTCGCGAATGGCTCTTGCCAAACTGCAAATGATGGAACCACCTGGTACCCCAACTTGTTTGGCTATGGTTCTGACAGCTTCAAAGTCTCCTGGACTTGCGATCGCAAATCCGGCTTCAATGACATCAACTCCCAGAAGAGCTAGTTGGTGAGCGATCGCTAACTTCTCTTCTACATTTAGTGTAGCTCCAGGTGATTGTTCTCCATCTCTAAGGGTGGTGTCGAAGATAACGATTCGGTCTGGGTCGGAAATACTCATAACTAGCTCCAGAAGAGTCAACTTTGTATATTGTATACAAAAAATCGTATACAATATATATTATGCATGAAAAAAGTTATGAACTTAAATGACCTAGCAGCCAACGTGCGGCAACAACAACGTAGTACCCCAGATTTAATTGCCAACACCTTACGAGAAGCGATTTTGCGAGGAATTCTTCAGGAAGGACAATCTCTCAGACAAGATGAAATCGCTACGCAATTTGGAGTCAGCCGCATCCCTGTAAGAGAAGCGCTAAGACAACTAGAGGCAGAAGGATTAGTTACGTTTCATCTCAATCGAGGGGCGATGGTATCGGTACTGTCACCAAATGAAGTGCAGGAAATTTGCGAGATTCGTTCCGCTTTAGAACTGACAGCCATTCAACTTGCGATTCCCAATTTGAGTGAATCCGATTTAGAAAAAGCAGGCATGATTTTAGATGAAATCAATCGAATCAAAGATGCTACTGACTGGGCAAAGCAAAATTGGGAATTTCATGCAGCACTCTACACCCAGGCAAATCGACCGCGATTGCTCAAAATGATTCAAAATTTACACACCAATCTTTTTCGCTATGCTCACCGTCAGATGGGACAAGATTATTTAGAACGCACCCAAAAAGAACACTATCAACTTCTAGATGCTTGTCGGCAAAAAGATACAAAAACTGCTGTTAGGATATTAAAACGACATATTGATGCAGCCGCAAATCAGTTACAGTCGTCGGTGTAGCCTAATTATTTTAATTGTCTTGCGTTATCTTGCATTGCAAGGCATACTAAAAGTAGTGAGCATAACTATAATCCCGAATCATGATCAAAGAAAATATTACTTTCCGCCTTGAGAGTGACAAGCGTGTTATTTTAGATACTATTGCAGCTGGTCTTGACCGCGATCGAACTTACGTGCTGAACGAAGCCATTGACCTTTATCTTGAGGTTTACCAGTGGCAGATAGCAGAGATTAAGGCAGGGATTGCCGAAGCTAACGCCGGAGACTATGCTACTGATGAAGAGGTTCAAGCTGTTTTTGCGAAGCTGACCAATGCCCATTAAATGGTTAAAGAAAGCCCTTCGCAATGTAGAACAGGCGCATGACTATATCGCTAGAGATAATCCAACAGCTGCTATGCGCGTTGTGTTAAAAATTCAGGCAGCTGTTGCCCAGCTTGAGAACTCCCCTAATATAGGCAGACCTGGACGGGTTGAAGGAACAAGAGAACTAGTTGTTTTGCAAACACCTTACATCGTAATTTACAGGGTAACATCGACGACAGTAACGATCGTTCGGGTCTTGCATTCGTCTCGGAAGTACCTTTCTTAAACCAAGATATTTTCTAACATTTCTGAGTAACTGTTAACGGAAAAGTATCAGGTAGTTTCTTCGGCAATAAACTCATGCTGACAATGGAAACTTCCTTGCAAATTAATTATAGTCTTCAGTACGATTCGGTTATTTGTCGTTTGTTGCTAATCTCTGTAATACAAACTTTTAGGCTATAATCAAGTTGGAAATATCTCAATAACATAGCTATGTCAACCAAAACACTCGATCTTAAAGAATTACAAATGAGTGTGACAGAATTACTCTCATTGATTCAAGCTGACCAAGAGATAATCATTACTGAGGGTGACACACCTGTGCCTCTGTTAACAGTACTTAACCCTGTAAATAAAATTCCTTCAGAGTCAGGAAAAACACCTCAACCAGGATTAAATTTAGGTGCAATGAGAATGAGTAATGATTTTGACCAACCATTATCAGATGATTTTTGGTTACAAAATCCATGAAGTTACTATTAGATACACATACGTTTATTTGGTGGGATAGCGAACCCTCAAAACTCTCGAAAAAAGTATTAGAGTTGTTAATAGATAAAGATAATGTTAGGTTACTAAGTGTTGTGAGTCTTTGGGAAATACAAATTAAGCATCAACTAAGCAAACTTACATTAGATAAAGCTTTAGGAGAAATTATTTCTATTCAAAAAAAGAATTATATTGAAATATTACCAATAGAGGTTAGTCATGTTTTAGCTTTAGATGGTTTGCCTATTCATCATAAAGATCCTTTTGACAGATTATAGATTGCTCAAGCAAACATAGAAAATGCTGTGTTGATTAGTTGTGATTCTGTTTTCAGTAATTATTCAGTTAAAGTAGAATGGTAGATGATTCTCAGCGATCGCCTTCTATGTACTCGATCGCCAATCACTTCCTTCTCAAAGCTGTTGCAAGACACAGACAGATTGAAAGTGTGGCGATCGCAAAACCAGGTGATAAATTCTTACAGAGGATTGCTATCCAACAGATAACAACCCAGCTGATACCTGTTTCTGCCCAAATAACATATGATGGCTCGTAGTAAAGTTTTTGATAGAGAGTCGTATAATTTTTGATTAATGACACATAGATACAAGCAAGAGTAGGAATGATAATATTCATTGCTGTGTCAACAAATATAGTAGGGATCTGAACGGGTAAACTTGTAAAAATTTTCATAACGTTTCCAACAAAGAGAATCACACATAACTGTAGCCAAAGCTTTGTGTCAAACATTACCTCCTCCCATAACTTACCCAGGACATACACGCGATTGTTTTTCCAATCATTAGTATTCCCAGATCGTAAGGGAGAATAACAACTAGCCGATTTTGTAGGCGTTAAACTCACGTTAGCTTTAATCACTCGTTTGATTGCCATCGCCAACTGCACCAAACGCTCAACCTGTATTCAGGTTTATCCCTCAGACTACCTGGTTTATCTCCCGGAGCGAATGCTTGGCTCAACCTCATGTTGATGTGTGCGGGAATTGGTAGTCCTGGTACTCTGGCGGAAGTGTTTCGCGGATATAAGGGCGACGCAAAAGCACCTCAGTTAATTGGCGATGAAGAAATCGTTCAGGCTGCTCCTTTGCCTCCACTGAAAGGTTCATTCTTCAAATGGGCTGGTGGGAAAGATTTTCAGCGTCCGTTTGAGCTAGCAACTTTACGATTGCGAAATATGGGAGAAGTGCTAAGTAACTGGAAGACGTATGTTCCCAATCCTGCTTATCTTACCCAACGAGGAGCAACTTCCCTGTTTAACGATCGCGGAGAATTGCTTTACGAGCATCGCGATCGCGAAGCGCAAGCTGTACCCAGCTTATCGCGCCATCCTTGGTTTTGCTGCTGATATGAGTCATCCCCTGTCTTTTCTCCAGAGTTTACCGATGAAAACTGAAGAAAAACTGTAGCAAAGGGATTGGCGTCATAAGTCAATTTTACGGCACGCTCGGTCAATGAGTTTTAGAGATGCACTGCGTATTCTTTGAAGTGTGAGTTGAAACGCAAGTAAAACCAAACGCTGAATACGCAAGGAGATTTCTCATGACCTTCACAAAACTAAATTCTACAACAGATGCAATTGAAACCTCTGAAGTTATTATCAACCCAGTGACGGGTGACCGCATGACAATTACGCATTCATCTCTCCACAGTCACCATGAAAACTTTCAATGTTGTTTTGACTTGCCACCTGGAGCGCACGGTGCGCCACTTCACTATCATAGAGGTATGGCAGAGACTTTTGAGGTGTTGGATGGTGAATTAGAGATGGAATTGGGAGCAAAAAGCAATGTCAAAATTTTACGCCCTGGTGAAGTGGTTTACGTTCCCCCCAGAATGCTTCATAGTTTCCGCAACGCCTCTAATAACTGGACAACTTACAGAACTGAAGTGCGATCGGGCGCATCCTTCGAGCAATTTATCAGAGGAATGTTCGGTTTAGCAATTGATGGCAAGGTTAACTCCACTGGAACGCCATTGAATCCTCTGCAATTTGCCTTATTGATTGAAAAAGCGGATTTAGTGATAGCTGACGCACCTGCATTTGTCGAATCCATCGTTAAAAGACTGGCTCAAATAGCTAGATGGATGGGCGTGGAAAAATCTTTAGTTAAGTATTGGTAAGCCTAAGATGCTTTGTAGAATTTAAGTTGTTTCTCAATTGTACTCTTAGGGACTTCCAAAAAAATATTCAACTTTCTCTTGTGGTGCGGGCGTCCCCGCCCGCCACTAACACTCAGATTTTTCGTAGTATGACTCAGAACTTCTTAGATGTACTTCTCAAGATAGACCAACTGAATAAAGTGGCACAAGCTTTGCGTAAGTATCTTCTTTGAGCATGAAGCATGAAACAGACAACGCCACAAAAACTTACCTGAAATTAAAAATGTTTGAATTACAGGGTTATGACAAATTTCACCAACTTCGCAAACTAGATTACCGTCCGTCAAATCTTGGTTTTGGAGCTAATGTAAAAACAGGTGATATAGTTCGATTTGCTAGTAGAATAAGGTTGGCTAAAAGTTTTAGAGGCATTAAAGTTGAGGGTTATTCACAAGAGACTGTTTCTGGCTATGATGCTTTTTTCATAGTCTTCCTAACTCATTCGGCTTTGGAGCAGTTTCTTAAAATCAACTCGCTTGATTCAAAAACTCTATGTTCTCTTATAGCTACCTACAATTCAGAAAAAGTCATTCAAGAATTTATAAAAAAAGATAAGGAAGGAAAACTTTATAATTTTCTCTATGAGAAATTACAGGACAAGAAGCTAAAAGCCAAGTTGAACGAGTGCCGGAACCAGAAAAATACAAATGTAGCTGACCTTTCTGCCTCAATCCGACATATATTTGCTCATGGTTATCTATGCGCTCATACTAACGGTATATATCCTAAAAATGTCTCTTCTATCTGTACATCTATATCTGATTTTCTCTTGAATTTTATGGATGCTGAGTTTTCAAAAAAGATAGAAGAGTTTTATAAGAAATTATACATGAATTGACCCTTGAAAGTTGGAAGTTATTTGATAAAAGGAATGAGCGCTTCAGCAAATATTTGAAAATGATCCCAGCAACTTCAATAGCGATCGCATAAATCATTATTTTGTTGGCTCTATAATTCTTCATAAAAGCACACATTTTATGTTATAAATAACTAGAGTGTCCAAAATGAATTCCAAAATAGCAGCGATGAAAGTCAAGTACGCTATTAATCTCAGTAAAGGGCTAACTTTTCCTTTTATTTTAGGCTTGATGTTTTTCTATCAAAACTTCACGTTAGGGCCCTATGTTTACTTAGCATTACACGGTACTTATGGGTTCCTTTGGTTACTTAAAGACCGCATTTATCCAGACAAGCAATGGGAGCAACAAATTCCCGTACCCTTAAGTATTTTTACGTTTGGATTGGTATGTTTGTACTGGATAGCACCATTGATTCTGATTAGTAGCGGCAGTATACCATCTCTGCCCTTAGTAGCGATCGCCATATCCCTCAACATTTTAGGTGTGTTTTTACATTTCGTAAGTGATGCTCAGAAATACTTTACTCTTAAGTATCAACGCGGACTCATCACAGAAGGCTTTTTTGCTCGCTGTCGCAATACTAATTATTTAGGAGAAATATTTATCTATAGCGCTTTTGCCATGCTAACTCAACATTGGTTCCCGTTCTTGATTCTTGGCAGTTTTATCATTGGAATTTTCATTCCAAATATGCTTAAGAAAGACCAGTCTCTTTCTCGTTATCCTGAATTTGCTGAGTACAAAAGTCAATCGGGGCTAATATTTCCAAAGTTGTTTGGTTCTACAACTCCCAAACAAGAGGACTCTACAGCACAAACATAAAACTTATCTCACAATAACTTATCCTGTGTATCGACACTGAAAGGTCAGATTAAGATAGTATCATGCGATCGCGGCGGGTTAGAATCTGTTTGGTAATTTCTACCCATATCTAGACAATAGTGCGTAAGTCCTATAGATGACCAAATCTATCATTTTTTAGCCCACTGAAGAATAAACTTATCAGCGTCCATCTGCTACAGGGTGCGGTTAATTCTATCTTCTCTGTATCTTATGAAATGGGCAATTATTTCTACCGTGGCAGGTTGAGAAAATACACACAGCCACGGTCAAAATCTCTAAATTGAAAGAATAAATAGCTCTTACAATCTGTTTTGCCTACATCTCATACAACAGAGATTAATAACGAAAAATTGCTGCTACAGGCGTGCTAAACGGAATTTGTTCCGTGCCAATAGTGTAAACTGTCCCACCGTTAAGCAAAGTGTAGGCTGCGGCAAAATCTAATAAATCGTCATCACCAGTTTCTTCTTCTTGATGCAAGAAAACTGTATCTGAAGACGGGTCAAAAAGTCCCCATTGCTCCCGGTTGGCTGCAACTATTAAAGAATCAATTCTTTGGTAATAAGCTGCAGGGATGATTTCTTTGAGGTCGTTGGATGCTTTGCCAGTGTTGGAACCATAAAGCATATTAAATCTTTCCACAACCTCTTGCTGCGATCGATAAAAAAGAGGCTCAACAATAGGCCAAGCGCGTTCGTGCAGTCGATCTGCACTTAGAATTTCTTGATTCCCAGAGATACCATCTTCTATTAAATGCTGGTAAGTATTTGCTTCTCTGTACAATGGCATTAAGTACTCTACCCCAGCCAGCATCAAAGGCGCTGTTTGGTTTCGGAGTTTCTCTTGCAATGCACCATTAACGGCGTGGAAGAATTGCAGGATGCTTTCCTGGTGTTTATCCCTGTCAGGGCTACCCTGTCCGTGAAAAGCTCCGGGCTGTTGAAAAGAATTGGAAGTTCCTCCTTTAGAAGTCCCAATACGGAACTGACCGTCTTGGGAAGTTTCATCGTAATTGAGAGCTTCATCTAAACTAGACGGCATATTTTCTACCTCGACTTCTTGAAGACCGTAGCGATCGCCCTCAAAGAACCGGACATCTTTTTGACTCAAAGCCAAGAGATAAAAACGCCCATCGCCATTTAAAATTGGTAGCAGTGGCTTAATATGAAATCTGTCTGTTACCACAACCATCTCATCAAATTCTAGAGGCAAAGTATAGTAGCGAAAAACGTCATTGGAAATAAAAACTGCCAGTCCTTGGTCTCCTGTTTGTTCCCAAAAATCTGTCTGATCGAGTGAATGGGATTTTGCTAGTAATGCAACAGCATCATTATGCTCAATTCCAGCATCAATTAAGCGAGCTTCAGCATCTTTCACCAAGTTTTTAAACCGAATAGAGTTTTGTCTTACCTCCGGTCCGGCTGTTTGGATTGGCATATAAATTGAAACAGAATTTTGTCTTGGCAGTTCTAGTAATGTCTTGATTTCCTCTCTAGAAATTAATGCCATGCTATATACCTCCTAAGGATGAGAACACACATCCCAAATTAGACCGCTACTATTCCAACGGTCTGATGGGATGTTTTTCCCAGATTACTCAATCTGGCTTTATTTCACGTCAAATAACGTGAAGTTTCATCTTTCTTATGGCAGGCAATAGATGTAAAACTTTTTCCCGACCTTATTCCCTTATCTTCTGGCATTTAACTGTCCTTTTTTTTCCGCCAGTTCTCTAGAGCACTAATCACAAAACTAGCTATCTCAATTAGGCTTGACACAATAAGTCAGAAGAATCTAAATGTAGTGACAGGAAAACAGACAAAAAGGATTTAAACCATATAGTCGTTAGTAAGCGAGCTATAATTGGTGTAATGCTCAAACCGCGCCATCTCCTTCAAAGTTCCAGATTTTCTTGGGATGAATGCCAGAACCGAGCAACACTAATTTGCTTCTTATCCTCTTCGACTCGATACACAATACGATATGGCTTGAGAATAACTTGCCGAATATCAGAACTGTTGAATTCCGGCACCATCTGACCGAACAATCGCTTCTAAATCTCCAAGTGCTTTCGGAGACAATATTACATTGTAGTCCATTCTGCCATCATTTGCTCTACGGACTCCACAGATATACCCTGTCCCCGATCGATTTCGTCTAAACCTTCTTTAACAGCCGCAATAAACTCTATCTTCCGCACTATTTCGCGCAAAGATATGGTCGTAGGTAAACGCTTTACAAGTTCAAGCACTGCTTCTTTGTCACTCATTACAAATCATAGCTTGTTTAGATGGACATAGATATTATACGCGGAAATTTGCGAAATATTGCAGCTTTACTATTTCTAAGAAGTTGTCTAGCTTGTGCTGGATGAATTGGGTCGAAGGGGTCAGCTAACTAAATATTCGGGGCATGAAGCCCCGTCACTAAGCGTGCGGGGTGCTGACTAAATATTAGGCGGATCTGGGTTAACGTGCTTTGGGTTTGTAATCATATCACTTTTGCCTTGGCTGGTAAACCCCAAAGTCACGCGTTTCATAATCCAATGCAACACTGCTAGTACTCCAAAAGTAATAGCAATAATAACTAAAGGTTGTTTGCCCAAAATTTCTTCTATACCCTTGGTCAGCACAGTATCCAATTGAGTGACAAAATCCCAACTATTAAAACGCAAGAATCGCCCCCAATACACCCCAATGGCGCAGAGAGCATGAGTCGCCATCTCAACTCCTAAAATCCATTGGCTCTTGCCTATCCTATGTAGGTAATAACCTAAGTTAATTAAAGATATAACGTAAGCTTCAAATCCTGCTAAGATGACTAGTAGATACAGTGGTATGAGTACAAGGGTTATCATCCATATGGATTGGATTGTACGGACATCATCTATCAAGTGGATGACATCGGTTAACAAGTAAGGGGCATTAGGTAGAAAAGCAAAGAAAACTAGGAATCCCAGCCACCAAACCCAAGACCGTCCTCGCTTAACGCGAAATAGCCACACACTCAAAGCCAATGGTATAAATGCCAGAAATAGATTCCAAGTCATCCAACGCATATTAATTTGCAGGACTTGTATGACTCTGGCTATCAATTCAATCATTTCCTCTTTCATAGCTGCTTCCCTAAAAAGCGTGTAAATGGTTTAAAGACCCCATGTATTTTTAAGCTAGCTGATGATCTGACAAAACGTCATCAGGTAATTGGGCATTGGGCCTTGGGCATTGAAAACACCTTCTTCTTACTAACTATAAGGACAACTTTGCGAGATTAGAAGTTTCATCTCTGGAATGTTGCCCTTACTTAGCTATTATATTACTCGTTACCCACTTAGTTTAGTTTTTAAAATGGCATCAACGGAGCATCACTCGACTGCGGGGACCGATTGATGGTTTGGGTATATATATTTTTTTCCTGCACTGGGTTGAATTTTTCATGTTATCTCGCGAACATATAGCGGAAGCAAGGGTAGAGGGGTCAGTTCGACTCGTGTTTAAGGAATTTCCATTGCTAAACTCTACCTGAGGCAAAGTAGAGGGTGATGGAGAATTAGGCTCGTTGACATCTATGCTGGGTGTGGTCAAAGGTATCACATTGCTGTTATCAACGCTGTTATCAACAATGGGTGTAGTAGGTGCTGGTGTGAAATTACTAGCAATGGGTGTAGTAGGCGGTAGTGTGGGATTGCTAACAATGGGTGTGGTAGGCGGTGGTGTGGGATTGCTAACAATGGGTGTAGTAGGCGGTGGTGTGGGATTACTAACAACTGGTGGTAGGGGTGGCGGTGGTGTGGGATTGCTAACAACTGGTGGTGGTGGGGGCGGTGGTGTGGGATTGCTAACAATTGGTGGTAGGGGTGGCGGTGGTGTGGGATTGCTAACAATTGGTGTGGTAGGTGCTGGTGTGGGATTGCTAACAATTGGTGGTAGGGGTGGTGGGGGTGTGGGATTACTAACAACTGGTGGTGGTGGCGGTGGTGTGGGATTGCGAACGATGGGTGTGGCGTCTGTAGGTACTTTAATCGTCAATCTCACTAAAGGGCTGTTTGCCATTTTTAAGGACGTGACGCTTGGTTTACCTGGTATATCGGATCGCAAATCAAAGACTGTGGGACTTTCACCACCGTTGCGATCGCTATATCGAGGTCCTTGTCCGCTAACTTCAAATGTCCCCTGGTACTGCTGTCCTGTTTTTGGATCGGTCACAACACCAGTGTAAAAAGCTTTTGTCAGTCCAAACTCATCTTGAACGACACCTTGAAATTTTGTTTCTGGTATTTTGCCTTGGTAGCTATAAGGTGTTAGCTGACCATCTGATAGTGCTGGTGAAGAGAGAATGCCATCCAGTGAGATGACGGGAATTCCTTTAAAATCAACGTAGTACCCCAGGCTACCATCGGCGCGTGTTTGAACTTTAACAAAATTAGATGTGTATATGGGGACAAAATTAGGATTCTGCTTGGTGCCTATATTTCGCATATAAGTACCGTTGGAGTCAGTATCTATACGGGTGACCCTGTTGTTGAAGTTAGGGTTAAAGCTGGGGAGTTGAATAGTGCCTGAGAGTCTGCCTGTGCTTTGTATTGTTAATTGTGCGGCTGCTTTGGGAGCTTCTAAATTAATTATGGCTGAAACTAGGCTACAACTGCTAAGGAGGAGTAGACCTAATTTAGAGATTTTGTTTTTTGAACCGCAGATGAACGCTGATGGACGCGGATAGTTTGAATCTGCGTGTATTTGCGGATATATGCGGTTGCCGTTTTGAATTGGTTTTTGACCAGACGCAAGGAATTGCATTGGGAATGTGTTTGGTGGATTATAAAGTCATAAAAATCACGTCTGATTCTATGGGATGTGTTGGACTCACCCTTGTTGCCTGTTGATTGATTGCTGATTGTCTACGTATGCTTTAAAGCATTTGATTACATTTACACAAGTGTGAAATTAAAACCGGAAGGTTGCTCTCACTGTTCCAATAACTAAAGTGTCGTTGGCTGAGTTGTGATCTGGGTTGAAGAGAACTAGTAAGCCGGGAGTGATGGATAAATACTCATTCAATTGGGCGCGATAAAAAAGTTCTAAGTGTAATGCACTGTCGCTGCGTCCTCCTGGTGTTCCGCCTTCGGAAAAGTTGGGAAGATTGTATTCTTCTGGTAAGGTGCTGGAGGTAATTTTGGGTGGTTGACCGACGAGAATTCCTCCGAGATTACCTTGCCGGAGTAAGTTGGGAAATGCAGCAAATGCCATCCAGTTGGTTGTTTTTACGCTTCCAGAGAGTTCTTCTGGATTGGAAAAAGTCCAGCCTCCCCAACCACCTAACTGAAAGTTGGGATTGATGCGCCATGCTACAGTTGCTCCTACAGCATGAGTGTTGAAGGCAACGGGTGGTGCAAATGGAGAGATTAATTGAGCATCGCCGATACCAGTTCCTAACAAGCCATCGGGAGAGTGGGAGTAAAGATAATGAATGCCTACATCAATATTGTTGGTTGGTGCAAGGCTTAACTGAGCGCCAGCCGTATATCTACCACCAAAGAGTCCACCAGCTTGAGCATTATTGGGAAAACTGGGTATTTCCGCACTGTAGACTCCTTGTAAACTGATGCGATCGCTGATTTGCCAGTCAAAACCTATGCCGCCCGTACCGTTACCGATTGCCAAAATAGGATTGCGCTGACCAAATAAAGAGATAGCTCCTTCTCCAGAACCTTCTAAAGGGTTTATACCACGGAAGGTGTTGCTTGGGTTCACACCTGCTGTACCAACGACAATGCCAAAGTTATTGGAGACAGGGAATCGGTAAGACAACTCGTTAAGCACTAAATCTTTGTCTGTGTCTAGTTCATAACCCAAGCGTCCCATATTGGTAAATACAAATGGTGCATTAGAGCCTAAGTTTCCCGCAGTTAGACCAGTTAGGAGTAAATCTCTTCCCGTGAATGAAGTCGCAAGTGTTAATTGTACGTTATTTGCAAATGTGAAATTTGTTTGTGCGTTGCGTTCGGGTATACCGTCTCTAGGAAACAAATCAATATCAGCTTTGTTCGAGCCTTGCAAGCCAAAAATGACTTGTCCAACAAGTTTAGTTGTTGTGGAAAACTGGTTTTTTGCAACTTGTGATGTTCTGCCTTCCAAAGAAGCAACACGCTCTTGAATTGTCTTTAACTCCGCCTGAAATTCCAATTGCAGCTTTTCTAACAGAATTAAATCTTCGTTAGTCAGAGCGTCTTTTGTACTATTGCCAATCAATTCGCTGATTTTTTCCAAGCAAGCCGCTAATCCTGCAGCAAATTCATAACGATTGATAGCTCGATTACCTCGATAAGTGCGATCGGGATACCCAGCAATACAGCCATAGCGTTCTACTAAAGATTGCAAAGCACTAAAAGCCCAGTCAGAGGGTTGAATATCACCAAGTTGCGATACAGATGTCACTTGGGACATGGGATCGTTTTCTGGGGAATGAGGGAGTGAGGGAGAAAATTCTACCTTGTCCCCCTTGTCTTCCTTGCCCCTCCGTACTTCTACTGCTTGTACTAGGCTGTAGGGGGTTTGAGGATGTTTTTTCTCCGTAATATTACTGAATATTTTTTTACTTTCTATTTTTATGGCTAACGGGGCAGATTGAGGACTACCATCCAGTGGTAGAAATTCGGGTGGTGTCATTTCAGCAGGTTGAATAACTTGAGTTCCCTCCGCGATCGCCGATCCGTTCACCGCTTCTTTTACCTTAATTGGTGGCTGCTCTGGCAGTTTTGGGGCAGATGGTTGCCCTGCTGCCAACACGCCTGCCATTAGCAGACCAATGTCGCTCATTGTATTTATATATAAATTTAGACTTACATTCCTTTTGACAGAGAGAGGCATTGTCAACCCGGAATATTGCTTATTAATAAGTATTAATAATTACTAATAATAAAAATTGTGTTGCAGACACCAAGAGCAAAAAAGTAGCCCTGACATTGATGTCAGGCTAAAAGCTGAGACCATTAGAGATTTCCAGAAATTCATCGGGTGGTTCACCTGCCTACTTAGCGTTAATGGATAACTAAGGCGACGGTTTTTGGCATCGCTCAACTTTATATAAGGGACTTCCAAATAAAAAAATATCCCAAAATTTCTTGTGGTGCGGGCGTCCCCGCCCGCCACTAGCATAGGACGGGCGAGGACGCCCATCCCACAATCACCGGATAATTTATTTCTTGGAAGTCCCTAAGCTTGTGACTGCAAGGATTTTAGATTATTCGCTCACGAAAGTCATGGAAGAGCGATATACTAATAATCAATAATTTTAATTATTGTATCAATTAGGATAGAAATTCCATAGATTAAGGCATCATATAAAAATAAGTTGTACAAATCTTATCTAAAATAGATTGTAAATCTAGCTTTCACATAGCAAGTGTTCAAGTTCTTTTTACACAGATCCTAATAGGCTAATAACTTATGCAATACCTTAAAAAGAATATTACAGCAGTTTTCACCTAAATGAACCACATTATTGGTAGTGGCGCAATGCCTTGCGCCACTACATCTGTGGTCTATTTACCTGAAAATGGCTGTAAGTAAAGCTATTTCATAAGTTGAAAAAGTTCTCTGAAAAACAGGATATCTTGAAAAAAATCCAATGATTGCAAATATTAAATATCAAATATGATCTCTCAAAAAAACAAACGAATTGCAGTTATAGGCGCTGGTATATCAGGAATTGCGGCAGCAAACGTACTTAAAAAGAAGGAATATGAGGTTGTTGTTTTTGAGAAGTCTACAGAGATTGGTGGTGTTTGGGCTGTAGCATACCCGGAAGTTCGCCTTCAGAGCATCAGTGAACAATATTGTTTATCCGATTTTCCCTGGCCTTTCATGCCGGATTTACATCCCACATCAACCCAAATCTTACAATATTTGCGTGCAGCGGTCAATAATTTTCAGATTGATGTTCGTCTCAAACACGAAGTTCTTGCACTTGAAGAACTTGAGGATGGTTGGCGAGTGCAATACCAAAACAAAGATGGTTGTCACGAAGACACATTTGAATATGTTGTAGTTGCCATAGGTCAATATACGCAGAGAAAACATCGCCCAATATTTCCGGGAGAAGCGGAATTCACTGGTGAAGTTGTGACAGAACGAGATATCAAATCCCTCGACATTTTCAATGACAAGCGCGTTGCTGTTGTAGGATTTGGGAAGAGCGCTATCGACATGGCTGTGCTGGCGGCGCAGCGTGGTCGGCAGGTACACCAAGTATTTCGTACACCCAGATGGCTTTTGCCACAAAGGATTTTGGGTATCCACTATACTTACGCCTTATTCAATCGGATAAATTCTTTCATGATCCCAAGTTGGGCGCATCCAACTATGGCAGAGCGCTTTCTCCATAGCCGTCTCAATTTCATTGTCTCCGGTTTTTGGAGCCTGATCGAGTTAATTTTGCGGTTACAAATTCAACGTATCGGTTTTGGTCTCGACCAAGCTGCTGTAAGTAGATTAAAAGCCGTACAACCGACGCATTCTTTAGTGCTTGACATGCGTTCGTCCATGGCGTTAGCACCAGATGCTTATTATAGATTTGTGGCTGAGGGTCGGATACAACCACATCATACAAAATTGTCCGGTTTTTCTCAGGAAACGATAAAATTGGAGCAGGGGGAGGAAATCCACTGCGATGTCGTCGTATTATCTTTAGGTTCGCAGACTCCAGTTTTTCCCTTTCTGCCCGAAAAGTATCGACATCTGCTGGAGGTTCAAAAGGATGGTGTACAATTTTACCGACACTTAATCCACCCAAGAATCCCCAATCTTGCTTTTATAGGTTTCAATCATGGGTTTTTACACGTACCCGGCGTCGAAATTGGCACACTCTGGCTTTGCGCTTATCTAGAAGGAGCGCTTGAATTGCCCTCAGTCGAAAAGATGGAGCAAGACATTGAACACGTCCGCCAATGGAAAAACGCACATATCCACTTTGAACCCGCACGTGGATCTGGGGTTAACGCCCGTTACCAGAAATATATAGACATCTTGCTTCGAGATTTAGAGGTTTCGACCTATAGAAAAATGCCCAATATTTTTGCGGAGATTTTTGACAGATACAATTGCTCTGACTACAAAAATGTAGTTGAAGAATATAACCGCAAGAGAAAAAGCCGGACAACACCTCTGCGTCCGCTTGCAGTTAGGACATGACATGACATTCTATAGGGTAATAGCAAAACGGTACTTACCTATTAGAAAATAGCGCTCAAATTAAAATAGAACTTACGCACGCTCTACGAATTCTTGGCGCTCTTGGCGTCTTGGCGGTTCGATAAATCAAAGTTTCTAGCAATTTTTGCGTAAGCCCCGTAAAATTCATCTTCAAGTTGCTTTATACTAACTTTTATGAACTACAAACAATATTAAAGAATCAATAAATAAGGAGCATCAGTGCGCTCAAAGCTAGTAAGTTTTTGATTATGTTGGTGGTGCAGTTGAAAAGATGGTATGCAACGCCAGATAAACAACAGTCCCACCCACACCTTTTGAAGAACTTATTCGATGACTAGATCCGGTTCTTCACAGAAGTTAAATAGGACTGGCTCAGTTTCTGATTCATCTTCAAATACAGTACTAATATACCATTCACAGGGCGAATCATTCGTATATTCAGCCCAAGCAATTGTGACTGTTTCACCTGAGGGAATTCCCTCATCACTCAGGGTAAATTGAGACCACTCTTCATCATCAACAGATGCCCACAACTCTGTAATTGCTTGTCCAGTTTGATTAGTGACGGTAAACGTAAATTGGTCTGACATGGATATTCTGCCTTTTTTGATAACTACATTGCATCGTTTCAGCCACCGATTATAGCCTGTTTTTTTTCAGTTGCTATAGATTTGGATTAAATAAATATCACTGCGATAGTAGTAATATTACTGAGTAGAGACAGAGAGGAGAAGGTAAGAATGCATAATACGTAATTTCTAATGTACTTTCCTAATCCCTAACCCCTCTTTGCTCTATTCTGGCTGGTTACAGTACTTATTCAAATCTGATGCCGCACCATCTAACTGCTTAGCAGCATTTGCTGCTGCTGTCAGGGCTGTATCGATATCTCCTCTCGCCTTTTGAATTTTGACTCGACCTTCTGATGAATTTTTTGCTACCTTAGCAGAACCCAAAGCTTGACCTGCTTGAGCAATCGATTTGCTAACAGTCTCAAACACCTTGACAAAACGGTTCTGAAATTCCTGTAGCTTCGGATCTTTGAAGTTCTGTTCTTCAATCTCTTTACTTACAGCTTGCAAATCCTTTGATAGTTGTATGCTGGTTATAACCTGCTGCCCTTTATTCTTATCAATAAGCTCAGTTCCTTTGTTAACCACTTCCATCAATCGTTGACACTGATTAACTTTGCTTTCATTACAAGCAGTCATGAGAAAAGCAATACTCAAGCTGATAGGAAAAATAACAGTATATTTACTTAAGATAAACATATTCAGTATCGTTATAGATCGAACCCAGATAATAATACCCAAAGATTTAACGGTTCTCACCATTGTTCCTGTCATTGTTATCAATTAGCAAGCAATTTCTTATAACCTAGGTATGAAAAGGTAATTTTTTGCTTATCCCCAATCCAAAATCCAAAATCCAAAATCCAAAATCCAAAATCCAAAATCCCCAAATCCCCCCCCATCGCATTGAAATCTAAAGAAACTCTAAGCTTAACTAGAAGTTTACGGATATCGCATAATCTGTCTAAAGAAAATCGTTAAATTACGGATATACAATCGTGTTGGCTTTTATTTCATACTCAGGATGGATGCATGGGATATTTCAACTCCATCTAGGATTGCATATTCCGGATGGCTTTTTGAATTTACCTGTTATCGCTGTAACTTGGGCGATCGCGATCGCATTGATTGCTGTTTCGCTGTCAAAATCGCAAGCAGAATACCAGGAAAGAGCTGTACCCCTTATGGGAGTGTGTGCGGCTTTTATCTTTGCTGCTCAAATGATTAATTTCCCGATTCCTGGAGGCACTTCCGGGCATCTTTTGGGCGGAACTTTAGCGGGAGCTTTATTAGGTCCCTGGGCTGGTTCCTTGGTGATGGTAGCCGTTTTTATTGTCCAAAGCGTCTTTTTTCAAGATGGCGGTTTGACAGTGTTAGGAGCTAATATCCTGAATATGGGCTTAATTGGGACATTTGCAGGTTATTACTTATACAAAGCTATCCGAATCGCCATAGGTCGCAATAAACTATCAGGCATGGTGGTTGGCGCGGCGGTTGCAGCCTGGACAAGTGTAGTTGTAGCCGCACTTGTGTGTGCAGTACAACTAGCCATATCTGGAACAGTTCCGTTATCAGTAGCATTGACAGCAATGACAACTTGGCACATACTTATCGGTATCGGTGAAGCCGCAATCACTGTGATCTCACTTTCGTTTATTTGGCGGACTCGACCCGATATGTTCTACGATCCCCCACGCAAATCTGTTGTCTCTCGACCTTTGTCTCCACATCAATAACGATTAGAGAGTAATTTGAGAAATCTTATGAGTCACAATATGATAAGCGATCGCAATCGTGCTTTCGTCATAGCAGGTTTGGGTGTTGCCCTACTGATTGCAATTTTCCTCTCTCCTTTTGCCAGCAAAGATCCCGATGGCTTAGATCGAGTCTCCCAGGATCTCAAATTTGAAGATAAAGCAGTTGAAGATGCACCAGCTAAAAAACTTCCCTTCCACTCTTTTTTTGATGAATACGCTCTTAGAGGTGTCCCAGAAGGTCTAGCTACCCCCATTGCTGGGGTAGTGGGAACTCTAGCAACTTTTGGTTTGGCTTGGGGAATTGGCAAACTCGTTGTCCGTGGTTCAAGTTCATCTCACCCCGAGTATGATGATTCCAACGAAGTATGAAGTATAAACTGTGAAGGATGAAGGAAGCAAAAGATGAAGGAAGCAAAAATCGTTAGATGCTGCTGCATATTGGGGCAATAGCTCTTGATGTCGATAGTAAAAAGTTCACACCCTGGCACCAACTTGCTCCCCGTACTCGCATCCTATGTACGTTGATGCTCGTTTTTGCCACAGTCATAACCCCGAATGGACATTGGTGGACTTGGTTAATTTATGGCTTGGCTGTGGTAGGCGTCATATTACTCAGTCAAGTTACCCTCAGGGTGCTATTGAAACGGTTAGCCGTTGAGTTCAGGTTTATTGGTGTCGTCCTTCTAGGAACTTTATTCCGAAGAGGTGATACGGTACTTTGGGCTTGGGGTCCGCTACAAATCACTACTCTAGGGCTGATTGTTTTGGGTAGTGTAACGTTCAAGACATTACTCTCACTGTTGATGTTGAATTTGCTGACTCTAACAACTTCAGTACCAGCGCTACTCAATGCCCTGATAGAACTGCGAACCCCACCACTGTTAGTAGCAATTTTGGCATCAATGTATCGCTACATTAACGTTTTAATTAACGAGTTTAACACCATGAGACGAGCCGCCGCATCTCGCAACCTTATGAGCAGCAACAGTAATATCAGGTTAGTCGTTGGCAACACAATTGGATCTTTGTTCATCCGCACTTACGACCGAGGTAACCGCATCCATCAAGCAATGCTGTCACGCGGTTATCAAGGAGTCCCACCAATAGAACAAGTACCGCAGGGTGGACGACGTGATGCGATCGCTCTCACTTTAACGCTAATTGTGTCACTTTTTGGACAAGTTATTTATTTGGTTAGTGGTTAGTGGTTAGTGGTTAGTGGTTAGTAGCTAACTATTGTACGGGCGCAATGCCTTGCGCCCCTACTAACAACCAACAACTAACAACCAACAACCAACAACTAACACTTCAACAATGCATCATAATCCAGTCACTATTACAAATCTAAGCTATACCTACCCTGATGGGACTCAAGCCCTTAAGGAAATTAATCTATTTATCAAACCAGGAGAACGAGTTGCATTGATTGGAGCAAATGGATCGGGAAAATCTACCTTACAGTATCACCTCAATGGCATTATCTTGCCTCAAGAAGGAGAGGTGACTATTGGTGAATGGGTTGTCAAACCTGAAAATTTGCGAGAAATTCGGAATTTTGTGGGGCTAGTATTTCAAAATCCAGATAACCAGTTATTTATGCCAACAGTATGGGAAGATGTTGCTTTTGGTCCGATGAATTTGGGATTGCGAGATAAGGAACTCAAAGAGCGCGTTCTTCAAGCAATGGCAGCAGTCGATATCGATCTAGAATGGTATGGACAGCGAAATACTGATAATTTGTCTGGGGGTGAAAAAAAACGTATTGCGATCGCAGGGGTTTTAGCTATGAACCCGCAGGTTTTGGTATTTGATGAACCTTCTGCTCAATTAGATCCGCGATCGCGCCGTCAGTTAATTGATTTACTACAAACTTTACCTCTTACTCAACTGATTGCCACTCACGATTTAGATTTAGCCTTAGAGCTTTGTTCGCGGACTATTGTATTAAGTAGGGGACAAATTGTGTTTGATGGTAAGACTGAGAAGGTGATGAACAATTCGGAATTTTTGCGGGATCATGCTCTAGAACCACCTCTAAGTTACAGTCGTCCTTATTGTCTCATTGAACACGCACCTACAGCTCCATCTAAAGCGTCGGTACAGCGATCGGTTGTTCAAAATCTGTAATTAGACAAATTCTTAAAATAATTAAAACCTTGATTCAGTACACTAACAGCTAAAATTAAAAGATTCCTTTTTAAAAGGAGATATCTATGACCCAAGCCATACCAAAATTAGTCACTTTTGAAGAATTTTTGAAATGGAAGCCTGAAGTAGGTCGATACGAACTGCATAATGGAGTAATTGTTGAGATGCAACCAACGGGACCACATGAACGAATCAAAGGTTTTTTAGCTTCTGAATTAACTGTTGAGTATAAACGGTTGAAATTGCCTTACTTCATACCCAATCAAGCACTAGTAAAACCACCTGGAAGTGAATCAGGGTATTTACCGGATATCTTGATAATAAATGACGAAAATTTAGCAGCAGAACCATTGTGGGAAAAAGAATCAACAGTTACTCAGGGTGCATCAGTTCCTCTGGTTATTGAAGTCGTCAGTACTAACTGGCGTGATGATTACTTGAAAAAGTTCGCTGATTATGAAGAAATGGGTATTCCTGAGTACTGGATTGCGGACTACGCTGCTTTGGGTGGCAAACTTTTCATCGGCAATCCCAAGCAGCCCACTCTCTCGATTTATGAATTGATTGACGGTGAGTATCAGCGAGTGACGCAGTTTCGCGGAGACGATCGCATGATCTCACCGACTTTTCCTGAATTAAATTTGACCGTGCGGCAAATTTTTCCAGCAAAAATTTAGGGAGTATCCCAATTTGGCAGATTGCCCTCAGAATGGAAGCATCCCGTTTTGGCAAAAGCCTGCAAGAATGGAATTCTGGGGCTATACATATACAAACAAAGTCCACCTACGTGGACTTTTATATTAAGTCCGCGTAGGCGGACGAGCGTTTCGCGATCAATACTGCGTAGGTTTTGGGTAAAAATCCGAAAATACGTAGGTTGGGTTGAGGAACGAAACCCAACATTTACAGGACATTGTTGAGTTTCCCCAAGGGGAAAGCCCAACCCACAAAATTCTTATCCGAGTAGTATTGGTTTCGCGATTACGAACATTGCTTGGTGTTGTTTTCTGTCACAAATAACGGAATGACTTTAAGATTCGTTGTCGCAACTGTTCTAACGCAGGCTCTTCTTCAACGATCCCATTAGCAAATAATAGCTCATATATGAGCGGTACTCCTAACTGTAACTCTTCTAAAATATCCTGTTTTGCAAATATATACTGTGGCGTTCCTTCTAAGACAAGTTGCCCTTTATCCATAACAAAAACCCAGTCTGCCCAACGGTAAACTAAGTCTAAGTCGTGGGTGGCCATCAGAGTTGTTGTTCCAGAAACATGAATCTTTTTTAGAGTTACCATTAGGTTCCTGGTATGTAATTTATCTAGGTAAGCTGTAGGCTCATCTAGCAACAGTAACTCAGGTTGTAATACCATAACATCTGCTATAGAAACTCGTTTTTTTTGTCCCAAACTCAGATGATGAACTGGTCTTTCTGCAAGTTCAGTTAACCCAAACTCTACTAAAGCTTGTTCAACTTTGTGTTGAATTTCTGCTTCTGGTAACCCTAAGTTACATAAACCGTAAGAAATGTCTTCCTCAACAGTAGAAGCAACTAACTGTTGTTCTGGATCTTGAAAAATCAACCCGACTTTTTGTCTTAATTGTATTAAAGAATTGCGGTCATACTTGAGATGGTTACCTTTCCAAAGTATGCTTCCCTTTTGACTTTTGTATAAACCATTAGCTAACAAAAATAGTGTGGTTTTACCACAACCATTCAGACCAATTAATGCACATCTTTTATTGGCAGGAATTCTAAGTGTTAGTCCATTCAAGGCAGGTTGTTTTCCGCCTGGATAGGTATAGTAAACTTGCTCAAATTCGAGTAACCATTCCTGCATAGTATCCCCATTCCAAACCGATCAATAATGCACAGCCAAAAATTGCTTCCATAATAAAGCGCTTGGATTGATGATAGCGATGGGGATGCCAAACCCGCAATTCTTCACTAAAACCTCGTGCTGCAAGACTTAAAGAAACTTGACGATAATTCTTTATAGTTCGATTGAGCAGCTGTCCTATCAACAGCGCCAAGCTTTTCATGCCAACGGAAAAGGTACGATAGCCGCCACGTGCTTGTTGGGCAATCCATAACTCAGTCGCCGTATTTAATAGTACAAAAATAAAGCGGTACATGAGTAATAAAAGCTCAGTTACAAGCACTGGAACTCCCATACGACGGAAAATGTGTAACAGTTCGGTGAAGGGAATAGTGAGTATAATAAAGTACAAGCAAGAACCAGAGGCAAGCGATCGCGACAAAATGGTTAATCCTTGCTCAATACCCCGATGACTAATATATAAATAATAAGAACCAAAAGTGACACCAAAAATTGAGTCGCTTTGCTGCACTATATGAATGTGAGCAATATCAACTCCATTGATGGCTAAAGCTGGAAAACTAGTCAGCCAAAATAAAGCGGCAAAATAAACTAGGTTCAAATAAGTTTTAATAGGAATTCCTGCATAAAGCACTATCCAAATACTTATCCAAACCGCAATCAGAACTTGAACAAGTGGATGGGCAACGGTAGAAATAAGTAACAGAGCAGTAGCAAATAGTAATTTTTGCTCTGGTGGCAACCAACGCAAGCGATTAGTATAAGCTAATGTATCAATGTGAATTTTCATTCTCCTTCTTACTGAGTTCCGAACGCCCCTTATATAATCCAATAACATAGCCAATTGCACCTGCGCCTGCTGCTGCTTGTACGGCAAACAATAGACTTTCTACTTCTTTCCCAGGCAACTCAATTAAAGGATTGAACCAAGGTTTATACTGGGGCTGTATCTCTTTGATAGCCTCTTCTGCTTGACCATCTGCACCGCCAAATTCCGAGTCTTGCTTTACAATCAACGGTGCGATCGTTAATACAACTACTGCTAGTAGCAATAGCCAGTTATTCCATTTTTTCATTGGTCAGTAGTTAGTTGTTAGTTGTCACTGGTCACTGGTCACTGGTCACTGTTTATTAGATTTAACATTTTTAGTTCCTCACGACCATAGCTAAAAAGCCAGTTCCATACCAACACTGTTAACAATCCTTCACTAATAGCTAAGGGTACTTGCGTGACAGCAAAGATTCCAGCAAATTTGACAAATGAAGCGATAAAACCACCTGTAGTCGCTGGAAATGCTAAAGCTAATTGTATGGAGGTAATCAGATATGTTATCAAATCTGCTAGAGATGCTGCTAGAAATATCGCTAACCTTTGTTTACCAGTTTGCATGACCAAGCGATACACCCAAAAAGCGACGAATGGTCCGGCGATCGCCATTGAAAATGCATTGGCTCCTAGTGTAGTCAAGCCGCCATGGGCTAGCAACAGTGCTTGAAATAACAGAACTAAACTACCCAGCACTGACATGGCTAATGGTCCGAAGAGGACTGCACCCAATCCCGTACCTGTGGGATGGGAACTGCTTCCTGTTACTGAGGGCATTTTTAATGCTGATAGTACAAAGGTAAAAGCTCCGGCCAATGCTAAGAGTAACTTTAGTTCTGGAGTGGCTTTGGTAATGCGAGTTAGCGATCGCAACCCCAGAACAAAGAACGGTAGTGCTACTACCCACCAGAAAATTGCCCACCCCAATGGTAAAAAACCTTCCATAATATGCATAGCGTAAGCTGGTTTGGGTAGGCACACAATTAAGTAGAAGCTTACGGCTGCTATTAAGATAAGATTTACAAAGTTTGATGAGTTTTTTAATTTAAGAGCCATTTTTGACACAATATGTACCTGCAGATGCGTAAGCGGGTAAGGTTTGAGGGTCGCCCCTCGCCCCTCCCCTAAGAACCGTGCGTGACTGTTTCCAATCACACGGCTCAAGCCTTACTTCAAGCTAGTTATCTTGGATTTGGAATGTACCTGCTTGTGACACGGAGTGTGTAAGTGCTTGAGGTTTTCTGAGTCGTCAGAACCACCCTCAGCCACAGGTACTATGTGATGAGTTTCTATTGGTTCTCCGTTGAATAGGTTATCACCACACACAGGGCTTCTGACCGATTGAGCTAAAAGTTTAAGTTTAAATCGGTGCGGGTTCTAACTCAAGAAGAATTATGAGCGGCAGAGGTTCCCCATCCCTGTTCCCAAGCACAAGCGAGGAGAACTTTAGTCAATAATAATCAAAAATTATCATTTTTACGAAAAGCTATAAATTAATTAATTTTTTGAGGGTAGATTTTTTTCGTAAAAGTATGTATTCTCAGATAAGTGTGTAAAGCGCGTGTAAAGTGCGTGCTCCCTAAGTGAAGTTTCTCTTAAGTATCAGGGAACCCATTTACCTAATGGGAGAGGGCTTCTTTTGACAGTTCCCAGTGTTCAGTTCTCAGTTATCAGCTTTTATATCTGTTGTTTGTTCACTGTTTGCTGATTAAAGGTTTTCCTCCATCATCAATAGCTGCTTCTTGAACACCAAATGAGGATTTATTATGGTGCGAGATTCGCGTGTTGATTCAGGTTTTGGGGAGTTTCCAAAACATTTACATATTTCCAAAGTTCTGGTCTATCGCAGTAAAGCAATGCTGTTTTTGGTAGGGTGGTTTATCAGTTGGATAGTTCTCTCTTTTATGTGGAGAAACCAACCAATTAGAACCAAAACAATATTTGTTTGGATGTTACTTTTAGTCATTGTTGCCACTGCTATGAGTTGGCATCCTCTATTCCCATCTCTACAAATAGTCCAATAAAAATGCATGAAGGAATTGAGGAATGCAGAGACCAACAAAACAAAGCTTGATTGGAATAATACAGAAAAATATGTGGATGTTGATAGGAATTTTTGCTCTCATACCTGTCATGTATCATATTGCTACAATTCCAATCCATCAGGAAGATTTTTTCAGATCTCATGTCAACTATTTGATTAAAGAGGAGGTCATTAAACAACCTTCTCTCAAATAACGTTCTCTTTGCACAACATATGGCATTTTATTTCTCCCAGTTTTAAATGCACCCCCTTAATAACCGAATTCGGTTATTAAGGGGTTTTTTACAGTGACCAGTAGGTTGGGTTGAGGAACGAAACCCAACATTGACAGGCATTTGTTGAATTTCTCCCCAGCGCTCCCAACCCACAAAAATTCTTATCCAAGTAGTATCGATCGCTGACCAGTAAACAGTGACCAGTGACCAATAATATCCCCTTATGATTTAGTCCGCGTAGGCGGACTTCGTTTGTGTAGCTGTGATTTCCAATCACTTGGTGTTTTTTCAAATTGGGATACTCTCTATTTATAAGTTCCTGAATTCTGAATCAATTTCTTTTTTCCATGAATATTAGTTCTGCCTTACCTACGTTTGTCATTACACTCCGAGAAGGAGTGGAAGCCGCTCTTGTTGTTGGGATCGTACTGGCTTTGCTAGACAAAGCAAAGCAATCTCGCCTTAATCCATGGGTTTATGCTGGTATTGTTACTGGTGTTGCTATCAGCGCCCTGATAGGTTTTCTCTTCACTTGGGTTATCCAAGCCCTAACCGCAATTAATCCTCAGTATACCCCTGTAGTTAAACCATTGATGGAAGGTGTATTTAGCGTATTGGCGATTATCATGCTTAGCTGGATGCTGATTTGGATGACCAAACAAGCTAAATACATGAAAGCTCAAGTTGAGGGATCTCTCTCTAGAGCCTTAAAACAAGACTTAAATGCTGGTTGGGGTGTTTTTACTCTCATCTTAATTGCTGTTGTACGTGAGGGCTTTGAAACTGTACTGTTTATTGCTGCTAACTTTCAACAAGGTCTCATTCCTGCTATTGGTGCTATTGCTGGTATCATAGTGGCAGCCATCATAGGTGTACTGTTATTTAAGTTGGGTGTTAAAATCAACATTCGGCAGTTTTTTCAGGTCATAGGTGTTTTACTGGTACTGATTGTAGCTGGGCTAGTTGCAACAGCGTTGCTTAAGTTCGATCGCGCAACTGCGGCTTTTGCCATTAGTAATCCTGCTTCTGAAAGTTTCTGTTTCTATTACGATCGCTTTACCGAAATCCACTCTTGTATACTTGGTCCAATGGTGTGGAACACTGCTAATATTCTTCCCGATCGCGAATTTCCTGGTGTTGTGCTTAAATCTTTGTTTGGCTACAGAGAACATCTCTATCTCGTGCAAGCCATTGGATATGTTGTGTTTGTAGTGACTGTTGGAGGTTTATATTTCCGCACCCTCCTGGGCACAGATAGTGTAAGCACTAAAAATTAGCTACTCTTACAGAAATAGGGATTGATTAGTAGGGAACTGCAAACAAGAAATCATCCCCGGAATGTGGGATGGGCGTCCTCGCCCGTCCCTTATAAATAGCAAGCGGTGAGTCTAGTAGTCCACCACACCAACGCCTGCTAGGTTATTAAAAAACCACAAAGACGCTCATAGCACAAAGTAAGAGGGACATATGATGAGTTTGAATGTGGTTTTACCTAGCAAACTTAGTGTGGCGAAGTACTATGCCTACGAGCGTCGGCACGCTATGTGCAAGGCATGCTACGCGAACGCTAGATACAGAGTATTTTTTATCGCTAAATACAGAGCATTTTTTATCCCGATCTGCGATCGCAGATCGCCGTCTACGCATTTCCCAAGACTGTGGGCGATCGCCGCCCGTGGGACGCTCCTCAGGAACAGACACGTACTCCACTAGATGTACTTTTTACACATAAAAAGGCGATCGCTATCAAACATAAGTCCTTGCTAGCCTGTGTTATACTGTGCAACGCCGCACAGAAAAGTTTTTGTTGGTTAAAAAAGTCACTAAATATCTTCTCAAAAATCAAAAACTCCCTGAGAATGAGAACTGGTGGTAGGTATCAACGGAGGGTGCGATGTTTGTCAAGTCTTTGAGTGGGCGCTGGTTTTGTGGATTGGGTATAGTAGGTAGCGCGATCGTGTTGTCAGCTAATTGTTCAGAAGCACAAATCATTCCGGATAACACTCTGGGGGCTGAAAGTTCAGTCGTGACTCCCAATGTCGTTATCAGAGGGATACCCAGCAATCGAATTGATGGAGGTGCTACAAGAGGGGCAAACCTGTTCCACAGTTTTCAGGACTTCAATATTGGTGAAGGTAGAGGTGCTTATTTTTCAAATCCAGTAGGCATTGCAAACATTCTCAGTCGCGTCACTGGGAGTAATCCCTCAAACATTCTGGGGAGACTCGGTGTGTTGAGTAATGCCAACCTGTTCTTTATAAATCCCAATGGCATTATTTTTGGACAGAATGCCCGATTGGATGTGGGTGGTTCATTTTTAGCAAGTACGGCAAATAGTCTAGTCTTCGATCAAAATTTTGAGTTTAGCACTACAAATCCGCAAGCACCGCCACTGTTAACAGTAAAAGTTCCCAATGGCTTGCAGTTTGGAGACAATTCTGGAAGCATCAGAACTCAATCTACTGTTCTTCAGGTTCCGCAAGGAAACACTTTAGCACTGGTAGGTTCTGAGGTGCGTCAATGTTAATTCATCAGGTGTTGGCAATGCTGGTGGGATCGAAATAAAAACGAATAACCTTTCTCTCACTAATGGTGGACAAATTGGTGCAAGTATCTTTGGAAAGGGGAATGGTGGACGTGTGATTGTTAATGCGACTGGTACTATCAGAGCAGACGGTGGAAATAAGAATGAAGCCACCGGAATTTTTAACGATGTTGAGAAAACAGGTGTGGGTAATGCTGGTGGGATCGAAATAAACACCAATAACCTTTCTCTTCTTAATAATACTCAGCTATCTGTTGTATTGTAGCCCATCCGTCATTTTTCCAGAATGCTTGAAACAAACAGTTAGTGAAAGCTCAAGTCAACTTCCGTCTATTTTTCTGTAAAAGAATGCAAGGTTTACGTAAAACTTGCCACTTCTTGATAAAACTTTACATTAAAAGTAATATTTAGGAACTCCCTTTATATAGCGGTTTTCAGTTGGCTGCAATACATTAATAATGATTTTGTGGAAAGGGCGGGACGCCCGTTTTAGGCGGGCATCTTGCCCGCCCCACAAGAACTGTATTGGGTTCAAGTGAAAAGCGCTATATCTATCAGTCCACCGCTCTACCACTACTAACAACTAACAACTAACCCCTCAAATGATTCGCGTCAAACAGTTGTTTATTCACCCATTTAAAGGATTAACTCCCCAAAAGTGCGATCGCGTTGAGTTGCGCTCCGAACATGGCATACCGGGAGATAGAGCTTTTGCCTTAATGTTTGATGATGAGGGCAAATACTTTGAACCCACAACAGTCCCGTGGATGAAGAAGCAACACTTTGCCATGCAAAATGATTGGTCGGGCCTAGCAGCACTCGATTGTTCTTATGAGCCAGAAACAGGGATTTTGACAGTCAAACGTAAAGGCGTGGAGTTATTAGTTGCTGATACACATAGCCCCACTGGACGCGATCGCATTGGTAGTTTTTTCACCGGGTACTTAGCAGGAATTTATCCCAGTCAAACCGCCAGACACCCACATCGCACACCCATAAAGATTGTGGGTGATTTTGGCAAAACTCGCTATCCAGACAGAGAAGCGGTACATATTTCCTTAGTGAGTCAAGCAACTATTGACAACTTGAGTGAGTTAGCTGGGCGTTCAGTAGATGTGCGCCGCTTCCGTCCCAATATTGTTTTAGATGGTGTCCCTGCTTGGGGAGAATTTGACTGGTTGGGAAAAGAAATGCAACTCGGTACAGCCCGAATTGTTGTTACAGACCGAATCCGTCGATGCTTAAATATAGAGGTGAATCCTGAAACAGGAGAGAGAGACACTGCCTTACTTCCTTTGCTACAAAAAAATTTTCAACATACGCAAACTGGTGTGTTGGCACGGATTGTAACCAGTGGTAGTGTGGCAGTTGGAGAGCTTCTAGAGTAATTCTAAGTACTTATGCGTGTTTCTAGCGTATTGATTCAATAATAACTGTTGTTGCTATTAAACAAAGCAAGAGAAGACCCAAGCGCCAAACACTAGCAATCACAAACCTCAGTAGAAATATAGCAAAACTTGCTGCACCAAAAGTCAGTGATAAAACGTAGGCGATCGCAAACCCAAATAGAAACAGGAAAAAATATTTGAGGAACCTAGAAGCCAAGTTAAATAAACGGCTGTGTCGATCGTTGTTCATGATGATAACCTCAGTTTAAAAATGGGGAGTAGGGAGTAGGGAGTGGGGAGTAGGGGATAAAGAGAAAGCAGTTAAATAAAAAAGTCGATGAGTGATTGAATCACTTCATCGGCTTGTAAACTTCTCGTTTCTTGAAAGCCCGTATGTCTCAACAAACTACAAATATTTAGTTGTGTTTTCAATTTCGCCCAAGCTATCAGTTTTCTCAACTGTTATATAGCTGCGCTGGATATCTTCAAGAGCGATTTTTGTGGCTGAGCCTCCATCCCACCCAATTTTCCAGAACTTTTTCGTAGGTCTGCTGAATTTTATCTAGTTCTTGTGTACTAAGATGATAGCGTTGGCTAATGTGTCCACCCAGTTCAACGATAGTTTCGTAATTGCCTTTTTTGCTGCGGATAACAAACTCACCGTGTTGTGTCACGGATAAGGTTTCAATGAGTAAAAAGTTAAGGTGAGAAAAAACTGGGTGCAATTCAATTGAGCAAGTTTGCTGCGGAAAAATGCCAATATTTCCTTCATCTTGCAGCCTAACCAGAGGCAACGCGTCCAGAGGTTTGTCTTCAATCTTTAAGTGCATTCTGATGCCATGAGAATCACTGAAGAATTCAGGAAATCTTGAGCGTGAGAAGGTCATATCAGTTCCTCCATAACGTTGACTGCTGATTGCGACTACAGTTACTCAATCTGTGGGTGGAAAGCTGCAAATTATTTATGTCCCAAGGTAACACTCCGAATGTTGTTACCTCACATATATATAACTTGCCTGTAATATACTATATATTTTTTTTTCATGGCAAGTATTTAGGCTTGAATCTACCTTAAGGTATACATGATGTAAATTATTTTATAGTTTAGCTACAGTTTTTCTCACGATGCTATAATTCAGTAACCAGTGACCAGTAACCAGTGATTGGGAAACTAAGCTCTCATCCCTAATTCCTGTGTGAGAAAACAAGCGAGTCAATAAAATTCTCAGATTGAGAGATTAAGTCCTGACCAGTTACGCAGACGGTACAAGCCCCTAAATCTATTTATGGAAAAAAAGAAATTAATTTATTGTTCTAATCCTCTACTTATCAGTATAGAGATTAACTGATTACTGGTCACTGGTCACTGATTACTGGTCACTGGTCACTGTTAAAAATACTCTTTTCTCAACTATTCAACTATGTTATAAAAAGTTATCTCACATACTAATATGTTGTGTGGAGTAAAGATCGCATGGAAAACGCTACCAATATGTCTCAGCTTCCAGAAACTTTTATCGTAGAGGTAGCAACCAGATCTGGTGTTACTAAAACAGAGTTAGATGCTTTATTGTTGGCATTAAGTAATTTTTCAGGTACTGAAATAGCTTCCAAATTAGAAATTTCTCAAGCAGCAGTGAGAAAAAGATTGGGAGAAAGCTACCGTAAATTTGGTATAGAGGGGAGCGGGAACAAAAAACTCAACAACCTCAGGCAACAGCTCATAGCTCAATACCAAAATCAAGCAAATATAAATGTAGCTGTTGGCAAGATACCTCAAGAAGATTGGGGTGAGGCTGTTGATGTAGATGGTTTTTGGGGTCGCGAAGAGGAAATTGCTAAGCTAGAACAGTGGATTGTGGGGGATAATTCTCAGCGCTGTCGGATGGTAGCAGTGTTGGGAATAGGAGGTATAGGTAAGACAGTCTTAGCAGCACAGCTTGCCAAAAAAGTACAGGAAAATTTTGATTATCTCTTTTGGCGATCGCTGAGCAGTGCTCCACCTATAAGTGATATTCTCACACAGCTACTCCGCTTTCTACCGAAAGATCCAGAACACGAGTTGCCAGACAATGACAACAGCAAAATACTGTGGTTGATCAATGTCTTGAGAGAACACCGTTGTTTGATCGTTTTAGATAAAGTGGAAACCGTGCTTCGCAGTGGTAAAGGTAGGGCATATGAAAGGGCGGGTGAGTATGAAGAAGGATATGAAAAGTATGGCTACTTCTTTAAGAAAATAGCCGAAGCAGGACATGAAAGTTGTCTTTTGCTTATTGGTCGAGAGAAGCCCAAGCAAGTTGCAATATTGGAAGGGAAAAATTTACCAGTCAAGGTGTTGCACCTTTTGGGAATGAATTTGGAAGAAGCAAGGGCAATGCTGAAAGATAAGGGATTTTCTTGTTCGGATGCTCAATTACAGGAATTAGTAGAGAGATACTCCGGTAACCCACTAGCCTTAAAGATAGTCGCTACCACTGTTTATGATTTATTTAGTAATAATATTGCTGAATTTTTAAACCAAATTCACCAGGAAACAGCCGTTTATGGTGATATTCGGTCTCTTTTAGACCAGCAATTTAATCGACTGTCAGAATTAGAGAAACAACTGATGTACTGGTTGGCAATTCATCGCGAATATGTTTCATTTACAGAATTAAAAGCAAATTTAATTACTTCAGAACCCGCAACTAGAGTGTTAGAAGCTGTAGAGTCTTTACTGCGGCGATCGCTAATCGAAAAAGAAGCGGGTTTGGGTAGTTTTCGTCAACAGTCTGTGGTCATGGAATATGTGACAGAACGAATCATAGAGCAAGCTTTTGAAGAAATCAGCCAAGGAAGAACCAATGAATTTCTGAATGCTTACCCATTGATGAAGGCACGATCTCTCGAATATATCCACAAAACTCAGGAAAAACTGATTCTGGAGCCATTAAAAAATAAACTACTTAACATTTTTGGCGACCAATTAGAGTCTCATCTACGTCGAATGTTAGCGAATTTACAGACATATAATCCTTTAAAAAAGGGATATGCTGCTGGGAACTTAATCAATTTATTGCGTCAAATTCAGATCCACAAAACTCAAATTGACTTAAGTGGACGTGATTTTTCAGACTTAACTATTTGGCAAGCCTATCTCAAAAACGTTAAATTACAGGATACCAGCTTTACAAACGCCGACTTGACTGGTTCGGTATTTACTGAAACAATGTCGAGTTTAGTATCAGTGAGATTTAGCCCCAACGGGGAGTATTTTGCTATTGGTACAATTAGTGGAGAAGTTCGTCTGTGGCGGACTGTAGATATTAAACAAATTCGTATTTTTAGAGGACACACTGCTTGGGTTTGGGCATTTGCCTTCAGTGCAGATAGTCAACTTTTGGTAAGTGGTAGCGCAGATTACACCATCAAAGTGTGGGATGTGCATACGGGTATATGTTTAAAAACTCTGAGCGAACACACTAATAAAGTGTATACTGTTGCTTTCAAACCTAATAGCTGGATTTTAGCAAGTGGTAGTGAAGACGAAAGCATTAAACTGTGGGATGTTCGTACAGGAGAATGCATAAAAACTCTTAACGGTCATGAGGACTGGGTTTGGTCAGTGACCTTTAGTCCCACTGACAATGGTATACTAGCCAGTTCCAGTGCTGATGGTAAGATTAAAATATGGGATATTAACACTGGTGAATGCCTGAAAACTATAGAAGGGCATAGTGGTGAGGTTTACTCTGTTGCTTTCAGTCCAAACGGTCAACTATTGGCTAGTAGCAGTGAAGACCGAACTGTTAAACTTTGGGATGTGGAGCGAGAAAAATGCCTGAAAACATTCATTGGTCATCAGAAAATAGTTTATTCAGTCCGCTTTAGTCCAAATGGAAAAAGTCTTGCGAGTTGCGGCGAAGATCGCACCATTAAAATCTGGAATGTTCGTACAGGTGAATGTTTGAGGACTTTAGAAGGGCATAACAGTCAAGTGTGGGCGATTGCATTTACATCTAGTCCCGATGGACGTACTTTAATTAGCAGTAGTGACGATCAAACAGCAAGACTGTGGGATGTAGACACAGGAAATTGCTTGTATGTTTTGCAAGCGTATACCCGTGGCGTTTATTCAGTTGCATTTAGTCCCAATAGCGAAATTCTAGCAAGTGGTGGTGATGAGCCGACAATAAAGCTATGGAAATTAGGTACAGGAGAATGTTTCCCCATTGAAGGACATCAAGGACGCCTGCGTTCCGTTGCTTTTAGCCCTGATGAACGAGTTCTTGCTAGTGCAGGTGGTGACAATACCATAAAACTCTGGGATATTACAGACATTAGCAACAGTAAATGTATCCGAACACTCAAAGGTCATAGTAACTGGGTGTGGACAGTTGTGTTTAGTTCAAACGGGCAAATTATAGCTAGTAGTAGCGAAGACAAAACAGTACGAATCTGGGATTCTCACACAGGTGAGTGTCTGAAAGTTTTAGAAGGACATACTCATTGGGTTTGGACAGTAGCAATTAGTCTTGATGAGAGCACACTTGTCAGTGGAAGTGCTGACAGTACAGTCAAGATCTGGGATCTTCATACAGGTGAGTGTATTGACACTTTAGAAGACCATAGAGATTTAATTTGGTCGGTAGCAATTAGTCCCAACGGACAATTTTTAGCAAGCGGTAGCGAAGACCAAACGGTTAGGCTGTGGGACATCAAAACAGGTAAATGTCTCCATACCTTGGAAGGACACAGCAAACAAGTTTATTCAGTAGCCTTTAGTCCGGATGGGCAAACCCTTGCAAGCGGTAGCGGTGACGGAACCGTTAAATTATGGCAAGTCAAGACAGGTTTTTGTCTGGATACCCTCACACGGGGACACACAGCAGCAATCCGTTCCGTCGCCTTTAGTACTGATGGTCGGCTCTTAGCAAGTGGTAGTGAAGATGAGAACATTCAACTTTGGGATGTCCAAAAGTGTAGCCGATTGCGGCAAATTAAATCCGATCGGGTTTACGAACGCATGGAAATTACAAATATTATTGGTTTGACAGACGCAGAAAAAGCTTCTTTAAAGGCTTTGGGTGCAATAGAAAAAGGAGAGTAATTTCCCAATCAATCCCTTTTTAGCCTTAGCGATTGGAAATCGCAGCTATACAAACGCTCGTCCGCCAACGCGGACTTAGGGATGTCCAAGAAATAAATTCTCCGGTGATTGTGGGGCGGGCGTCCTCGCCTGCCCTCTTGCTAACGCCCGCCCTCTTGCTAACGCCCGCCCTCTGGCTAACGCCTGCCCTCTGGCTAACGCCTGCCCTCTGGCTAACGCCTGCCCTCTGGCTAACGCCTGCCCTCTGGCTAACGGGCGGGACGCCCGTACCACAAGAAATTTGAGGAGATTTTTTTATTTGGAAGCCTCTTAATTAGATAATAAAATTGCCGATCTTTGGTTCTTGCTACCGTAATTAACCCAATGAAAACAGCCCGTCGAAAAGCCCCAGTCAGTCGCCGCATGGTGAATCGGCATGGAAGTTTCAACGTCGTGCGTAAAGGAATCTCTCACAAACATTGGCACGATCCGTACCATTTACTACTCACTCTTCCTTGGTATTACACCTTACTAGTCATTAGTTTGGGGTATATCATAGCCAACGCCCTATTTGCCTTGGCATATATTATTGGAGGCGATGGTATAGAAAATGCGCGTCCGGGTAACTTTTTTGACGCCTTCTTCTTTAGTGTTCAGACAATGGCATCAATTGGTTATGGGGCAATGTATCCCAAAACACCGTATGCAAACTTCTTAGTCACTATTGAATCATTACTGGGGTTGATAGGACTGGCAATGGGAAGTGGGTTAATGTTTGCTCGATTTTCGCTTCCTAGAGCACGAGTCATGTTTAGCAATATTGCAGTTATTACACCATATAACGATGTCCCAACTCTCATGTTTCGGGTTGCTAACGAACGGGAAAATTGGATTTTAGAAGCACAAGTCCGGGTTACTTTAGCACGTACTGAAATTACCAAAGAAGGTGACGTAATGCGTCGGTTTTACGATATGCCTCTTGTTCGCAGTCAGTCGCCACTTTTTGCCTTAACTTGGACAGTAATGCACGTTATTGATGAGAATAGCCCTCTTTATGGAGTGACATCTGAGGAAATGGTAGAAGATGAGATGGAAGTGGTGGTTACTTTCACAGGGCTTGATGAAACTGTTTCTCAAACCATCCACGCCCGTCACTCCTACATATCTGAGGAAATTGTTTGGAATATGAGGTTTGTCGATATTTTAGGGAAAACAAAGGATGGCAGTCGCTGTATCAACTATGCCCGGTTTCATGATGTTGTTTCTTTGGATGAAGAAAAGAATGGACTGGGAGGTTGTTAGTAAGCTGTCGCGTCTGGACAGCAGTCCAGGAACGAGAAATACTGGTGGAGCGATCGCCATCTTCACCGAATTCTTCGTGCCGTGGAAGCCCCTAGCTGAAGGCATGGGGTTGCTTACATAAAATCTAATTAATGCGTTAATAAATCATACCGCAAGCATAAGCTCGTTTAAGTGCAAATCACTTTACAGGTAGAGGACGCTTTTTAACCAACCTTTTATCTTTGAATAACTAGGAATAATCATTTGGGAGAAAAAAGTATATGGGTTGGTTAAAAAGACTGTTTGGACTAGAAAAACCACAGAACGCACAAGTGAATCCCACTCCACAGCCAGCAGAACAAACTCGTTCTGCAACTCCCGCAGCCACTGAAACAGTTTCCCCAGAACGTTTGGGATTGAATGGAGAGTACGATCAAAGCGGTTTGGCTAAGCGAGTTGCGCTTGCATTTGACCAAGATAATCAACTTGATGATATCGATACTCTTTGGGTAGCGCAAACAGGTAGCACTGTAGTCCTAAAGGGCAAAGTTCCCAGCCAAGACATTCTGCAAAAAATGGTTTCTGTAGCACGTTCGGTCAACGGTGCAACAGAAGTTGATACGAGTCAAGTGAGCGTCGGCTAGTCAGTGACCAGTGATCAGTGAGCCTAATTGGTCACTGGTCACTGGTCACTGGTCACTGATTAATTTCAGCCAATCCAAAATCACTTGGTTGATTAATTCTGGGTGTTCATCATGAGGACAATGCCCCACATTCTCGACATCCAGCACCTCTAACTTCTCATTGTACTGAGCAAATTGACGGGCAAGTGCAGGGGGAACAAGCCTATCTTTTTTTCCCCAAATCAACAACATTGGAATTTGTAAAGTTGGCAAGACGGTTTTGACGCTAGGACCAAAGTTTGCGTCTATAGTCGCTCTAAAGAGGGCAGTAAAAGCACGCGCAGAACCTCTATCTTGTGGTGGCCCTGTTAAAATCTCTATTAGTTCATCGGTAATAGCCTCTGGGTTAGCATAGGCAAGACTTGCCCAGCGACGTACTACACCAGGTCGGCGGATGACGTTAAACAAGGGTTGAAGCAACAGTGGGGAAGCAACAAAATTTTTGATGCCTGCTACAACGGGTCTTAATATAGGAGGTAAAGCTTCTCGTTCCAATGAGGGATCGGGCAAGTTTATCATGACCAAGCCCTGCACCATATCGGGATAGGTGGCAGATGCGGAGAAGGAAACCAGCGAACCAAGGGAATTACCTACTAAGATGGCTGGTTGGTTGATGAAGGTTTTCCAAAAATCGTAAACTTGGTCTGCCCAAAGCTGCACGCTGTATTTAACTGGGGCTTTTTCAGAAGCACCCCAACCCAACATATCAAGAGCGTATACTGTATGATGTTCGCCTAGCACCTCTAAATTGTGTCGCCAGTGACCAATAGAGGCACCAAACCCGTGTAGCAAAATGACAGGGGTTGTTTTGCGATCGCTATGCCTTTGACGAATATAGGTATAGCGAGTTTGCCAACCCCGCCAAACCCAGTCTCTTTGATTTCCAACTCGTTGTTGCCAGTGTCCTACTACATTCACATCCCTCTCCATCGCTCGTGCAAAATATCTATCAGACGATTCACTCATCACTGCTGACAAAAGGTAGTTTCTACATATATTCTAGATTAGGGAAAAAAGCTCATCCCACGTGTTATCCGCGCATACACTTCATTTTTTCAACAAACAAGATGTATATCATACAATCTTTCAACTCTATACTTTGTATAATATAAACTCTCTAGTTACGTTAAAATACGGTTAAAGAAATGTAAATGACTTGACAAAAATTGTGGCAATAGTTAAATAATACTACTGTGGTGTAATTTAAATTAACGATAGGACAGAAATCGTCTCAGAGTGGGTAGAATGAGGAGTACAAGGACGACAATGAAAATGCGCTATAGATATAGTTACTCTAGAACTATAGCTTTCTTTGCCAGTTCTCAGTTATTTTAGTATTCTCTCTCTGACTCGTACTACTAACAACCTAACCAATTTCTTAACAACAGATCCCACAAAATCCATGTCTGTGATTGAAAAGAAAAGAAATCGCGATCTGCCTCAAATTAACGAACGTATTCGCTTCCCGAAGATTCGGGTTATTGACACTGATGGCGCTCAACTGGGAATTTTAACACCCCACGAAGCACTGCAAATGGCAGAGGAAAAAGAACTTGACCTTGTGCTGCTAAGCGACAAAGCAGACCCGCCTGTTTGTCGAATTATGGACTACGGGAAATACAAGTTCGAGCAAGAGAAGAAAGCGCGGGAGGCTCGAAAGAAGCAGCACACGGCTGATGTCAAAGAAGTTAAGATGCGTTACAAGATTGAAGAACACGACTACAACGTGCGAGTCAAACAAGCAGAGCGTTTTCTCAAAGATGGTGATAAGGTGAAAGCGACTGTGATGTTCCGAGGTCGAGAAATCCAGCACAGCGACATGGCAGAAGAACTGCTCAAGCGAATGGCTACAGACTTAGATTCAGTGGGTGAAGTCCAACAAGCGCCCAAGAAAGAAGGGCGAAACATGATGATGCTGATTTCCCCCAAGAAATAATTTTTAGATTTTGGATTTTAGATTTTGGATTTTGGATTAAAGCCAAGAGAAACAGATGCTTCCTCCGTTCTACCAAAGTGAAGAATAGCTCTTTCCCCCCTTCTCCCTAAGGGAGAAGGGTTGGGGATGAGGGCAAGCCAAAATCCACAATGACAAATCATGCATATGCTGATAGTCCTGAGCTCTGAGTGGGCAAACTATACTCAGTTGCTCAGGGCTTTTGCTTTGGTAACCAGTGACCAGTGACCAGTAACCAGTGACCAGCGACCGATGATCGATGACTAGTAATAAAATGCATGGAACTAAAAAATCACTTGTGGACTCCAAATAAAGGTGTTCTACCACGACTCTTACAATGGGTGAATCTTCGACCTGAGGAGAGCGATCGCACTTGGCTTATGTTCGCTTTTTATACAGCTACTTCAGTAGGATTGCGATGGTCTGAAGATAGTACGGTAGCTTTATTTCTAGATAAATATGGAGCGCAGCACCTACCTTGGATTTATATAGCCAGTGCAGTCAATGGAACTTTGTTGGTATATTTATACTCTTGGTTGCAACAAATTTTTCCCTTGCGTCAGATTATAGTGGCGATTGCACCTTGTATGTTTGTGCCACTGATTGTCTTCAACTGGGGAATGCAATTTCCCTACTTAGGGGTGATTACCATATTTCTCCTCAGGCTTTGGGTAGACGCCTTTTATATCGTTAACGAACTCAACACCTCCATCGCAGCCAACCAGTTATTTAACATTAGAGAAATTAAACGTGCCTACCCACTGGTCAGCAGTGGTATTTTAGTTGCTGATGTCATTAGTGGCTTTAGCCTACCTTTTTTATTAATCTTTGTCGGGCTGGAAAATGTAATTATGCCCTTTGCTGGTATGTTTATCGCACTAGGGGCGCTAATTCTTTGGCATCTAAGTAGAAACTACCAACAAGTTTTCCCCGACGCCCCATTACGAGAAGTTCCAGAAGTCCGTCACTCTCAAGGACGTCATCTTTCCGGTCCCCTCAAGCAATATACTTTACTGTTATTTGGGTTTTTTACCCTGCTGCACCTCATTGGCGTATTGATAGATTTTCAGTATCTGACTCAGTTGGAGTCAAACTTTGAGGGTAAAGACATCGCTAGTTTCCTTGGTCTTTTGGGTGGTATTACGGGAATATGCGAATTGGTGATGCAGCTATTTATTTCCAGCAGAGTTCTCGAACGTTTTGGAGTCTTTTTTAGTGCTGCCACTTTACCATTAAGTGTAGGCATTCTCATGCCAGTTGCGATCGCGCTCCTCAATTTTCTTCCAGGAAGCCAGTCACAAAAATTTTTATGGGGTTTGGTCATTCTTAAATTCTCAGATGAACTTCTGCGCTACACCTTAGTTACAAGTAGCGGACCTTTATTATTCCAACCAATTCCAGACAAAATTCGCAGCTACGTACAAGCACTATCAGGTGGTATAGCAGAAGCCTTTGCCACAGGAATAGGGGGAGTTTTCATTTTAGTCTCCTTCTGGTTTGCCACATCATTTACACTCTCCAAACACAACTTCATTTTGCTTGCAGAAACAATTGCTATTGCTTTAGTTTGTGTGGGTGTTGTTTTAGTCATGCGATCGCGCTACGTTAACTTGCTAGTCTTAAGTGCAGGACGGGGAAATCTAAGTGGCGCAGATGTAGATTTACGTGCATTCAAGCAAGCCGTCATCAAAGCTTTAGGCGAACAAGGTACAGAAGCAGATAAACATTCCTGTATTGAACTTTTATCTCAAATTGACTCTAAAGGAGCGGGGGAAATTTTAGCCCCCTTGCTTGTCAGGTTACCACCTTCATTACAAATTCATAGTTTAGAAGTCATGCTTGCAGGCGGTGCAAATCCTGCCTACTTACCAGAAGTGCGGGCGTTATTGGATGCATCCACCGAAAGAGTCGCTGCTTGTGTTTTTGCTCTTGCTTTGCGTTACCTATGGCTTGCAGAATCAAATCCAAATCTTGCCCAACTAGAAAAGTATCTAAAACACCAACAACACTCCGTAATTCAAGCAACTGCTGCTGTACTTTTGTTGCGTCATGGAACGCCAATGCAAAAAGTTGAAGCAATACATATTTTGCGGCGGATGCTGACCCATAAAAATGAACGCTTGCGAGTCAATGCAGTCAAAGCGCTATCAGAAGCCGTTTATTTACAAGAACTACGGATTTACATTCCCAACTTATTACAGGATGAATCTTTACGCGTCCGGTGTGCAGTCCTAGAAATGATTGCAGGAACCCATTTAGAAGAATATTATTCAGCATTACTGAATGGGCTTTACTACAAATCAACCAGAAATAAAGCCATCCAATCTCTCGTGCATCTAGAGAATGAAGCCCTACCCATGTTGGTTAGCTTAGCCACTAACATTTACAAACCAGAAGTTGTGCGGATGTACGCTTGGCGGACTATCGGTCAAATTTCTACCTTGGAAGCAATGGATGCTTTATGGCAATATTTAGAAACTTCCAAAGGTACAGCCAGGTATCATATCCTTCGTACCTTACTTAAAAGATATCAACAAGAAGGAATTGTCAATTTATTAGATAAGTCTCTTGAAAGTAAGGTAAAAAGATTAATTGATAAAGAATTACGCTTTTTGGGTTATATTTATGCCGCTTATATTGATTTTGAAGCACGAGACAAGCTTCTAAATTCTCAAGTTAGTGACAAATTAACTATTGTGTGCAATTTACTCCAACGCTCACTTTTAGAATTAGAAATTGATGTAAAAGAACGATTATTAATGCTATTAGAATTACTTTATTCTTCAGAAAATATTAAAGCAGCAGCCTTTAATCTTAGATCGGAATCTGTAAAGAATTGGGCAAGAGGGTTGGAGATTTTAGACCATACTGTAAAGTTACCTAATAAATCTGTATTACTGAATGTGTTAGATAAGCGAGCGCCCAAAGAAAAATTGCAAAAAATTGTAGAAAAAGGAATATTCGAATATCAACAAATGGAATTAGGCGATCGAACCAGAAGTTTAATAATAGATAAAGAATCGCTTTCCGATTGGTGCTTGGCGTGCTGTTTCCATTTTGCACGAGTTGCTCGCATACGATTAACTAGCGAACAAATTTTAGAGAGTTTGCGCCATCCCACAGGCTATGTCAGAGAAGCAGTTATTGCATACTTATATGTAGTTTCCCGCCGTGTTCTTCTAGAACTTATACCCCAATTACAAAACGATCCACACCCCCTTGTTGCTGCTCAAATCAAACGTCTTATAAACAACTAACAATTATGTTAACCAGCGTCGATCGTTTATTATTCGTCCGAAAAGTACCAATTTTCAAAGAATTACGAGATGATTTTCTTGTTCGTTTAGCTTCAGTCATGGATGAATTATCTTTTCCTACCCATTACACTATTTTTAAGCAAGGCGAACAAGGACGATCGCTTTATATAGTTGTTTCAGGACGCGTGAAAGTTCATATAGGAAATCAACAATTAGCTATTTTTCCCAAAGGAGAATCTTTTGGTGAAATGGCAGTTTTTGATGCCCAACCCCGTTCCGCTTCTGCGACGACTTTAGAACCGTGTGATTGTTTGGAACTCACACAAGAGCAACTGTACGATGCTATAGAAGAAACTCCTGAAATTGCAGTGAATATTATTGGCGTGCTATCAAGGCGTATTCGCGAGTTAAATGAAAAAATTAATGCTATGGGGACAAGAAATCACTGAGAAAATTGCTCGGTTAGATTCCCGACTTCTCCAAGAAGTCGGGAATCTAGAGCGTCAGTCCACTAAGGGACTTCCAAATCAAAAAGTCTTCAAATATCTCTTGTGGTACGGGCGTCCCCGCCCGTCACTAGTATAGAACGGGCGGGGACGCCCGTACCACAAGATTGGATAACTTATTTCTTGGAAAACCCTAATCCCAAAAACCCGTGCTCTAGCAGCACATCAAGAAATTCAAACAGTGATTTTTGTACCGTCAAACTTGGTAAACGTAAAGCCGTCAAATCTTTCGTTGAACCCTAGCCTTTCATCTTTAAGGATACTAATAGCAACCTCTTCTCCTAAAGCTAAGCCAGCTGCAATATCAGAACGCCAGTGGATACCAGCAAGAGAGCGACCAAAAGTATAGTTAACTGCAAACTTGTTCAACTCGCCACCTACTGTCAGTGGTACTCCTCTGTAAGGAATCACTTTTGTAGGATCGTTGGGATCGGGTACCACAGGATTGGGAATAACAAAGTTCTCATCAAAGAACGCTTTCAACAGTGTGGCTGAGACACCAGCAATAGAGGCAGAACCAGCAGTGTAGGCGGAATGGAACGGTGCTCCTTCTGGGTATGCATGGGGTAATAAATAGGTACCAAAGGTGTTAAAACTCTCAGCTAAGGCTCTGGAATTTAATAACTCAGAATGAATTGGGTAGTCAATTTTGTTGATGAGCTTATTGTAGACTAACCCAGCATATGCTTCTGGTCGCAAACGACGATGTAAGTAAAACTTACCCCAATAAGAGGCTCTGATTGCCCGCGAAGGAGCTAGGAGAAGTAAGGCTTGAAAGTGTGCTGCTGCTAATGTAGCAGCTGAACCCACTTGAGTTCTGGAGCTGATATAGGGATTGCTTGGATTCAAGGGTGTGCCAATACCACCGAGAGTCGCTAGAACTCCATAAAATAGAGCACCATTAATACGCCCGTATTCAGTAATATCACGTATACTAGAGATGTAGCGGCGTGTTGGATCAAACCTAATGGATTTGCCAGAACTGCCTCCATTCTGCACCGTCAACCACTCGTTGTAATCGGTAAGGAACTCATTGCCAGGAAGAGCAGTACGAATTAGGGGAGAAATAAATTGAGTGTTTAAAGGAATATCCAGTAACGAAAACTGTGAAACGTAAGGACCCTCTGTTACACCAGGTGGGACAACGTATTTTGTTGTTCTGCCGGATGGGTCATTCTTGTCAACATAGTTAACACTGGCACGAAACAGGGTTTGAGGAGTGATAACACCATTTTCTTTCGGTCCTTGAAATGCTGACAGTTGGTTGAGGTCTTCAATTGCTGCCAAGATTTTCGGATTGTCAGTGTCGTTCTGGAACTCTCTAAGAGAAACTTCTCGCAGTAAAGCAGCCCAGTAGAGTTCAACTGCCTCAGCAGCTTGTTCTGCACTATCTAAAGTTGCTGGTACTGGAGTCGCTATTTGAGCAGCATTGATCCCCTCAAGGCTGATTGCTAATGGTCCTTGAGGATTCACAAGTTTTCTTCCGCCACCCAAGATAATATTTTCAAAGTCGTCAGGGTTTAGCGTTGTTAGTGCTTGAATAAAAGAGTTGTAAGCTTCTAGTTGGACTTCACCTCTTTCATTGTGAGGTAATCCTCTGGTATCAGTTGCGATTTTGTTAGCATAACGTTCTTCATCTCCATTAGTCGGATGCGGCGGAATGGCGATCGCTTGCTGATTTTTTGCTGCTTCAAGACGCACTTGATAGGCTTTCTGAACAAAATTATCATAGTTGAACGCTCTCACATGCCTGCCTTTTTCTTGTGCAAAGACAATATTTCCTTTTCTTACAGAGGAGAAAAGAGGAGACATTACCCCACCCGCAACACCAGTAACAGTTAACACACTAGCGCGACCTAGAAATGAGCGTCTACTCACTTGACTAAATAATGAACGTCTACTGTTGTATTTATCCGTATTCTGGCTAGAATCCATTTTTTGCTTCTTTGTGTATTGTTGGGAAGTTCAATCGGGAATAGGTAACATGACTTTCTCTAAACAAGGCACAAGAAAAGCCACTGTTTAGAGAAAGTCTAAATCAAAAGTCTTATAACTTGATGTGTTAACCGTATTTTTCTAAGTTAGAATATGCCATAAAAAGATATCAAAAGCAAGTTATTTTTGTGAAACGTTGTAACTTAAAGAATACTAAGCCTACGTGCTAGTTAGCCAGATTCCCGACTTCTTAAAGAAGTCGGGAATCTGAATCGCCATCAAATTTTTTTTAATAAATTTTTTTTATTCTTTTAAAAAGAAAGAATATTTGCTCTTATTTTGCGGAGATTTTAATATTAAGAACAAGCTACCTTGGTTAAGAAAAATCCTAAATGCGATTAATACATCTTGCCTGGAAAGAAAAACAATTGAATCAACTTTTGAAAGTCTCTCACTTCTGGAAGCAGCGAAAGACTATATAGATATTTTTGGAGATTTGCGAGCAAAAACTATGAGTTGGATGATTGGTACTTTAGTTATTGGGATTTCTGCTGCGTTTGCAACTACCTTTGATGACAATATATACTTGACGGCTTTCTTTGGAAAAGTCAATCATATCTTTCGTCCCAAGCATATTATCATCGGTGAATTTGTTGGATTTACAGCACTAGTAGTTGCCAGTTTGCCTGGTTTTTTCGGTGGTTTAGTTCTTCCAGAAGCTTGGATTGGGTTGCTAGGTATCCTTCCAATTATGATTGGTATCAGTAATTTCATGAGTCGAAATGATGATGAAGACACAATACAAGATGTGTCAATTAACCTAGGTCATTCAATTAATCATAAACGGCATAAGAAATCATTATTTGCGACTCTACGCGATCCTCAAACTTATCGCGTTTCAGCAGTCACTATTGCTAATGGAGGAAACAACATTGGTATTTATGTACCACTGTTTGCCACTACCAATCTTCCAAGTTTAGGAGTGATTTTGTGTGTTTGCTATTTGACTGTTGGGTTGTGGTGCTTCCTTTCTTACAATTTGACTCGTAATCCTCTCATGGCTCCACTTCTGGCTCGGTATGGTCGAAAAATATTCCCATTTGTATTAATCTGGCTGGGATTTTCTATCATGATGAAAAGTGGAACTTTTCAACTTTTCCCTGGGGTGGCAATGCTTTTCAATTAGGTTTTGAATTTTGCATTGCTTTAGGAATGATTTATAGCAATTCCCACTTTCGTGAGGTACAGAATAATAAATTAACCGCACCCTGTAGCGGATGGACGCTGATAAATTTGTACCTCAACAGACTAGGAAACGCTATAAGCTTGTATTCCTAATATCAAAAAATTGACTAGTTCTTGGGCAAAGGCATCATCTAACGTCGCGTGCTTTAGCAGTAATCGATACCAAATAGGACCGTAAATCACATCAAGCACCAGTTCCAAATTTACGTCAGGACGAACTTCACCTCTTTCAATGCCTCGCTCTAAAATAGTTTGAGTCACTGCTCTACGACCTTGAATAAACTGCTCGCGAAATGACTCGGCTAAAGAAGGATCGATTTGTGCTTCGGCAATCAGTGCTGTAACAGCAGTACCTGTCGTTGTTGTTGTCAGCACTGCAAATAACTGCTGTAGAACTTGATATAAATCTTGTTTGACTGAACCCGTATCCGGTGTGGGGATATTCTGCGTAGCTTTTTCTGAGTATGCTTCCATTATGACTGCTGCCTTAGAAGACCACCAACGGTAGATAGTTTGTTTGCCTACGCCTGCACGCGATGCGATCGCCTCAATACAGATATTGCCGTAACCTTTCTCCTCTAATAGCTCAACAGCTGCTTTGAGAATTGCTTGATGGGAGTGCTGATTGCGCCTACGCATCACAGGTGCAACAGTCGTCGATGGTGTATAAGTACTTTTGCTTTTTAGTAGTTGTGACATGGGCGTAAACTCCAGTTGTGCAATCTTTCTTATTTACACGTTACGATCTGTCTCAGTATACATTGACAAGACGATACGGTTCGTTAATATAAAGATAACAGAGTTGTTGAAATTAGCTATTACAAAAGCATAGGAGTCAAAATTATGAAACGGTTGATTTTAGGTAGCCTATCTTTATTGCTTGCCTCTACTGTTGGTACATCTGTAGTTCGAGCCGATACTTCAGCATACAACCCGGCGGCTGTAGGTAAGACTCCCTCTTATATTGCTCGAACTACACCTTTCAATCTCGTGAACATGGCTTATCAGGGTCAGTTTCAAAATCAAGGTATTCCTGGGTACCAAGATCTTATCCAGGCTTATTCAGCAAAACAAATCAGCGTTGAAGATATTGTTCGCGGTGCCATCAATTCTAAGAAACTGCCATCAGAAGCTCTTTCTGACAAGGGATATCTCAATGCTGTTACAACTCATCTCAATAATTACCGAAATACTCAAAATTACTAAAATCATCTAAACAATGGGAGTGAAACTAGGTTCGATCGCAATTAAATACAAGTGATGTCTGAAGTAATACTCAGGTATATCGCTTTTAGTAGCCAGCATTTTTATCCACAATGTTGCGTAAAAGCTTGTTGTGACAATATCGGGTCAAATTATCCAAAAAAAGGGCTAAAGAGCGTTCTTTGACTCTCGGAGAATGACCGGAACAATGAGGTGTTACAAAGACATTATCTAGAAACCACAACGGACTTTCTGGTGGGAGTGGTTCTGTAAAAACTGTGTCTAAAGCGGCACCTGCAATCCAATTTTCTTTCAGCGCTTGTAACAGGGCAGGTTCGTCTACAATTGCACCACGAGCAATATTAATAAGATAGGCGTTAGGTCGCATAAGGCGTAGCGCTTCTGCATCGATCATGCCCTTGGTTTCACTAGTTAAAGGTGTGGCAATGACAACATAATCTACTTCCGGAAGGAGCGATCGCCACTCATTGACACCTACAATTTTGTCAAAGTTAAGTAAGGGTTTGGGGTGACGACGGCTGCCATAAATTCGCATCCCAAAAGCTTTGGCACGGGCAGCAATTTCTTGCCCAATACCGCCCGCACCGATAATTAACACAGATGCATCCCACAAATCCTGGGTTTGAAAACCTCTTTGCCAACGATGTTCTGCATGCATTGCATACAGGTGACGCAATTGCTTAGCATGAGCTAGCATAAAAGCGATCGCAAATTCAGCAATCGGAATAGCGTGTACCCCTGCACCATTGGTAAGGATGAGATCGCGTTCTAAATAGATGGGTGTCAGGATATGATTGACACCTGCATTCGGCGCATGATGCCAATGCAGTTGAGGTGCTGCTGCTAAGACTTTGTGTAAGGTAGTAGGTTTGAGAAAAAACCACGAAAAGTAAACTTCGGCATTGATAGCATCGTCGTCTAAATTGCCCTCGTTATCCACGCGTACAACTTCTGCTTCAGTTGGTAAATGAGGCACCAGTTCGTCAGCAACCTCTACAGGTAAGATAAGTTTCATAAATGTGACCTACCTCCAGTTTTACTATTGTGAGGCAACCCAATCATTTATTTTAAAGTCAGACCGGGTTAATTTTTGTGAAACTAAAAACTGTTTGGTTCCTTCTAGAAGTGCCAGCCCTTGTTTTGGGAATGGTTCTTCTGGAAATTGCTTTATAGGAAAAGAAGCTTTGACTATATCGACTGAGTATCCTGATACTTGGGAATGAAATTGGTAATATGCTTCTGGATTTGCTTTAATACTTTTGACTGAAGCAAGTTTTACTTGATTCCAAGTTTGAGGTAGTTTAGGATACTGAGTCAAAAAAGCTTCTGTTGCCACAGTTACACTTGTTCCCCGTAAATCTGGATGCTTGCTCGCTTCATCAATGACAGGAAAACCTTTTGAACTTAACAATGGACCTGTACCTGTGGATGCTGCGATCGCTGCAACATCACCTCTTTGTAGTGCAGCTTGGGCTTCATTGGGCAATAAATGAACCACTGTGACTTGATTTTGAAGACCTGTCTTTTGTAACAGTCCCATCAAATAGCGATGCATATACGAACCTTTTGAGGTCGCTACTTTTTGTCCTTTGAGTTCCGCTACAGAACGGACACCATTTTTCTTCGCCAGCAACCAAGCATTCATCCCTACCTGTTCTTGACTGATTAAACGGGTAGGCATACCGTTAGCTTTGGCAACGAGTGCAGGTGTATCGCCGTAGATACCGACATCCAATTGTCCCGCTACCAAGGCTTCATTCAGGTTGGGACCGTTAGGAAAACTGAATGTCTTTACTTCTGTAATTCCCAGTTTCCGCAATTCAGGTAAGAGTTTACCTTGTTGAATTGCCCAACCTGTGGGGCCTGTTGGAATTTTAGCGTTGTTAATACTGATAATACCTAAACGCAAAGTAGTTGTCTTAGCTGCTCCTTGTTTGTTGTAAGTTGTTGACGGAGCGATTTGACTAGAACTACGACCTGCACTGGTAAGTAAAACAACAGAGACAGTCAGAATAGATAGTATAGGGAGTTGATTTCGCCGCTTTTTCATGACTTCATAGCTTTGAGCAATTGATAAGTGGAATCTTGTTTTGCTGTGTTTGTGTTTCCGCGTCCCCAACCAATGTTTCGACGGTAACTACCTAAAAGTTCAGTTTCCTTAAGGGATTCTTCGTCTATGGCTGTCAAAGGCTCAACCTGTGGTGCAACGTACAGAGCATCTACTGGACAGTACAATTCACACATAAAACAGGTTTGACAGTCACTTTGTCTGGCAATAGTCGGTGGTGCATCGGGTACTTTGTCAAAGACATTTGTCGGGCATACGTTAACACAAATGTTGCACTTAATACATCGAGATTCGCTTACTAATTCAATCATGTGAATTTTGGATTTTGGATTCTCGTTCCCAGGCGGAGCCTGGGAATGCCTTTCCTAGAGGCTCCGCCTCCCATCTTTCGCAAAGCAGAGTCTTGCAGTATACATTCCCAGGTAGAACCACCGGAACGAGGTGAACGAGATCAAACTTCTTCCTTCTTTCTCCTTTCTTCTTCCTTCGTTCAAGCTGCTTTCACCCAAACACGATCCAAACCCCCACTAATAAAATAGTGCTGCTGGTTTTCATCTAGTTCTGGATAGTCTGCATATTTGTGCATCCCACGTGTTTCTTTACGTTCCAAGGCACTGCTATACATCCATCTTGCAGTGGCTACCATTGCAGCGGATTCTCTAACTCGGAGAATGTTGTCATCATCTGCAACACTTGTGCGAATTTCTTGCCAAAGATGATTTAATCTCTGTAATGATTCGGTTAATCCTGTTTTGTTGCGGAAATAATTGCGATCGTAGGGGAAAACTTCTGCTTGAGTCGCTTGAATAATTTCTTCAGTATTAAGTCGGCGTTGACTACCGTTGGTAAATCCAGCTTGACCCACAGCCTCAACTTGTCTTTGATTTGCTTTTTCACCTAAATTACGAGCAGATTCAGCAGCAGATTGTCCAGCCCAGTATCCTGAAGAGATTGCCCAAGCAGCATTATGGCTACCACCACCTGTAAAGCCGCCACAGATAAGTTCTCGTGTTGCTGCATCTCCAGCAGCATAGAGTCCAGAGACAGAAGTTGCACAAGTATCATCAACAATCCGGATTCCACCTGTACCGCGTACAGTTCCTTCCAATCGGAGTGTGACAGGAAAGCGTTGTGTAAAAGGATCGATACCAGCACGGTCAAAAGGTAAAAAGAAGTTGGGTTGTGCTAGACGCATATGCGCCCGCATTTCTTCAGAAGCTTTATCTATAATGGCGTAAACAGGTTGCGTTAACAACGTTTTGGCAATAACGGAACGTCCTCTTTGTGACCCCGCACCTGGTATGGGAGTGCCATCTTCGTAGGTAAATGTTGCCCAGTTGTAAAATAAGGTTTTGGTGACAGAAGAAAAGGCAGGTGCAATGCCATAGGCGTTGGAAAACTCCATACCTGACATTTGAGCACCTGCTTCACCTGCCATCAGGTATCCATCCCCTGTTAACACATTGCACCCTAAAGCTTTACTTAAAAAAGCACAGCCTCCAGTTGCAATGATGACTGCGTGCGATCGCACAATCCATTTTTTCCCCGTCTCACGGTTGATTCCTGTTGCACCCGCGACACTACCCTCTCCGTCTACTAAAAGTTGTAACGCTGGACTGCGATCTAAAATTTCCACCCCTACCCGTCTGATTTGTTTTCGCATCAGGCGCATATACTCTGGTCCTTGAAGACTACGCCTGTAAGATCTACCCTCATCATCAACAGGAAACGGATAACCCCAATCCGCTAAGAGGTTAACGTTTGCATAAGTTTGGTCCAGTACTCGCTGCATCCAGTTACGGCTGGACAAAAATCCCCCTAAAGCCTCTCGACTCGCCATTGCAGCTTCCCGACTTTCAGGCTCTGGTGGCACATACCACACACCGTTACCTGATGCTGCTGCACAACCACTTGTACCACAGTAGCCTTTATCTACTAAAACAACCCTTGCACCAACAGATGCAGCACTCCAAGCTGCCCAAGTACCAGCCGGTCCACCTCCTACGATCAACACATCCGCGTGCAAGTTCGGTTCAAATTCGGTGGTAGATGCTTCCCTTGACAATCGTAAATTCTTACTCATCCAAAGCCTCTTCAATATTTTAAAACTTATCTACAAGTAGAGCTAGGTCAGATTCCTGACAACTTTTACGGCGCTGTTGGCGAATGATGGATCTGATCCCTCACCTCGATCCGGTGGAGAGCGATCGGGAGAGGTGACATCTCTCATTCGCGACTTTGTATCTTTAAAGAAGTCGGGAATCTTGCAACCAAAATTTTGACTCTTCAACAAATGTACGGTTACTTGGTAAATTTACAGTAATTTTGAGATACAAAAAAAGCTAGCACGATTTAATAAAAAAATCAAGGGCAGCTTTCTTGAGTAGAAATAATACCAACTTGCCTTATTTAGGGTGCTGGATTAGGGTAACGAGTATGAACAGCATCCAATTCGGCTATGATATCCTTGTCCAATACTACATTTACGCTTTCTAAATTTTCTTTAAGTTGTTCCAACGTTGTTGCTCCAATAATAGTACTGGTGGCAAACCAACGACTGCGGACAAAGGATAATGCTAGATGTGAAGGTTTTAGATTATATTTGTGGGCGATTTCTACATATGCTGCAACAGCTTCACTAACATTTGGTTTGAGATAACGCTGTCCAAAGCCAGGAAAAAGAGTCAGTCGTGTATCCTCCAGTGGTTTATTATGTACATATTTGCCAGATAATAAACCGAACCCCAATGCACTATAAGCTAACAAGCCAATATTTTCGCGATAACAAGCCTCTGCATGAGCGGAATCAAACACGCGGTTTAATAAATTGTAAGCATTTTGAATGGACACAACTTTAGGTAATCCCAATTGCTGTGCTGTACGACTGAACTCACAGACTCCCCACGGGGTTTCATTACTTAAGCCCAAGTAACGAATTTTCCCAGCTTTGATAACATCTGCGATCGCTTCTAATTGTTCTACGATTGGAATGGTGTGTCGTTCAAAAGTTGGATTATACTCTGTTTGACCAAACAGAGGAATATAGCGATCGGGCCAGTGAAATTGATATAAGTCAATATAGTCTGTTTGTAAGCGTTTAAGACTATCATCTACTGCTTGTTTGATATGAGCACGGTTAATTTTTAAATTTCCTTCCCGCACCCATTTAAATCCTCTTCCTGGACCTGCAATTTTTGTAGCAATAACAAGTCGATCGCGCTGTTGTTTTTTCAGCCATTCTCCGATATAAGCCTCTGTTCTTCCTTGTGTTTCACCACGAGGTGGGACTGGGTACATCTCCGCCGTGTCAATAAAGTTGACTCCTTGAGTAGTAGCATAATCTAGTTGCTGATGAGCATCTTCAATAGTATTTTGCTGTCCAAATGTCATAGTTCCCAGACAAATTTCTGAAACCTTAAGGTCACTATTGGCAAGTTGATTGTATTTCATGGTTCTTAAGTTATCTAACCTCGGTACAAGTCTTTATCAATACTACTCGGAATGACGAACAGTTCAACCTACAGAGACGTTAGATGTAACGTCTCTACGGGAGTTTCCAATTTTGCGATTTGCAAGCTACCTGTCAGTATTAGATTTTCTATGATTTTTATATAAAACCACAAATTTTTATATTTTACTATAAACTTATAGATTTACCGGAGTTAATGTTTATTTTTTTACCTTAAACATCTATTGAATAGAAAATTAAGTATCTAGGTGGAAATAGAAATCATTATATTAAAAACTGTAAACACATTAGAAATCCTTACCAAGGACAAATGACAAATGACAAATGACACTATAGCTTTAATTAACAAAAATTATAGAAAAATGTAATCAAAAATACTTTATTATCGGCAATTTTTGTGAAATGCTTCTATCTAACAGTAAAAATACTGTAATAAAATCAATTTACAGTAGTTTAATTTTGAACTAGTTGTTTTTGGTAAAATTGCAGCGTTGTAAGCAATGCCAACCATAGTAGTGGTATGACTTGTGTAGCTATAACAAAATGAAAAAAACTCTGTGGAATATATTGCTCACTCTACCAAGATTTTTAGTGCTACTTTTCGTAGTAGCTAATACAAAAGCCTTTGGACAAGAACCCACTTCAGAATCTCATCGAGATCTTCGTGTTGCAGAATTACTAGAACCAGTTGAGACAGAGAACCAGGAGTTAAAACCACAACAGAGCGATCGGTTCATCTCACAAAATTCACCTCAGATAATCCCTATTGAACCTGTAAAACCATCGTCAGAACCACCCGTCACATCTGTTTCTCAGCTTTCTGATGTACAACCAACGGACTGGGCATTTCAAGCACTCCAGTCCTTGGTTGAGCGCTATAGCTGTATTGTTGGATACCCAGATAGCCAGTATCGTGGCTATCGCGCTTTGACTCGCTATGAATTTGCGGCTGGGTTAAATGCGTGCCTAGACCAAGTTAACCAACTCATCGCTTCATCCACAGCAAATCTAGTCACTCAAGAAGATTTAACAACTCTACAACGACTAAGTGAGGAATTTCGTCCAGAACTTGCTGAATTAGCAGGAAGATTAGACAACTTAGAAGCCAGGACAGCACAAGTCGAAGCGAATCGGTTTTCAACAACAACAAAACTAGTAGGTAATGTAATTTTCTTAGCAGCTGATGTTTTTGGCGATCGTGTCAACAATACTCCAGCTGATGATACGGAGGATGATGCGAATGCCTTTTTTGCGTACCGCGCTCAGCTATCGTTTCAAACCAGTTTTAGTGGTAAAGACCAACTCAATGCTGGATTACGAGCAGACAGTATCCCTAACTTGGGAGCCTCTACGGGAACAAACATGACTCGTTTTGCTGTAGATGGATCTGCTCTTTTCCCGGCGAATGATTTGTATTTAGACAACTTGTACTATCGTTTTCCAATTGGTAGTAAAGTGAATGTTTGGGTAGGGACTCGGACAATTAATTTCCCAGTTTATGTTCCAACGCTCAACCAGTTAAATGGAAACCCTACACAGGGTGGTTTCTCTCGATTTGGACAATTTAATCCAACAGTATACAGACCTGGATTTGATGGTGCAGGCGCTGCTGTAGCTTATAGGTTCAACGATCGACTACAACTACACCTGGCTTGGATTGCAGATGGCTTGGTTAGCAACCAACCGAATAATGGGATTTTCAATAATAGTTCCCAAGCAGCGATCGCTCAACTTTCCATCACTCCTAATAAACAACTGGATTTAGGGCTAACTTATACCCGCAAATACTATCCTACAAATTCTGGTAATAATTTAACTGGCGGAACAGGTAGTGCTTTTGCGCGAAATCCTTTTGGGCAAAATGCCACAATATCCGATAATTTTGGACTGGAATTTAGCTGGAAAGTTAATCCACGCTTTACTTTCGGCGGATGGTTTGGTTACACTCAAGCAAATCAAGTAGATGGCGGTGATAATGATGCGAATATCATTAATTGTGCGCTTACATTTGCCTTTCCAGATTTGTTTTCCAAAGGAAATCTAGGTGGTATTACTATTGGTATTCCCCCAAAAGTGACTAGCAATGACTTCATAAGTGCTGGACAACAACGAGAGGACCCTGACACATCTTTACACCTCGAAACTTTCTATACTTTTCGGATAAATAATAACGTCAGAGTGACTCCAATTATTTATCTGATTACCAAGCCAGAACATAATGATAACAATGACCCAATTTGGGTAGGTGTTCTTCGAACCAGTTTTGCTTTCTAAATAAAATTTTCAAGGAGTGGAGTTCTATCATGAATTGGATTTGGCAGCAGTTAGAAACATGGTTATTATCACTAAAATCCCAATTCTTTAACAGGAAGCATCACACAAAACTATTTACGGGAGCATTTGTAGCGGGTGTGTGTCTCAGCTTGTTATTCGCAGATCATATACCCAATTCTACAAATTCTAATCTAGCCATTGCTGGTTCTGTTAGTAATAAAGCTAACGATAAAGCTTCTGTGGTCAGATTTGGTTATCAAAAATCAGCAATTTTATTAAAAGCAAAAGGTGTTTTAGAGAAACGACTAAAGCCAGAGGGAGTGAGTGTTGAGTGGATAGAGTTTCCAGCCGGACCTCAACTATTAGAAGCAATGAATGTCGGAAGTGTTGACTTTGGTCATACAGGAGAATCTCCGCCAATTTTTGCTCAAGCTGCGGGAGCTAGCCTAACTTATATAGCTGGTATTGCAGCCAGTCCAGCAGGTTCAGCCATCCTAGTTCCTAAAGACTCTCCTACCAAATCAATCGCTGACCTAAAAGGCAAAAAAATTGCTTTTCAAAAAGGCTCTAGCGCTCATTATCTACTTTTGAAAATTCTAGAAAAAGCAGGATTGAAATACAGTGATATTCAACCTGTGTATTTGCCACCAGCAGACGCCCGTGCTGCTTTTGTTCGAGGAAGTGTCAATGCGTGGGTAATTTGGGATCCCTTCTATGCAGCAGCAGAAAAAGATGCCAATGTTCGAATTTTAATTGATGGCAAGAACATTACCAATCAGGGTGGGTATTATCTAGCGAGTCGCAAATTTGCTGATAATAATTCATCAACGATTAAGGCAATACTGGAAGAAATTAAAAAGTTAGATGATTGGTCTAATAAGAATAAAGATGAGGTAGCAGCCACTCTTGCACCTGTTTTAAAAATAGATTTAGATGTCATGAAAAAGGCAACTCAGAGAAAAATCTTTGGAGTTGTACCGATAGATGGAAAGTTAATTGCAGCACAACAAAAAGTCGCTGATACCTTTTATCAGTTGAAACTCATACCTAAACAAATCAATGTGCGAAATGCCATGCTTACACCAGCACAATATGCTGCATTCTCACCTAAAAAATAAAGAGAAAGACTCAGATCCCCGACTTCTTAAAGAAGTCGGGGATCTGGTTTCTCACGAATGATTTAGGACTGCTATAGGAATCATAAATGATTTCTGAAAATATCTCAGTACTGTAGGGTGGGCAATGCCCACCACAATCTTTATGTGTGCGGCATAGCCCTAACTACGTATATTTCAAAAATCAAATAGGAGTCTTATATAGTTGGTTAAAATTAAGTCCAAGTAAGGCTTTTTCAATCCAAAATCCAAAAATGGTATGTTTAATGGCTGTAAGATTTTTGGCTTCTTAATCGAATTTACCCCCCTTTATCCCCCCTTATAAAGGAAGGGAACACGAACTAAGTTTCTTCCCTTCTTAATAAAGGGGGAAACAGAATTTCCGGTTCCCGGACCTTTCCAAGGGGAGGGTTAGGGTGGGGTAAAATGTGTATACTGTAGCTTTAAAAAGGGGGCTATGCGTAAGTCCTATTCTTAAAGAAACTACGGTTCTGAATAGGGATTTAATTGAAAGTAATCTTTTTTTACAAAAAATCCTTGCTTTTTTCATAAAACTGTGTAAGTATACTAAAAAATAAGTACGGCAAATACACAGATTAACCGTAAATTAAATTTCAAAGGACAACTTAACTATTACTCCATCACATTAGTGTGAAAGGCTCTTAGATTCCCTAGATTCCCGACTTCTCTAAGAAGTCAGGAATCTAACTAACCTAACTCCAACAGGAAATCATTGATATCTATTTTTATTCATAAATAAGTTGATGTGATGATTGGAGGCTATTTATTCAGGAGGTTTTGACATGAAATCTGAACACCGTGGAATGCATTTAAGACTTGAAGGGTTGAAAAAGTCCTTTGGAATCAAAACAGTTTTGCAGGGCATTAATTTAGATATATTGCCAGGAGAATTTGTCGCGATCGTTGGTCGCAGTGGCTGCGGTAAAAGTACAATGCTACGCCTGATTGCTGGACTAGATTTGCCAAGTGCAGGAGGTATTTTTTTAAACGGTCAACAATCCCATCGGATTAGTCCAGATGTGCGAATGATGTTCCAGGATGCGCGTTTGTTACCTTGGCAACGGGTGCTGGCGAATGTGGAATTAGGCTTGTTGGGTTCCAATTCTAAAGTGTATGCACGGCAAACAGCTTTGCAAGTTTTGGATGCCGTAGGACTCCAAGACCGAGCCGACGAATGGCCTGCCGTCCTCTCTGGCGGACAACGGCAACGGGTAGCCTTAGCTAGAGCATTGGCAAGTCAGCCTTCGCTGATGCTGCTAGATGAACCATTAGGGGCTTTAGACGCTCTGACACGGATAGAAATGCAGCAATTAATGGAGAGATTATGGCTTGAGCAAAAATTTACAGCACTATTAATTACTCATGATGTTGAGGAAGCAGTCGTCCTAGCAGACCGCGTTGTACTGATTGAAAACGGTCGAATCGAACTGGATGTTGAAATTTCTCTACCACGTCCCAGAGTCAGGGGAAATACCGTGTTTGCCCAGACAGTAGACAAAATTTTACAGCGTGTGATGGGTAAGCAGAACGAAGAACACGAACTCGTCACAGAGCGACCATTGGTTCTAGGATAAAAACCCAGTTTCTACAAAAAAACCTAGTAGTCCACTACATAAATTCTGATGGGTAAAACAATGTTCAACCTCATCTTCTCCTTCTCTTCCTCTGCGCCCTCTGCGCCTCTGCGGTTTTTTATCTAACCCCTCAAATTCAATGCGATGTTCTGACTCCGGTCACTGGGATGTGCCAGATATTACCGCAGTTGTTGCTAATTCTTACTCTTTTGTAGAACGCGGTATTATCACTGAAGAAGACTTACATTATTTCTTGTCGATTCACCACTAGAGTTGTATATCAGTCTCAATCGAGACTTCTTTAAAGGTACTGCTGTTGAGAAAGCTGCCAATGAGTATTTAGTGAGTGTGAATCGTTAGACCAGTCATGACTAAGGATGGTAATTGTCCATATTGTCGTTCCTTTCTCCTCTTCCCTCACTTGCCATCCTTGGTCTTTTCTATTGGAATAATCAAACTATGGTGCAACTTTTAGTTAAAGAATCAAAAAACTGGGTAGCAATTGCGTCTTCCATATCCAGCAAACTAGCTGCAAATGCTGTAGAACGCGACATCAAAGGGGGACTACCAGAAGAGGAAATTCAGCACCTGCGCTCCGGGGGGCTGCTACCTTTGGTAGTACCTAAAGAATATGGTGGCATTGGGGCAACCTGGGTAGAAGGATTAAAAATTGTCCAAGAACTCTCTCAGATTGATGGCTCTGTAGGACAACTGTATGGTAACCATCTCAACCTGACCGCTTTAGGTCATGTCTCTGGAACAAGGGAACAAAAAGACAGATACTACCGGGAAACTGCCGAAAAGAACCTTTTCTGGGCAAACGCTATTAATACGCGAGATTCCAGACTAAAAATTGCCCCAGATGGCGAACACTTCCGTGTTAATGGAGTAAAAAGTTTTGGCACGGGTGTTGCTATTGCCGATGTGCGGGTATTATCTGCAGTGCAAGATGGTGTAGAAATTCCCTTTTTGTTCGTCATTCCTAAAGATAGAGAAGGTGTGGTTTCTCATCAAGATTGGGACAATTTTGGACAGCGACGCACGGACAGCAGTACCTTTACCTTCCACAATGTCTTGGTAAAGCAAGATGAAATTTTGGGATATCCTAATCCTCCTGATAGTGCTTTTGCTACATTTTTGGGAATCATCGCTCAATTAACGAAAACCTATGTATATTTGGGAATTGCTTCTGGATCGCTAGCGGTGGCTAAGGAATACACCATAACCCAAACAAAACCTTGGATTACCTCTGGGGTAGAACGCGCTACAGCCGACCCTTATATTTTGCATCAGTACGGAGAATTGTGGACGCAACTGCAAGCAGCCATTGCCATTGCCGATCGCACCGCAGATCGAGTCCAACAGGCTTGGGAAAAAGATGTGAACTTAACTTCGCAAGAAAGAGGAGAAGTTGCGATCGCAGTTTTTGCCGCCAAAGCCTTTGCCACAAGAGTTGGACTGGATATTACGACTTCTATTTTTGAAGTTATGGGAACCCGTTCTACAGCTACTAAACACGGCTTTGACCGTTATTGGCGAGATTTCCGTACCTTCACATTGCACGATCCTGTGGATTACAAATTGCGTGATATTGGCAACTGGGTACTTAATCAAGAGTTACCCCAAGCAACGCAATATTCTTGACAGATTTGGGCAACGCCATACCTCCCACAGCTGCATAAGATGGGTTATTACCCATCTTATTTCTTAAATTTTAACACCTAAAGAATACGCCGAAATTACTCCCCAAGAAGTTCTAGCGAAAAAATAGCCATGGTAATTTTGGATTTTAGATTTTGGATTTTGAATTTTGGATTTTGGATTGAAAAAGAGTCCTACATGAGTTGGGAACAAAAAGATGACAATTTTTACAGATTTACGAGTGCTTGGATGAAACCTTAGTCGAGATAATTTGTAATTCATAAAATGAAAACACTACCTGCTTACGACCCAACATTATTTGAAGGTGCTGCTTGGTATTATTCTCGTTACAGACCAAAGTACCCGCCTGTTTTATTTGAGCTGCTTGTAGAAAAATTTCATCTTAATGGTACGGGACGACTTCTTGACCTTGGTTGTGGCGCTGGATTGATTGCTATTCCTTTTTGTCACAATTTTCAAGAAGTTATTGGCATAGATCCTGACTCAGAGATGCTTAAAGAAGCACAACTACAAGCCAAAGCAGAGGGAGCAACAAATATCAGTTGGGTTCAACAACGAGCAGAATCTCTCTCTCCCGCCGTAGGTCAGTTCCGTTTAGTCACAATAGGTAGAGCTTTTCACTGGATGGAACGAGAACTCGTACTTGAAAAGATTTATGAGTTACTATCTGACGATGGTGCTATAGCCATTATCAAAACTCATGAAGATCCCTGGAACAGTAACCATCCATGGAAAACAACCGTAATTTCAGTTGTTAAGCGGTGGTTAGGAGAACAGCGTCGCACGGGTCAAGGTGGAAAGGGTGTTTGGACACCTATTGAGGTCTCCCACGAAGAAATCTTGGCGAAATCTCCTTTTCCTCGTCAAGCCCAATATGAAGTCAAATACGAAAAATCTTGGACAGTTGACAGTTACCTTGGTTATCTCTACTCTACAGCTTTTTGTTTACCCTCTTTTGTAGGAGACAACCGTGAAAATTTTGAAACTGATTTAAGAAGTTCTTTATTGGCTGTCGAACCATCAGGAAAGTTTACTGAAGAACTACCAATTACTGTCATTGCTGCTTGGAAGAAAGCATAAAAAAGAATTCGGAATAACTGCCAATTACTGTAAATGGTTTAAAATTAATTATGAACCGGGAACATCTACAGCAACGTCGTCTCTTTTTAAAGAGATTTATGCAGTATTCTCTGCTAGGAATATCTGGTTTCTCAGTTCCACTTATTGAAGAATTTGTAGAGAAAGCTCAAGCAGAAACAAAACCCTCTGGAATTAATACTAATGTCGTCCGAATGGGTTATCAAACGAGTGGCGATATTATTAGAATTAAAGGAGTTTTAGAACCACGTCTCAAAGAATTGGGCGTTTCTGTAGAGTGGGCACCTTTTCCTGCAGGTCCTCAACTGTTAGAAGCCATGAATGCCGATCGGGTTGATATTGGAAGTGTGGGAGAAACGCCTCCAATATTTGCTCAAGCCGCAGGAGCACAGCTTGTCTATATTGCTGGGCGTAAACCCAGTAAGGGTGAAGGTAGTGGTCTTATAGTTAGGCAAGATTCCCCCTTTCGGCGAGTAGCCGATCTTAAAGGTCAAAAAGTTATCTTTCAAAAGGGATCTGCTTCACACTATCTACTTTTAAGAGCTTTGCAAGAAGCAGGGTTAAAATTCAGTGATGTTCAAGCTGTCAGTTTGACTCCAGCAGAAGCCCGTGACGCATTTCTACAAAAAAAGATTGATGCTTGGGTAACTTGGGATCCCTTCTATGCTTTTGTGCAAAAAAATGCTGGTGCTCGTACTTTAAGAAATGCAGCACGAATTGCTACGCAGGGAGGATTTTATTTATCAAGACGTGAATTTGCCACACAAAATCCTGGAGTGGTAAAAGTCATTTTAGAAGAAATAGACAAGTTAGGACAATGGGCTGAAGCTAATCCAACTGAGATTGTAAAAATTCTGGCTCCTGAGTTGAAACTTGAGCCATCTCTATTAGAAGTGGTAGTGCGTCGCCGTACTTATAGTTTGAGGAAGCTGACGCCGAGTATTGTTAAAGAACAACAGCGCATTGCTGATGCATTTTATCAGGAAAAAGTCATACCTCGAAAAATCGATCTCAAGCAAGCGCTACTTACCCCTCAACAGTATGCAGCGATTACTCCTGCAAGATTAGTTAGTCAAAGATAAGTAGATAGGCATAAATAAATTGAAGCAACCTTCGCGGCGGACGTTGTGTAATTAATTCTGTCCAGTTACTTATAAGTGGCAGCAAAACAAACTCAAATGTATTGCAATACTGCTCGGTTAAGGGAAAGTGAAGCCTAAAATTCCGAAGAAACTGTTCTCGTTTTATTTACGAGAACAAAAATGAGAGAAATTTGTATAAATGAACCCACAAGAGATGAGCAAGTATCTCTCAAGAATGTTTATATTTAATTGAAAAAATCTCTAAACCTTGTCCCTTTTAATTTTCTATCTAGTTCAACTATCTTCTACTACTAGATGATGTCAACTAGCGGTTGTAAAAATTGTAAAAGATAGTTGTTGCCGGGGAGTATAATTATTTCTATGACATCGTTTTTTAGTTTTAAATTTAGAACGAGTTTTCTTGATTACCCTCGGATTAGTTCTGCCTGAGGTTGGTGGTATTTGTAAGTCTAAGATTTCCCAGATTAACCAGCTAAAATATATATTCATATTCTCAAGAGAATGATTAACTTGCTGTTGAAACTGAGGAATAGCACGTCTGACAACTCTTAGTCGGATA
>NZ_KQ976354.1:8213015-8213824 GCF_000346485.2 Scytonema hofmannii PCC 7110
TTGGAGAAAAACCAGTTTTTTTAGAAATAAACTTTTATACAATTCAAATGTGAGGTGTGTAAAAAACCTTTTAGTGAAGAATTAGATTTCGTAAGCCGAAAAAGGACATATACAAAAAGATTAGCTCAAAAAATAATACAAGACGTTTTAGAAAACGATATTCACAGTGTTGCATCCAAAGGAATTGTGACGACAGAAGAAATAGAAAGAATGTTAAAAGATGCATCTACAGGATTATCTTCATCAAAACATGACGGATTAAAAAGACTGGGAATTGACGAAATAGCTTTGGTGAAAGGTCATGGAAATTACTGTGCAGTCTTAACAGATTTGGATACATCTAAACCAATTACAATTTTACATGGGCGCACACAAGAAGTCATAAGAGAAATCTTAATTGAATGGGGGAATGATGTTTTAGATAAAATAGAAGAAGTGAGTATAGATTTATGGCAAGGTTATAAAAGTTTAGTGAAAGAATTAATGCCTCATGCACAAGTAGTGGCTGACAGATTTCATGTAATGGTACAGATAAACAAGGAACTAGATACACAAAGAAAGAGAGAAAAAAGTCAAATAGAATCAGTTATAAAAAAAGCGGAATCTCCTCAAGATAAAGCAGACAGTGAAAAAATTTTACAAGGACTTACAAAAAGTAAATATATTTTACTTAAGAATGAAGAAGATCTAAATCAAGTCCAACAAGAGAAATTAATTGAAGTCAAACAAGTTTCTCCTAGTCTAAAAATCATGCATGAATTAAAAGAGGAAATTCGACAAATTTTTGAAACAATAAGTAATTGGGAAGC
>NZ_KQ976354.1:8213834-8288675 GCF_000346485.2 Scytonema hofmannii PCC 7110
ATCATCTCGGTGCCTATTAACTTGGCATTTCAATTGCTAACTAAACATTGATGAATTTTGATAATCTTGAGGGTTTTCATGGCAGAGATTAATGATTTTAAAGACTTAAAAATCTGGCAAAAAGGTATGGATATAGCCGAAAAGTGCTATTTTTTGACTAAACCTTTTCCCAAAGACGAGTTATATGGCATGGTACAACAAATTAGGAAATCCGCTGTCTCTATTCCAGCCAATATAGCCGAGGGATATGGAAGAAGATCGACACTTGAATACATTAGATTTCTGAATATTGCTCAAGGCTCGGTTAATGAATTAGAAACACACGTTATTCTATCGCATCGGGTAGGTCTATCTAAACAAGAAGATATAGAACCAATTATTTCTTTGCTACGAGAAGAGAGTCGAATGATTATTGCCCTCATTAAGAAGCTAGAATAACGCTCTCTTCCCTTTTTTCCTTTTTCCTTTTTCCTTTCTTCACTGTTCCCTGTTCCCTGTTCCCTGTTCCCTCTTCAGTACTTGTTATTTTAGCATAACAAGTACTGAAGAACCAAAAATGCTAGAAGCACCATGAGGTTTACGCGGTGTTGTCAGTATTATTAATACATTACTAATTCTGGAAAAAACTACTTCGCTCTAATGGACTAATCTCTAAGTTAGATATTAACATTATTGCCATTGATATTTGTACTCTCTGATTCTCGCTCTGTATAAAGTAGAGCATTTTTTCTGGCGCAACGAAAACACCACGCTCTGCGATACGGTTTGATCCGTTAAGCCTTTGGTTGATCGCCAATCCTAAGTACAGTTAGTCCGTGGGCTGTAAGTAAGCTACCCTCTCAGAAAATTAGAGTATTAATAATCACACAAAAGCTTCATATTATATATGCCTAATGGTCGTATAAAATTTATCGTCACTAAGTAAAACTGGGATAAAGCTCGTAATCTAAATTCAATTTCAGCCCTGCACCTGCACCTATTTTTGACCGCGTACCTCTTGTTGTAGGGCTTTTTTTTGTTTAATGTTATCAAAACAGATTGTAGTACGCTTCAAGGAGCACCCAACACTTGATTTAGAATCACTTCTTTACGCAATGCAAAATATTAAGTTTAAGTGTCGCCTCCTATACAATTATTAGCTTCTTACCATCGCTTTGCGTTCTCTCGTTCTGCCGTAAATCATTCGACTGTACGCACCATAGGAGCATTACCGAAGGTGACAGCGACATCGTAACCGATTCGCATGGTAAATAATCTGGCGTTGGGGTTTTTCTGTTTCAACTTTAATCCCGACTCCACACCAATTTTATCGATCGCATATTCGCCGGTTTCGGCATCGATGACAATCATCTTGCCAATATTATCTCCATGTTCGACAGAGGAACGGATGCCATTTTCGTAAAAATCTCTGGCTCTGCGGGCAACTTCCTCGACAGTCCAAAAAAGTGCTTCCGTATTCATAACACCTCACTTTGCCCTAACTATTTTTGCCTATTCTCATTATAGGCGCGTAATTATTGAATAATCCTTCTAAAAGAGCTACAGCCTTGTTATTAGGAAATTCTTACTCCTCTCCTAAAGTTTCTTGAATATGGTTTTCCAACCATTTTTCATACTCTTCAAGTTCAGCTACCTCCTTCATTAATTGTTGTCGGCGCTCTTTAATTTCTGCTAGATGCTTAAGTAAATTGCTACCATCTAGTACAGACTGTACTAGTGAAATAAATTCTTGTTGGGAAATTTCTCGACCAGCAAAAGCTGTAGCTTCTAATTCATCTAGTTTTGCCCAACGTTGGAGTTGTTCGGGAGTGGGATAATGAGTCATTGGTGTTTCTGGCTAATCAAGTGGTTGTAGTTGACGGCGCTGTTTTATTTCTGACAAAACTGTATTGGCTGTATACTCGGTTACTATTAACTCTCTTGAATAATCGGTTTCTCTGAATCCAATATTTTGATAGAACTCCTTGGCTCTTTCAATTGTAAGTACTTTTACAATACCACCAAACCCTCTTGATTGACTTTCTCCTATGATACCTTCGATTAGCGAGGTAGCAGCGCCTTTGTGCTTGTAGATGATATCTTGACCTGGTTGTTCAATTACATTCCAGGGAGCGTTAGTCAGGCTTTCAATTATAATACCTTGTTTTAATTCTGCTTCAATTTCGATTTGTTCAATTGATACGATCGCTGCAGCTTGTAATATACCTGAATTATCAGTAACTCCTCGATAACTACTACTATTGACTCCAGAAAAAGCTAGTGCTTCCACTTTGGCAACACAATCTCCAAATCTTGTTCCAAATATTCTATGTATGTCTCCACCATAAAAAGTATTAATGTATTCTCTACATTTATTGTTCCATCTAATTAACTGGATACGAAAGTCTGTTGATGTGCCAATGATATAATTAAAAATATTCATGTTTAGTCTAATAAAGTAGCAGTTGAAAAAGTTTTGAATTTTACAGTTTTTCTTTAATATAAATTTAATTGACTCCTAGAAAGTGGATGAAAGCAGCATTTTATCTGACTGATTATCCAAAAAATACTATCATCAAACTACTGAAAAAGTTCAATTTAGGCTAAAGTTAGGCTGAATTTTATTCTTCCTTCAAAACATATTGTCCCATCTGACTTTGAGGTGCGATCGCAAAATCGGAGTAATCCCAGGAGTGCATTTGACGGAAAGGCAGACCCATCTTCTGGAATACGTACTTCTCTTTAATACCAGAAGCAATTAAATCGGGCTTCATGTGCTTGACGAACTCTTCAAACTCGAAAGCTGTTACGTCATCATAAATGATAGTCGCGCCATCAATGTAGTCGGTGGTACGCTTGTAGTCGTCGTTGTGAGCGAACTCGTAGCCAGTACCGACAACTTTGATGCCAAGATCTTCAAACGCGGGAACAACGTGACGGGGACGCAAGCCACCAACGTAAAGCATCACTGTCTTGCCTTCGAGGCGAGGACGATACTTATCGAGCACGGCATTCATCACCGGAGTATACTTAGCGATGACTTTCTCAGCGTTTTCTTGGATCTTCTCATCAAAGCGAGCTGCGATTTCGCGTATAGATGCAGCAATCTTGTTAGGACCGAAGAAGTTAAATTCCATCCAAGGCATACCGTATGTTTCTTCCAAACTACGGCAGATGTAGTTCATCGAGCGGTAGCAGTGGATAAGTACTAACTTGGACGCAGGACCGTTAACCAACTCGTTAACAGTACCATCACCAGACCACTGAGCAACAACGCGCAAACCCATTTCTTCAAGGATCATGCGGCTAGCCCAAGCATCACCACCGATGTTGTAGTCACCGATAAGTGCTACATCATAAGGACCGGGTTCGATAGACAGAGTATTTTCTTTCTTAGCCTTATCGAATCTGGGGAACATATGGTCGCGGAGAGCATCGTTAGCGATGTGGTGTCCGAGAGATTGAGAAACACCCCGGAAACCTTCGCAACGAACAGGTACGACTGGCTTGTTAATTTGTTTAGCAGCTTTCTTAGAAACAGCTTCGATGTCATCTCCGATCAGACCGATGGGACATTCAGACTGAACCGAGATACCACGATTGAGGGGGAAGAGTACTTCAATTTCCTCAATGATTTTGGTAAGCTTTTTGTCACCACCGAACACGATGTCACGCTCTTGGAAGTCGGAGGTGAAGTGCATGGTACCGAAGGAATCGACACCAGTTTTACCAATATAGTAGTTACGACGACCAGACCAAGACCAGTAACCGCAACCAACTGGACCGTGGCTAATGTGGATCATGTCCTTAATAGGACCCCAAACCACACCTTTAGAACCTGCATAAGCACATCCACGAGCAGTCATTACACCAGGAACTGATTTGATGTTAGACTTAACACCGCAATCAGACTTACCGTCTTCGTGAACGTTCAGGTGCTTTTCGCGCTTTTTGCGAGATTTTTCTGGGTAAGCAGAAAGAACTTCTTTAATCAGCTCTTTATGTTCTTCTACCTTATTTTCTGCGTTATTTTTGTCTTCTGTGTATGTCATGGTGTTCCCTGTGGCTTAGTAACTGGTAAGACGCGGTATTCAGTGGGTCGTGTGAAAGGATCGGGTGGGCAAATAAATGCCCACCGAGCAAGCATTCTCTACTTCTTTTGTAGTCGCTTATGCAGGAACTTCGGAAGCTGGCTTGCCAACAATGTTTGCGTGCTTGGTATCGTCGTCGAGGATACCGAACTCTACGAGTAGAGCTTCTAGCTCGTCCATTTCCAAAGGTGTGGGGATTGTTAGTTTGTCGTTCTTAATGATCTTCTGAGCTAATGCGCGGTATTCATTGCTTTGGTTGCTGTCGGGTGCGTACTCGTTAACAGTCATCCGGCGCAATTCAGCGTGCTGAACGATGTTGTCGCGAGGTACGAAGTGAATCATTTGGGTGTTCAAACGTTCTGCCAAGGTTTCGATGAGTTCGATTTCCCGGTCAACTTTACGGCTGTTACAAATCAGACCACCCAAACGTACACCACCAGAGTGAGCGTACTTGAGAATACCACGAGCGATGTTGTTAGCAGCGTACATCGCCATCATTTCACCAGAGGTAACGATGTAAATTTCTTGAGCTTTGCCTTCACGAATGGGCATTGCGAAACCACCACAGACAACGTCACCCAATACGTCGTAGGAGACGAAATCTAGGTTTTGGTAAGCACCGTTTTCTTCCAAGAAGTTGATGGCAGTGATAATACCACGTCCAGCACAACCTACTCCAGGCTCAGGACCACCAGATTCTACGCAACGAACACCACGGAAGCCAGTGAGCATTACTTCTTCAATTTCTAAATCTTCTACTGCGCCGCGCTCAGCAGCAAGGTGTAATACGGTGGTTTGAGCTTTGCTGTGTAGCATCAAACGGGTGGTGTATGATTAACAAAGAAAACAGTTTATTGACGATCGTTTATGCGAGTAGGTTACGTCCGAGTTAGTACGAGAGAACAGGATGAGGGAAATGCTCTGGAACAACAGACAGCCCGTGTTGAGAAGTCAGGTGCTGTTTTAATATTTTCAGATATTGAGAGTGGACGGTCAGACAAGCGTAAGGAATTTAACAAAATGCTTGCTATGTGCAAGCAAGGAAAAATAAGTGAGGTTGTTATCACTCGTATTGACAGATTGGCAAGAAGCGTAATTACCATTCATCGAACGCTTGTAACCCTTGAAGAGTATAAAGTTAAATTGGTTGTCTTGGATGCTCCAGTTGACCCAACATCGCCTTTTGGGTGGTTCAGTGTTAATCAAATGGCAGGTTTGGCAGAATTTGAATCGAGGTTACTTTCGGATCGAATTAGGCACGGGTTGAACTATTTCCGCGAACAAAAGAAAGCAGCCCCGCGTCCCCCTTTTGGGTATAAGCGGGTTGACGAAAAATATGCACCAGACATGACGCTGCATGAGTCTGGTAAAACTAACTGGGCGATCGCATCTGAGATCGTTAACTATTTTTTATCTGGCAACGCCACATTAAGAAGTACCGCACAATATGTACTAGAAACTTACGGAATTTCATGGACAGCAGCGGGGTTGAGGTATTGGATAACTAGTCCAGTGTTACGAGGACATACTGCTTACAATATGCGAGGCAATCTCAGCAACCCTGAAAAGTGGGAGGTACATCAAGATACTCATGAGCCGCTACTTTCTAACGATAAATTTAAATTTATACAGAAAAAATTGGAAGACAATCGACACAAGTATAGTTATGGCAACAATAAAAATAGTAATCAAGAGCCACTACCCTTGGTAGGGCAAATTATTTGTGATGACTGCGGATATAAATGTTATTGCTTGAAGCGTAAATGGAAAACTTACAGAATTCGGTGTAAAAAACATGATAATCTAGGAAATGCTTTCTGTAGCAACAACATTAGTACCTACCTGCCAGATATTATTTCAGCCGTAGACGCTACACTAGCGGCAAGGTATGAAGAAATCAAAAAATATACAGTAGCAAATTTATCATCAAAGGAAGAGGAGAATCCAGAGACGATCGCTAGGCAAGAGCAATTAAAAGCGCTGAAGCTATTGCCACAAAATCCAATTATTCAAAATGCAATTGAACAAACTTTGCTAGAGATACAAGTACTGAAGCAAAAAGAGGTTACAGCAAAGCAGGTAAGCATTGAATTGGTAAAAACGCTAACTACCTGCTTTGAAAACATTGGCTATTGGAACGAATTATCTTGGGTAGATAAACAACCAATCTACAAAGAATTAGTTGATTGCGTAAAAATTTTCAATGGCAAGATACTAGAAATCAAGCTACTGGTTTAGCTAACTTCTCAAATTCGGCTTCAAACTCTTCTTTCGTCATCGCCATAAGTCGTTTTCTTGTGGCTGAGTCTAAGTGGCGAATTGTGTACCATCTTTGAGCAGTGCGGAGTAATATCTGTGCTGCTGTTTCTTGCTGCATAATCATGAAGCGTTTATATTTGTCTTTAGTTTCTGCTTGGAACAGCCCAGGTGGATTGTAGTAGTTTGTTTATGTTATCCTATTAACTAAGTTTCCTATGCCATAAACTTCACCGAACCTTACTTTGAGAATAGCAAAGACTAAAGAATTGTTTGTTCATCGCAAGCCAACTGTGTGTATTAACGCGATCGCTATATAATCATCATTCGTCTAGTGAAGCGATCGCACATCCTCTCAAACTAGAACTGGTTTCTGCTTCTTATAAGGTATTCACTGAAGCGAAACTTACCTGGGTTCCTAAAGCAGAAAATGTTGTTTTTTCGAGAATAATTTTGTCATCAGCGGCATTAAAATCAAGAATGGTGTCCAATCCAATCACAGAATCAAAGGGTTTGCCAATACCAAAAATAAACTGGTCTTTTCCTAACCCACCTTCCAGATAACCATTACCCTGTAACCCGGTAATAACGTCATCACTTTGGCCACCCCTGATAATATCATCCAATGAAGAACCCAGCAGATTGTTACTGTTATTGTTAGAACCTTTAATGCAGGCGTGAGTCCCCAGATGCAAAGACTTGTTGTGCTGTTAGTTGCAAATTAGGAAAGATTGAGGAAATTAGTTTATCGTTGTTTTGAAACAACTGTTTTTGATACTCATCTCCTACTAATGTACAAATTGTCACAGTTGGTTGTTTGGACTTGCCAATGTATTCTCTACCACCAATTCCCAAATAATCTACAATCCAATATTCAGGAATACCTAACAGGGCGTAATCTTCAACCTTTCGAGCATAGTCATTCTGCCAGTTTGTACTGACGATTTCAGCAATTAATTTAACTGAGTTGCCTGATGTAATCACGGGTTCTTGTTGCCATAATGGCTCATTGCTCAAGCGAGTTCGATCTAACACAATCACATCGGGACGAAAAGCTGTTTCTGTGCCTAACAGCTTAAACAGACATCGATGGGGAATAAAGTAGGGTAGATCCTGACGATCAATTTCCACATTCAATTTTCGCCCAATAAAAGCCAACACTTGCTCGTGTGGACCAGTCGGTTCCATGTCAATTAATTCTCCATCAATGAGTTCATAGCGATCGCTGTCACCGTAGTGATTAATAAATTCATCAACAGTTAGAAGTTTTGGGGCTGATTGAACCATTGTGATTGTTCCTCCTACCGCTTTTCTCTATCTACGCTCATCGTCTTGCCTACATCCTCGCTTTCACCGTTCACACTCTTTGTCCTTACGCTACTGCATTAGCTGCATGATAGCAATAGGATTTGACACTCCGCAGCCAGCAACGGTTACTGTATCAATTCCCGTTGGAATTGCACCAACTAGTAATAATCTCATTCCGCACAATGCTACAGACTCCAATAGGGTCTTCTGCTTTCGATTTTGTACAGTTGATTGCTCATTCTCCTCCCACCAAGCTTGATGGATTTTCCTCACTGCTTGCTGTCGCGTTGATTGCCATTCTTCGTCAGTTAACACTGGTTCTAACAACGGTTCTAAAATTGTTGTCACTTGGTAATTAGCTGGCTGGTTGAGGTGAGTGGTGGCAGATTCAACTAAGCTAAGGCTACTGAACTTGCCCAAGACTGTCAATTCGTTGGTGGTAGAAATTGCCCGCACAATCTCCTCTCTCACGGGCAAACGAAACACACTCAACCGTGCAAGAAATTTTTGTTCTTCCAGTTCCAAAGCATCGAGCAGGGTTTGTGCCAATATATTCTCTCCTCAATATTAACTGTGGGGATGTTTTGCTCAAAGTCATCCAGCAAGCAGAGGATTGGTTAGCAAGGGTTTTGGAAATAGCGCAAATACAGTCTCACTCAATTACTGTATAAATCATCAATTGAAGAGGCAAGACGCAAGAGGCAGCTGTACGGTGTATCCAATGATGATTTGCTAGCACCGCACCAGACAAAGGCATTGCAAGATCACCAAAAATTATGCGAAATCTTGAGCACTTGCTTTGGGATTACGCTATCACTTGACGATTTTATAATTGGGGACGTGGCAGAGGAAGAGGGGCTTGGCTCGATATTCCCACTACAAGCTGTCACGATCAAAGACAATACGAAACTGATGGTGATTACCTGTGCGTATATGCTGCTCCACGATCGGGATGAAGCAAAAAAGCTGCAGTTTACGATCGCTCCCGACAGCGTTGCGTTCCACCTCATAGAGGCGGATACCGATCGTTCGTTAAAATCGCTCGCTAGAATAACCCCTATTTGTTGAATTTTAATCACACTCTGGCGTAACAATAAATGTGCCATGCATTTAAGAATGAATCTTTCATGAGTAAGAGGAAAGAAATAATCTTGCTGGTTAAAGTAGGTTTGAATCCGTGGTCATGCTCATTTTTGTCTTGCTCATGTTGTTTATTTTAGGGTCAAATCTATGCATAAAAACGTTACTAAATGGCAATTAGTAAGGGGATTTTTATGAAGGCATTAGTCCTCAACTGTACGCTAAAACCCTCACCACAAGAATCCAATACCGAAGCTCTGGCACGAGTCATGATAGCAGCGTTAAAAAAATACGGAGTCGATACGGAACTGATCCGGGTGCTAGATTACAACGTCAAACCAGGAGTCTCTTCGGATGAAGGAGACGGAGATGAGTGGTCAGTCATTCGAGCGAAAATTGTCGCTTCTGAGATCTTGATTATGGCAAGTCCGACTTGGTTAGGGCAGATGTCGAGTGTTGCAAAGCGAGTGCTGGAACGGATGGACGCAATGCTGTCTGAAAAAGATGAGCAGGGACAATGGGTGGCGTACAACCGCGTCGCTGGATTTGTAGTGACGGGTAATGAGGACGGTGCTCATCACGTGATTAATGAAATGTCCGGCGCACTGTTAGATATCGGATTTACGATTCCTGGACAGGCGTGGACATATTGGAACAAAGGTCCAGGTCCGGGAGAGTCATATTTGCAAACCGATTACAAGCACGACTGGTCACAAAAAACAGGAGAAGTTGCTGCTGCCAATCTCGTTGCGGTTGCCTCAGCACTGTGCGATCGCCCGATTCCTGTTCAATCCAGTTAAATTCGTCATCGCTGTTAACCCTTTAGTTTTGGAGCTAATTCTATGACTACTACTCAAGCCTCAAATGGTCAACGTAAGATTCGTTATGCCGTTGTTGGACTCGGTTGGTTTGCTCAATCAACTGCCTTGCCAGCTTTTGCTCATGCGGAAAATTCTGAACTAGTTGCGTTGGTTTCCGACGATCCAACGAAGTTAGCGGAAATTAGCCAGCAATACAGTGGTGTGCAACGCACCTTTTCCTATGCTGAATATGATGATTGCTTGAGGAGCGGTCTCATTGATGCCGTTTATATTGCATTGCCCAACCATTTGCACTGTGACTACACGGTACGAGCAGCCAATGCCAAAGTGCATGTGCTGTGTGAAAAACCGATGGCAGTTACTGAAGATGAATGTCAACAGATGATCGAAGCGTGCGATCGCAATCAGGTAAAACTCATGATTGCCTACCGATTGCACTTAGAAGCAGCCAATTTGCAAGCAGTGGAAATTCTAAAATCTGGGCAGATTGGTGAACCACGTATTTTCAACTCTGTGTTTACTCAACAAGTAGAGGAAGGTAACATCCGCGTTGAGAAAGAAGTGGGTGGTGGTACTCTAGATGACATCGGTATCTACTGCATTAACGCTGCTCGTTATTTGTTTCAAGATGAGCCGATTGAAGTCTTTGCTACTAGTGCCAGCAAAAATCAACCTCGCTTTCGTGAAGTGGCAGAAATGACCAGTGCAATTCTGCGCTTTTCCAACGATCGACTAGCAGCATTTACATTGAGCTTTGGTGCTGCAAAAGTCTCTACCTATCAAGTGGTGGGAACGAAAGGCGATTTGCGAGTCAATCCTGCTTACGCTGGAGACGGTGAAATTAAGCATTATTTGACGATTAACGGTAAAACCCAGGAGCAATCATTTGCCGGACGAGATCAGCTTGCGGCTGAGTTTGTTTACTTTTCAAATTGCATTTTGCAGAACAAACAGCCGGAACCATCAGGTCAAGAAGGCTTGATTGATGTTCGCATTATTCAAGCGCTGTATAAGTCAATCGAGACTGGTGGCTTTGTGAAACTTCAACCTATTCAGCGCGATCGACGCCCTGATATGAATCAGTCTATCAAACGTCCACCTGTTGAACAAGAGCCAGAACTAATTCACGCTGCCGATCCATCAGGCAAGTCTTGATAAGTAGAGCGGGTAAGATTTGAGGGTTTTTTCTTAAAACTGCAGGACTTACGCAAAAATTGCCAGAAACCCTAATTTATTGAACCGCCAAGACGCCAAGACGCCAAGAGCGCCAAGATTTCGTAGAGCGTGCGTAAGTCCTAAACTGTTGTAAATAAATGTTATTGATGTCGGGCGATCTGAAGCATGGGCATTCACAATTATGTGTTTTTTTTGTAAAAACTACAGGAGTCAGCTTTGGGGTCACAACCTACAATCATAATGCGCTGACCCATTTCTGCCATAGCGGCAAGGGTATTTTGAGAAGTTGTAGACTTACCGATACCGCCTTTTCCGTAGAATGCTATTTGTCTAATTTTTTCGTCAGACATGATGAGTTTTCTCCTGCAATTGATTGATTGGTTGGTTGTTGGGTGGGTCTGTTTTGATTGAGGGATTGGGGATTAGGGACTTGGGATTGGGAATCAAAGATGAGAAATGGGTATATTCCTAGTCCCCAATCGCCAGTCCCTAGTTTCCCTATGAATAGAACGTCACCGGAGGCGATCGCCCTACCACTAAAACCATTGAAAGCATCATCTATTCCTCACTTCTTTTCTAAATTCTTTCAAACTCAAGTACTTTACAAATACACCATAATGTGCATTCGCCTGAAACACCAAGTAGGGCTTGACATAACTATGCGTCAAAAATCAATGCGTTAGACATTACTTGTTCAAGATAGCGCCTTGTAACTTGGAGACGCGATCGAGAGCAGCGTTAGTGTCTTCTGCGGAAGCTCCACAAGCAGTTAATGAATCACGAAGATGCTTTGAAACAGCATCAAAGTGTTGGGACTGTAGATTCATACCCTTGTGGGTTTGGTCCATTGAACGACCGTTGTAGACTTTAGGACCGTCAAAGATTTGAGCAAAGTAAGCAACTTGTTGAGCGTGTTGCTTAGCCATGTCTGTGTTAGCAAAGAAGTGATTGAGGGTGCTGTCAGCCATGACGCGCTTGTAAAATTCAGTAACTACCTTCTCAACACCTTGCTGTCCACCGAGTTTGTCGAATAATGCGCTCATATTCTTGTCCTTTGAAGCGAGTTGGATACCGAAATTTACACTCTTCTGATTCTTGGATCGCAGCGCTTTAGAGGTAACTGTTCACCATTTACGGACTCAATAGGATTGCGTGCATTGATTCCTACTTGATGTTTCAGGCGAATGCAAATTACTGAGTTCTAAATCAATGGGTCAACTGCCTCTACTACAAGATCTTTGCTAACCCGATCACGCAATCTAGCTTCAATCGCAATCTTTAAAGTTGCCGTACTGCTAGAACACGAACCGCAAGCACCTTGAAGCAGAACCTTCACGCGATCGCCTTCTACGTCATACAGTTCTACATCTCCCCCGTCGGCGATCAAAACGGGTCGAACTTCTTCATCCAGGACTTTTTGAATGAGTGCAATCTTTTGCACCGAAGTCAGTGGCTTTTGGGCTAACTGACTTGCAGTCCTTGGTTGTAGGAAATTATTTACAGGGGATGCGGTTTCCTTATGTACTAATGAAATTATATCATCAATCGCTGCCAAACAAGATCCGCATCCGCCACCAGCTTTTACATAATTTGTTACCTGTTCGGCTGTTGTTAAATTATTCTCTACAATAACCCGCCGAATTTTTGTATCACTGATGCCAAAGCAAGTGCAAATTAGAGTTCCTTCATCATCATCGTCATGGGCTGTGAGGGGGATACCTCGATAATTATAGATAGCAGCTTCTAGCGCTTCTTGTCCCATAACCGAACAATGCATTTTTGCTTCTGGCAATCCACCAAGATAGCTAGCAATTTCTTTATTACTAATGTTAAGTGCTTCGTCTAAAGTTTTTCCTTGAACCAGGTCAACCAAAGCCTCAGAAGAAGCAATAGCACTAGTACAACCAAATGTTTGATAACGAGCTTCGAGAATTTTTTCGGTTTCTTCCTCTATTTTTAGATGCAATCTGAGAGCATCTCCACAAGCAATACTGCCTACTTCACCAACGGTCACTTTAACACCAGGCTCACCAGTTTCTTCTAAAATCCCTTGATTTTTAGGGTTGTAGAAGAGATCCATTACTTTATCCGTGTAGTCCCACATAGCCGATTTTAGATTTTAGATTTTGGATTTTGGATTCTGTGGATTAAGGAGTGGTAAGTATTCAATAGGAGAGTTAATTTTCTTCTTACCCCTACTCCCTACTCCCTATTCCCTACTCCCTATTAATTAGCGATGAGCCAAACTTTTTTCTTGTTCTTGCAGCCAACTTGCATTGTCACTCTTGAAAGGCGAAAGTGTACGCAGATGTTCCACAATACCGGGCATTACTGCCAGAACTGCATCAATTTCAGCTTCTGTGGTGTAGCGGCAAAGACTAAAGCGAATGGAACCGTGCAAAATTGTGTAGGGTAAACCCATTGCTCGCAAAACGTGGGAGGGTTCCAAAGAGCCAGAACTACAAGCAGAACCAGATGAGGCACAAATACCGTATTTGTTTAGAGAGAGCAGAATCGCTTCACCTTCGATAAACTTGAAGCCAATATTGGTTGTGTTTGGCAATCTTTGGCTCGTATCGCCATTGACTTCACAATCTGGAATTTGAGCGAGAAGAGTTTGTTCGAGGCGATCGCGCAACCGCTTTTCTCTAGTTGTTGCTTCTTCTAGATGTAATAATTCTAGTTCAGCTGCTTTGCCTAATGCAACAACTCCTGGAACATTTTCCGTTCCTCCCCGTCTTCCGCGCTGCTGTCCTCCACCGACAATCATGGGACGGAATCTAACTCCACGACGCACATACAAAGCGCCAATGCCCTTGGGTGCGTGAATTTTATGACCCGACATAGTCAATATATCAATGGTGCTAGTCTTCATATTCAGGGGAATTTTGCCCACAGCTTGCACCGCATCCACATGGAACAGAGCACCGTACTCCTTCGCCCGCAGCCCAATTTGTTCAATTGGGAAAATCGTGCCCGTTTCATTATTAGCATACATGATTGTCACGAGAGCAGTGTTTCCTGTAAGCGAAGCTTCCAGTTCATTTAAATCCAACTGTCCCTGACGATTAACTGACAAATAAGTAACCGAGTAACCTTGAGATTCTAGTTGTTTGCAGACATTCAGTATTGCAGGATGTTCTACTTGCGTTGTGATAATGTGTCGCTTGTCAGGTTGCGCCAACAATGCAGCACGGATAGCAGCATTATCACCCTCAGTACCGCCACTGGTAAAGACAATCTCAGATTCATCAGCACCTAACAGAGCAGCAACTTGTTCGCGTCCTTGTTTAACTGCTTTACCAACCTGCCCACCAAAAGAGTGCATACTAGAAGGATTACCGTAATAATCAGTCAAGTAAGGCAACATCGCCTCTACAACTTCTGGATCTACTTTTGTGGTGGCATTATTATCCAGATAAATACAATCTTTTAGCATTTCTTCCAACTTTGTAAGATAAGGAATTATTGATGGTTAGTTGTTGGTTGTTAGTTGTTAGTTGTTAGTTGAACAATTAACCACTAACCACTAACCACTAACAACTAACATTTTTTTCTAATTGTCTGGAAAACTGTTGTGAATAATAGTCAAACCAGTTTTCCCAATAATCTTGTTTTTTTGTTAATTTTGCGAGGAGTTTATTGTAAGTAGCAAACCAGCACTCCCAGTAATCTAATGGTTCTTTAACACAACCATCACAGGTTGGACAACCTGCCACACACTGAGGAACAGTATATGCAGTATCAACACAATTAGTGCAGAGATTGGGATCGATCCAGTGCTGACCATCAATTATCTTGATTGCATTCATGGGACACGCAGATATACACAGTTTGCAGGAAATGCACTTGCTGGTTATCTTGTAAGACATAACTTTTCTCCGTATAGGGGCATTGAGCATTGGGCATTGGGTATTGGGCATTGGGTATTGGAGATTAGGAATTACCTAATCCCTAACCCCTACCCCCTACTCCCTACTCCCTACTCCCTACTCCCTCCAAATATTGTTTGTAAAACTCTAGAGCAGCGACTTCAATGGAGTCGTAAGCTTCGTAAACTTGAACTCCGAGGTTTTGCAACTTTTCTTTAGGACCGTCACCAATTTTGGAAACCATGACTGCTTTGCAATCAGCGATGGATTGGATGATATTTTCCAGAGTGGCTTTCTCTCCGTAACCGCCTTGGCAGTAGTGGTCAACTTTGCGATGTCCTACATAGCGAACTGCATGACCATCAACTTCGTAAACCTGGAATTCTTTGGCATGACCGAAGTGTTGGTTAACTAATCCACCACCCTTAGTTGCAACAGCCACGAGGATTTTTGGATTGTTTTGCGGCAAAGAAGCGCTATCGATTGTCTCGACCTTGGCTTTCGCTGCTTTCAGTTTTGATTTAAACTTGTCAATACCTGCAAGAACTTCTTGGCGCTTTTGTGGATCGTATTCAGGAGTCATCTCCATGAATTTATCCTTGGTAAATTCCAGACTGCGGTCTTCACCTAATAGACCCACTGCATCTGCACGGCACTGACGGCAATGACGCATCATTTTCATATTACCAGCACAATTATCTTGCACTGCTTTTAATTCTTTGGGTGTAGGACCGCGCTGACCTGTTAAACCAAAGTGAGTGCCGTGTTCTGGTGCAGAAATCAACGGCATAATATTGTGCAGAAATGCACCTTTTTCACGAATAACTTTATTAACTTCTAATAGGTGCTCATCATTAATACCCGGAATCATCACCGAGTTAACTTTACACAAAATATCAGCTTCTTTGAGGGCTTGCAGACCTTCCATCTGCTTTTCGTGTAAAATTTTGACCCCTTCGATGCCTCTATAACGCTTACGCTTGTAGTGAACCCAAGGATAAATTTTTGCTCCAATTTCAGGGTCCACCATATTAATGGTGATAGTAACGTGGTCTACATTTAATTGTTTGATACGGTCAATATATTCAGGAAGCATCAAACCATTGGTTGACAGACAAAGCTTAATTTCTGGTGCTTTCTCTGCAATCAACTCAAAGGTACGGAACGTTTTTTCTGGATTTGCAAGTGGATCGCCAGGACCTGCAATTCCCAGCACGGTCAATTGAGGAATCTTACCTGCAATGACCAGAACTTTGTGTGCTGCTTCCTCTGGGGTGAGTAGTTCGCTCACAACACCGGGGCGGCTTTCGTTTGCACAATCATATTTGCGATTGCAGTAGTTGCACTGAATGTTGCAACCTGGAGCAACTGCAACGTGCATTCTTGCATAATGGTGATGAGCTTCCTCGCTGTAACAAGGATGGGTTTCGATCCGTTGTTTGAGCTTTTCATCTATTTCCGGAGTTGCGCTGGTACTACCGCATCCACTACTACAACTACTGGATTTAGATTGCTGCTGTGTAATGGGGGTAACGAGTCCTGTTGACTGTGTCATTGAATTTCGCAATCTTTCACGTAAAGTCAGGAGTCAAAAGTCAAAAGTCAAAAGTCAAAAGGCAGCCTTTTTACTTTTCATTTTTAACTTTTAACAGTGTTGCCTGTGGCAGATGTTGTCACAACCTATGTGTTAAGGAATGGAAGCCGCGTATTGGACTTGCGCCACAAACCCTTGTTTCTTAGCTGGTGTATGTCAGAAGCTCTGAGACTTGGGTAAATTGCGGGTCAATCCGCGACTTCGGTTCACAGGGGCATGGTGCTATCTCATCCCTCCACTCACTCTGATACGCTGTTGTTAGCGCATTAAGTGTTGGCGATACTTGATTTATATCAGTCGTTCTCAAGAGGGGAGTGAGTGTACCTCGGATAGAATTTATTGGATTGATTGGTTTTGTACTCAAAACTGGAAACCCAGATCAACACAGCATTTCGGGGTTCAACAAAATTTTTTTCGAGTAGGGGTACTAGAATTTTGGTGTAGGGGTTCTAGTATTTATGGAAATGGGGACAAGTATTTCTGTACTCACCCAAAGTCCATTCCCAGCAAACCTTTCAGGGAAATTATAACTTTTTTAGAGCTACTTTATCTTGTACTCAAAGGCTGATGCGATCGCGTAAGCGCTAACGGCTAAAGCCGTACCGCGAAAGCAAAAGCCGTACCCGGCTTATCGCACTAGGAGCATCGCCAAAGGGTAGATTCAGAGCTTGGAAATCTGGAGCAACGTGGATGTGTTTACTCCAGAGATTTGCGAAATTCAATTCTGTATCTAACCTATCATTTTTTTCCCTATAAAAATGCCGTTCATATTTTTTTAATCCTCGTAAATTTTTGTATCCTCTTAAAAAACAGGGGAGTGGGGAGTGGGGGAAAGAGCGTTTCTTCCGTGCATGACAAGTTAGAACCACTGCTTGTGGAAAGCTCTTATCAAATAGCATCCTTTCTTAGAGAATTTAGATTTAGCAAAGGCTTCCAACTCTTACTAGATTTTGGTTTTACCTCGATCGCTGTCTATTACTATTGAGATTTTATCCTAATTAACCAGTTTTGAAAAGTGAAAAAATGCTTTTGGACACAGACTCGCATACAACAGCAACAACAGAAATAATAGGAGCATCTCAATTTTGTAAAAATACTTAGCGAATAGAATTCGCGGCTATACAAACGAAGTCCGCAAAGCAAGGACTAATTACACAGCCTGCATAGTGTCTTATTTGCTGTCTTCTTGCACTATCCTTAAATCTAGAGAATTATGTGATTGAAATCACTTGCCTTCCAAGTAAAACGTTTGTATAATCTTAGCTACAATTACAACTAATACTGTTTATTACACTCTCACTCATCAGGGCATCAACAAATATCTGTAATTGTAAAGATTAGTTACAAATAGATATTGAGAAGTGAGCAGACTAAGTATGAACAAAGCTTGTCTTTAAGTACGTAGGTTTTTATCTGAGACGCAAGCAGTTAATATGTGAGTTTGTAAACTCAGTCATCATCAGTAAAATGATGTATGTATAGGGTGTTTAATCTCACTAGCCTGAATACCTATAAAATTTGATAACAATTATAATCATGATTGGGTTATCATTCTGCTGCAATTATACTTTGCAGAAATGTTGTCATTTAATATAAAGATGAAGCATCAAAGTGATTCTGATAAAATCGGTCAATTCAATATCAGTATTCCTATCAGAGTAGGATTTTTATCAGCAATTCTTGCGGGGTTACTAACATTTTTGTTCTATTTTGCCAAGCAAATAGATAAAAATGGTCACTATAAGGAAACTCTCAATTTTTTTGTCACTGCACTTACCGCAAGCGCAGGAGTGACTAGCGCATTTTATGCTTTTAAAAGCATAGAGCAAAGTAAGGAATCTCAGAAAATAGAAAGCACATCAGTATACATCAGTCGTTGGAATGATGTGCAATACTTACCTGTGAGAAAAACAACAACTGACATCATTAATTTAATTAAAGAACAGCCAGATAATCAAAGAGAAAAACTTTTACTTGAATACTTAGAAACTCATCCAGACAAGAGACAAGATATTACCAATGTATTAAATTTTTTAGAAGAAATGGCTCTTTGTATTGAAAAAGGAATTATTAAAGAAGAAATATTATATGATTTTTACAGATTTATAGTGATTGAATACTGTGAAATATTTGGAGTTCATATAGCACAAAGACGTCGGGAAAGGAAAAACGAAAGAATATTTAGAGCTTTAACAGATTTATGTGATAGATGGCACAAAAGATGGAAGACTTTTTAAAAGTATTTATTGCATAAAAAATAAGCAATAAAAATATCTATTATTCCAATACTACTCTCCTAAGCGGAAATTAGAACCCCGGTTTCTTTAAGAAACCGGGGTTCTGACACCTCAATTATCGTATCCCTTGCAGTACTGAATTCTCTTCATATATGTCTTCCTGATACCTCAAAATTCTACTGAAAAGAGACAGTAAAGGGGCAAAACTCTACAATAGTCAATATGGCTCTGACCATTGTGGGTTTTACCCGTTTACATGACAGAACTTCACATTACTGTAAGGATGATAACGCTATGATGAACAAGATGACAACCAGCAAAAAGTATTCATGTTATGAAGGCGATACAGGGTTCTAAATCTGAACATCAAGCCTAAGATTTAGAATTTATGCACAAAAGCGCCTACTGTTAACAGGACGAAAGGGTGTATCTCCCTTCAGACAGTGATACTTTTTATGCCAGTCAAATTTAAACAACATTAACTCTACCTATTGTAATAGTTAATAAATATATAGGAATCCTAAATGATTTATGAAAAACTTTAAGTACCGTAGGTAGGGCTAAAGCCCACCGCAAGCTTTAGTTGGTGGGGTAGTCAAATTTCACGGTAATGAGGTGATGCCATTATGTGACTTATATAAACAGTATTTTTGCGATCGCTTAGGACTCAAAACCTAATCCCAAAATCCCTTAATCCAAAATCCAAAATCTAAAATCCAAAATTGGTATGACACAATACCAGTATCAAGTGGGAGGAAGCCTTCCTCAAGACGCATCCACCTATGTGACTCGCCAAGCAGATCGAGAGATTTACGAAAGTTTAAAGGCGGGAGAGTTTTGTTACGTACTCAACTCGCGACAAATGGGCAAATCCAGCTTGCGAGTCCGGGTGATGGATCGATTGCAAAAAGAAGGTATTGCCTGTGCTGCTATTGATATGAGTGTTGTGGATGCAACACCAGAGCAATGGTATGCAGGAGTGATTGATAGTATTGCGAGCAGTTTTTATTTATCCGAATTTGATATAGATGATTGGTGGGAGAGTTATCACTTACTCCCCCTACCGCAACGCTTCAGTAAGTTTCTTCAAGAAATATTATTAGAATCGATTGATACAAGTATTGTTATATTTATTGATGAAATTGACAGTATCCTGAGTTTAGAGTTTAATACCGATGACTTCTTTGCCATCATTCGTGAATGTTACAATCGACGAGCAGACCAACATGACTATCGCCGCCTTACGTTTGCAATCTTAGGTGTGACAACACCAAGAGATTTGATAAAAGATAGACAGCGAACTCCCTTCAACATCGGACGAGCAATTGATTTAACGGGATTTCAACCACAAGAAGCAGAACCCCTAGCACGAAGACTAGCTACAGTAGGCGATCCTCAAGCGTTGATGCAGTCAATACTCGATTGGACAGGCGGACAGCCCTTCCTCACCCAAAAGGTTTGTAGACTGGTAGTGCAATCTGTCCCTCACTCCCTACTCCCTACTCCCCACTCCCTACTCCCCCAATACATAGAACAACTTGTACGAAAGCACATCATTGAGAATTGGGAAGCACAGGATGAACCGGAACACCTGAAAACAATTCGCGATCGCTTGCTGCGGGCTGGAGAAAAACGCAGTGGAAGATTGCTAGGGCTGTGTCAACAAATTTTACAGCATCAAGAAGTCGTAGCCGATGATAGCCCAGAACAAACAGAACTGCGGTTAACAGGATTGGTGGTGAAACGTGATGGAAAACTGCGAATTTATAACCGCATTTATCAACAGGTGTTTAACCAAGAATGGAGCGAACAGCAATTAGAAAAACTGCGCCCCTATGCTGAAGCCCTCAACGCCTGGGTTGCATCCGAAAAGCAAAATGAATCGCGCCTCTTGCGGGGACAAACTCTGCGAGATGCCCAAAAATGGGCAACTGGTAAAAGCTTGAGTGATGTAGATTATCAATTTTTAGCTGCGAGTCAGGAGTTAGAACAGCGAGATGTGCAGAAGCGCTTGGAAGTAGAAGCACAGGCAAAAAAAGTTTTAGCAGAAGCTAACCGCAAAGCATATCAACGAATTCGGATTGGTTCGATAGTACTGGGATTAACTATAGTAGGAGTAGCCGGCTCTTTATGGTTTGCTCGATATCAATTGCAGCAAGCACAAAATATTACTCAATTAGAACGTGAAGGAACTAATGCATTAAGACAGTTTTCTGAATCGAGAGAAATCGATGCTTTGTTGTTAGCAATGCAGACTACTCAAAAGTTGAACAGTTTAGTTAAAAAAGAGAATAAAGTGTTTTTAGCAGAATATCCCACTTCTATTCCTTTATTTAGTTTACAAAGTATTCTACTCAAGATGCGAGAACGAAATCGGTTTGAAGGTCATAGCGGATGGATCAGGTGTGTCAGTTTTAGTCTGGATGGTAAAACTTTAGCGTCTGCTAGTGATGACAAAACCATCAAACTATGGGAATCTACTACAGGTAAAGAAATTACAACCCTCAGAGGGCATACTGAAAGAGTCAGGAGTATCAGTTTCAGCCCAGATGGCAAAACTTTAGCGTCTGCGAGTGATGACAAAACTATTAAACTGTGGAATTTGACTACAAACCAAGAAATCACCACCCTCCGTAGACATACTACAGAGGTTAGGAGTATCAGTTTCAGTCCGGATGGTAAAACTTTAGCTTCTGCGAGTGCTGACAAAACCATCAAATTATGGGATCTGGCTACAAACCAAGAGATCGCTACCCTTACTGGTCATAGTAATTCTGTCAAAAGTATTACTTTTAGTCCGGATGGCAACACTTTAGCTTCTGCGAGTGCTGACAAAACTATCAAACTCTGGAATTTGATTACAAACAAAGCGATCGCTACCCTCAGTAGTCATACAGGGGAAGTTAGGAGTATCAGTTTCAGTCCGGATGGTAAAACTTTAGCTTCCGCTAGTGATGACAAAACTATTAAACTGTGGAATTTGACTACAAACAAAGCGATCGCTATCCTTCGTGGACACAGTGATTTTGTCAAAAGTGTGAGTTTCAGTCCAGATGGCAAAACTTTAGCTTCCGCCAGTGCTGACAGAACTGTCAAACTGTGGAGCCTTACTACACATGAACCAATCACTACCTTCAATGGACATAAAGAATGGGTGAGAAGCGTCAGTTTCAGCCCAGATGGTAAAACTTTAGCATCTGCCAGTGATGACAAAACTATTAAACTGTGGAATCTAGATACAAACAACCAAGAAATCATTACCCTCAGTGGACATATTCAAGAGGTGTTGAGTGTTAGTATTAGCCCAGATGGCAGAACTTTAGCTTCCGCCAGTGCTGACAAAACTATCAAACTATGGAATTTGACTACAAATAAAGAAATCTCTACCCTTGCTGGTCATGGCAATTGGGTCTGGAGTATCAGTTTCAGTCCAGATGGGAAAACTTTAGCTTCCGCCAGTGCTGACAAAACTATCAAACTGTGGAACCTTACTACAAATCAAGAAATCTTTACCCTCCGTGGACATAGTGATTCTGTTAGAAGCGTGAGTTTCAGTCCAGATGGGAAAACTTTAGCTTCCGCTAGTGCTGACAAAACTATCAAACTGTGGAACCGGGCTACAAATCAAGAAATCTCTACCCTCCGTGGACATGATGCTGAGGTCTTAAGTGTGAGTTTCAGCCCAGATGGTAAAACTTTAGCTTCCGCAAGTGTTGACAGAAGCATCAAAATATGGATATTCGGTACAGATCAAGAATTTATCACACTTAAACAACATAACGATGAAGTCTTAAATGTGAGTTTCAGTGCAGATGGCAGAACTTTAGCTTCCAGCAGTTCTGACAAGACTATCAAACTCTGGAATCTCAACATTAACAAAGAAATCGCCACTCTCAGTGGTCATAGTGCTTCGGTCAGGAGCATGAGTTTCAGTCCGGATGGCAAAACTTTAGCTTCCACCAGTGATGACAGAACTATCAAACTGTGGAACCTTACTACAAATCAAGAAATTGCCACTCTCAGTGGTCATAATGATTGGGTTAACAGTGTCAGTTTCAGTCCAGATGGACAAAGCCTTGCTTCTGCTAGTAGCGACAAAGCAATTATTGTGTGGAGTATGAATCCAGACACTTTACTAGCAAAGGGTTGCAATTGGCTCAAGGGTTACTTGGTAAGCCGCCCCGATAAACGTCGTGAGTTATGTCCTCACTAATAGCCGTGTGTTTCACTAAAATTTTTATAAAAATTTGTAAAAAACTTTCTGATTGCTGCGTAAAAGTAGCGATCGCAACAGTATAAGTACAAAGCTGAAAGCTGTTTTTCAATCTCTATATAATGAATAACTTCAATACTTACGGCAAAATAATGTATCTTTTTTTACGTAAATCAGTTAATATTCGTTATCGGCAAAATCGAGTCGCTTTACCTCTGCTTGCGTCAACTTTACTAGTTAGTCTTAACTTAGGAAATATTCCCCAAGCAGGAGCAAAAGAAAAAGCGCTCTTTTTCAATTCGCCCAATAATTCTGTAGTTCATCTCAAGTCTAACGTTAAAGCAAAACCTCGCATTGCTGTACTTGATTTTGAATACAGCAGTGTAGCTGATGAATGGAGATGGTGGTTAGACAGCAATGCTAGAGGAGTCAGTGATATCTTAATTAATAAATTAGTAGAAGGTGGTAATTTCACTGTCGTTGAGCGTAGCAAAATTGAAGAGATTCTCAGAGAACAAAATTTTGGCGCATCTGGTAGAGTTGATGCTACAACTGCCGCTCAAATTGGGAAAATATTAGGTGTAGATACAGTAGTCATTGGTTCAATTACAGGCTTTAATCTTGAGCAAGAAGGCGCTGGTGTCCGCGTACCTTTAGTTGGTAGAGTTGGTGGTGGAAAAGCAACAGCTAATGTAAAATTAAATATTCGATTAGTAAATACCACGACTGGCGAAATTTTGATGACTGCCGAAGGAAATGGTAAATCTAACCGAGGAGATGGTTCAATTAATATACGTGGATATGCTGTAGATACAAGTTCCCGTAAGGAAGCAAAATTATTGACAACTGCAACTGTAGATGCAATTAACCAGGTAGTCGAAAAAATTAACGCAAGTTCCACAAAATTAGCAGCTTCACCAAAATCCATACCATCAATTAATGCTTTAGTTGCTGATGTTTCTGTTAACACAGTTATCCTTAACAAAGGTACATCAGATGGTTTTCAAGCAGGAATGAAGCTATCTATTGAACGAATTACCAAAGAAGTAAAAGACCCCACAACAGGTAAGGTTATCCGTCAAGTCACTCAATCGATTGGTACTATCGAAATTACAGAAGTTGATGCTCAATCAAGTGTGGCTAAAATTATTGCAGGTCGAGGATTTAAAATTGGGGATGTAGCGAAACCTGCTCAGTAACAAACACACTAACACTTCCTCTTTCCTCTGCGTACTCTGTGCCTCTGCGGTTAAATAAATTACTTTTTAACCGCAGAGGCGCAGAGAGCACAGAGAGAAGAGTAGAGATGCGAGCGCAATGACGCACCCTACAAGATTTAAAATTCTACATTTTCTTCAAGAGCTTGGCGTAGATCGTATTGCGTTTGTAAATTCAACCAAAACTGAGCGCTGTTACCAAAATAGCGACAAACATAATCTTTATAGAGTTTCCTCCCCTGCCAAGGTATAAATTTATCAGCGTCCATCCGCGTTCATCTGCGGTTAATTATTTCTTCCCATACCTCACAAAGGTGAAAATTGCGATAAAAACTGAACTAGAAGCTAGGTACAAAATAAGACAGGCATAATATTATTGTTATCTAATTCCCAGTCCCCCACCCAGCAATGTGAAAAAAATCCTGATTTTATCAGCCAATCCAACAGACACATCCAAGCTGCGCTTAGATGAGGAAGTGCGGGAAATTCAAGCAGGGCTAGAAAGAGCCAAGAGACGCGAGCAATTTGAAATTATCTGTAAATGGGCAATTCGCCCAGATGACTTGCGGCGTGCATTACTAGACCACGAACCACAAATCGTTCATTTTTCCGGTCATGGTACGGGAACAGATGGCTTAGCCCTTGAGAATAACTTAGGAGAAACGCAACTAGTCAGCACCGATGCACTAGCACGATTGTTTAAGTTGTTTAAAGGAAAAATTGAGTGTGTGTTGCTGAACGCCTGCTATTCCGAACTGCAAGCCAAGGCGATTTATCAACACGTAGACTATGTAGTAGGTATGACTCAAGCGCTAGGAGATAGAGCAGCAATTGAATTTGCCATCGGGTTTTATGATGCTCTGGGTGCAGGTAGAACCATAGAAGATGCTTACGAGTTTGGCTGTACCTCCATCGATTTGGAAGGAATTTCAGAATCATCAACCCCTGTTTTAAAAACTCGGAAGAAAACCAGGGCTTCATCCACAAGCAAAAAGAAAGTTCCTCAAAATAACTTATCACAACACACAACAGACACCCATGAATCTCAGCAGTCATCTACAAAAGTCACTCCAGCCCTATCTTTAGAAGAACCACAAGGTCAAGTTCCCCTAGAATCTGCCTTTTACGTTGAACGTCCACCCATTGAAGCCGACTGTTACGAAACAATTCTCAGACCAGGTGCATTGATTCGCGTTAAAGCACCAAGGCAAATGGGTAAATCTTCCTTAATGACACGAATTTTACACCACGCAACAGAGCAAGGCTATCAAGCAGCATCTTTAAATTTCCAAGAAGCAGATACAGAGTTTCTTGGCGATACAGACCAATTCTTACGATGGTTTTGTGCCAGTATCAGCGATCGCTTAAATTTACCAGACAAACTTGAAGATTATTGGAAGGGCGTTTTAGGCACTAAAAACAAATGTACTAAATACTTCCAAGGATATTTGTTATCTGCATTAAATAACCCTATTGTCTTGGGATTAGATGAAGTCGATGAAGTATTTAAACATCCACAGATTGCAGCAGATTTTTTTGGGTTACTGCGTTCTTGGCATGAGCGCTCAAAAAACGAGCCTGCTTGGAAACAACTGCGGTTAATTATTGTACATTCAAAGGAAGTTTACATCCCACTCAATATCAATCAATCACCTTTCAATGTAGGATTGCCCATAGAACTACCAGCTTTAACACAGGAACAAGTGAAAGATTTGATAAATCGTCACGGGCTGAATTGGACTGCACAAGAAATCACTCAACTGATGCGACTTGTGGGAGGTCATCCCTACTTAGTACGTGTTGCATTGTATCAAATTGCTCGTGACAGAATGACTTTAGAAAAGCTTCAGCAAGTAGCGCCCACTGAAGAAGGACCATACAGCGACCACCTGCGTCGTCATCTACTAAATTTACAAGAAGATGAACAATTACTCCAAGCAGCTAAACAAGTGTTTGCCGCAGATGATTATGTCAACATTGGTACAACGGAGGCGTTTAAACTCCGCAGTATGGGGGTAGTCAAATTTTACGGTAATGAGGTAATGCCATTATGTGACTTATATAAACAGTATTTTTGCGATCGCTTAGGACTCAAAACCTAATCCCAAAATCAAAATCTAAAACCCAAAACCCCTTAATCCAAAATCCAAAATCTAAAATCCAAAATTGGTATGACACAATACCAGTATCAAGTTGGAGGAAGCCTCCCTCAAGACGCACCCACCTACGTCACTCGCCAAGCAGATCGGGACATTTACGAAAGTTTAAAGGCGGGAGAATTTTGTTACGTACTCAACTCGCGACAAATGGGCAAATCCAGCTTGCGAGTACGAGTAATGGATAGATTGCAGAAAGAAGGTATTGCCTGTGCTGCTATTGATATGAGTGTTGTAGATACAACTCCAGAGCAATGGTATGCAGGAGTGATTGATAGCATTGCGAGCAGTTTTTATTTATATGAATTTGATATAGATAATTGGTGGGAGAGTCATCACTTACTACCCCTACCGCAACGCTTTAGTAAATTTATTCAAGAAATCTTATTGGCATCGATTGATACTAGTATTGTCGTTTTTATTGATGAAATTGATAGTATCCTCAGTTTAAAGTTCAATACCGATGACTTCTTTGCCGTCATTCGTGAATGTTACAATCGACGAGCAGACCAACATGACTATCGCCGCCTTACGTTTGCAATCTTAGGTGTGACAACACCAAGAGATTTGATAAAAGATAGACAGCGAACTCCCTTCAACATCGGACGAGCAATTGATTTAGCCGGATTTCAACCACAAGAAGCAGAACCCCTAGCACGGGGACTTGCAACCGTAGGCGATCCCCAAGCCTTGATGCTATCGATACTTAATTGGACGGGCGGACAACCCTTCCTCACCCAAAAGGTTTGTAAACTAGTAGTACAATCTGTCCCTCACTCCCTACTCCCTACTCCCCACTCCCTACTCCCCCAATACATAGAACAACTAGTACAAAAGCACATCATTGAGAATTGGGAAGCACAAGATGAACCAGAACACCTGAAAACAATTCGTGATCGCTTGCTGCTAACTGGAGAAAAGCGTAGTGGAAGATTGCTAGGGTTGTGTCAACAAATTTTACAGCATGAAGAAGTCACAGCCGATGATAGCCCAGAACAAACAGAACTGCGGTTAACAGGATTAGTGGTGAAACGGGATGGAAAACTGCGAATTTATAACCGCATTTATCAAGAGGTGTTTAACCAAGAATGGTGCGAACAGCAATTAGGAAAACTACGCCCCTATGCTGAAGCACTTAACGCCTGGGTTGCTTCTGAAAGACAAGATGAATCGCGCCTCTTGCGGGGACAAACTCTGCGAGATGCTCAAGCTTGGGCGACAGGTAAAAGCTTGAGTGATGTAGATTATCAATTTTTAGCTGCGAGTCAGGAGTTAGAACAGCGAGATGTGCAGAAGCGCTTAGAAGTAGAAGCAGAAGCAAAAAAAGTTTTAGCAGAAGCTAACCGCAAAGCATATCAACGAATTCTTATTGCTTCTATTGTATTAGGGGCTACTTTGATAGGAGCAGTAGCTTCGTTGATAGTGGTGAGAGCAGAACTTATGGCAGCTAACAAAAATTTGGTAACAGCACAGAAAGGTACATATTTAGAGCAATCAGGAGCAGTTGCTTTACGACAATTTCAATCTACAGAGTCTGTAGACAAAGTAGAAGCTCTACTATCAGCAATGCAGGTTAGTCAAGAATTAGAGTCTTTAGTAAAGGATCTTCCATTAGAAAAGTATCCAGCAACTAGTCCAATGTTAGCTTTACAGATTATTCTTGAAAGCATTGAAAAGCATAAGCAAGTGAGTGACTCGAACTTGGATATGTTAAGGAAAAAAACTTCTCAAGGAGCTTTAGACGCATTTGCAAGTGTAAATTTTAGCTCTGTTAGACAACCTTTGGTTACAGCAGGAGTTGATGGTAATGTTAAAGTCTGGGGTTTATCGGAAAAATTATTAGGTGAAATACAAGCGCATCCAGGTAGAGTGACAAGCATCAGCTTGAGCAGTGATGGGAATTTAGCAATAGCAAGACAAAACGGCAATGTTGATATTTGGAGTAAGTCAGGAAAGCTACTGGCAGAGTGGCAAGGACATCAAGGCGTAATTACTGACATAATCAGATTGGATGAACAACGGATAGTTACAGCAGGACAAAACGGTAGAATTTACATCTGGAACCAGTTGGGGCATAAACTGAGGGAATTTCAAGGGCATCAGAGTGTAGTTGCAAGCCTTAGTCTTAGCCCAAACGGAAACCTTATTGCTACTCTTGGTGGAGATGGTGTAGTTAAATTATGGAACTGGTCGGGACAACAATTGCAAGAACTAAAGGTTGATGGCTGGATAACAAATATGAGTTTTAGTTCAGACAGTCAACGCTTAGCAACAGCAGAATTAGATGGTACAGTTAGGATTTGGAATCACTTAGGAAAAGAGTTATCCAAATTTAGCACCTACCAAGATCAGCTCCGACAGGTTAGCTTCAGCCCAGATGGACAGAGAATCGCTACTGTTGGATCGGACGGCTCATTACGAATCTGGAATTTAGCAGGACGGCAAATTGCTCAATTTGGTAACAATCAAGGAAAAGTTATAAATATAAGCTTCAGTTCTGATGGCAAACAAGTTGCTGCGATGGGAAGCACAAGTAAAATATCACTATATCTTATTAAAGATTTGGATGAACTACTTGCACAAGGCTGTCACTATCTCAAGAATTATCTGAAAATTTATCCTGAAGCTTCAAAAATCTGCCAAAACAGACATTTTAAGAAAATGATTAAGCTAACCTGGAATATTTCACCTACCACCACCAGTGCGAGTAGAATTTGATGGTGGTTTTAGTCCTCTTGGCGGAGCATAACCACCACGACTACGAATCTTTTCAGACTCACTTGGATGCTTTAAAACTTCGCGCAGTACCTTTAACTCTAATTTAGGATTCTCTCCTGGCTCAAGTATATATAGCAATCTACTACACTTTTTGTCCACTTGATTAATAGCACAAACAACACGTTTTCCTTGTATTTTCCCTATGTTAATATAGTCTAGAATTCCCTGTTGGTGGTAAGTATGAATTATTCCTGATACACGCACACATCGAATTAAAGGGTCTTCCTCTGTTTCAGAATAATACTTTTTTTTCCATTTAATAATTGGGTATGTTCCCTTAAAGGTACGAGCAAGCGTAGCTGGTACTCCTTCTTTCTCTCCGCAAAAGAAGGTAATGTTAGAGTTTCTAGAATCAGCAGTGAGTGTAGGTGATGGGGAAAAATGAGAACCTATGGTTTGAAAATTGGTACTACGGCTAATGACTATTGTGTAAATAAATGTAATTAGGAATGATGTAATAGCTGAGATTAGTGTTTGAATTTTCATCAGCACTGCTCTAGTTCTTTTAAATACAAGTTAATAATTTTTTATGAATAGTATAAAAGGTTATCAGGTGCAAAACTTTACCAAAAAAGCGATTTTTACCTCCTAATCATAAGATTATCTGAAGCAGACAACACTTGCTGCACTGTTAGAGTTAGTTCTTAATACGCGATCGCATTGTAGCAGAATTAGCTAGACAGCAAGATCGGATAGTGGGTGTTGTGCCGATTCGGGAGATGGAGGCTTGGGCATTGGTGGATGGAGATGCTTTGCGCGGTGCATTCGGTACAGTTTTAGACGACTCTGCTTTGGGTATATCGACAAGACTACGTGAAGTGGAAGGGATTTTCGAGCCGAAGTAAGCTCTGGTTCTGGCTTACGGTAGGATTGTCGGTAGTAGACGACGTCTTGGGCGGCAGATTTTTTTGATACTATTGGTGAGCGGGTACGACTGGAACGGCTACAAGAAGTTCCTACTTATCAGTTTTTTGAAAACGTAAAAAATACTTACCCCACAAGATATAGGTTATTAGTCTGAAAATTGCTGCAATTAAACATAAAACGCTTATAACTGAGATAGTAATCTGTTATATTCTGCATGAGAGCCAACCCAAAACCAAATGATAGTATCTCCATCTATCTGACCAACTGCTCGATAGTTTTTGCTAATTCGAGCGGAATAAATATTTAAGATTGGATGCACCTGTTTAAACCTCAAGCTTGGATGAGCAGGGTTTTGCTTGAAGAGGCGATATGCAGAGCGTATTTGCTCTTGAACCTGTTCGGGCAAATCGGCGAAGGCTCTACGAAACCGAACTGTTGTACGTGACTTCACAGTTTTTCTGGATCTAGCTCTTGTGTTTTACCTGCACGATGTTCAGCCATGGCTTCGGCTGCAAGTTGAGCCAATGCATCTTGTGAACTACCGAACACTCGATCCCATCGTACCTCGTCTTCAAGTTCTTCTAAAATCATCACCGCAATAGAATCTTGCTCGCTTGCAGGTAGGGTTTTTAGTTTGGCGATCGCTTTTTCGAGTAACTCTGTCATTGCTACCTCTTACCATTTTAAATTTTGAATTGAGAAAACTTTCCCTAGACGCTTTTACCAATTTATCAGCCATCACTCCGAATGCTTCCGTCTGACATAATAGTTTCTCAAAAGATAGCTTCGTCCAAGATGAAGTTCAGCATAACACGACTAAGGTCAGCGTGACTGAAGGATGAGTACAAAGACTCATAGCAGGACAAAAAACAATGCAAACCATGAAACCTAAGTATCTACAATGATTATTGTAAATTTACAAAGGGTTGAGATCACAAAATGGATAAAACAAATCAATACCGTCAAATAGTCAAGCAAGTAATAACCCAGTACTCACACCTCAAACCGTCCCATGGCAACATAAGGCTAGACACTATATTTGATGAAGCCCAAGATAGATATGGTTTGATGCAAGTAGGTTGGGATCGAGGAAAACGAGTCAGGGGTAATCTAATTTATATAACGCTGTCAGGTGAAAAAGTTATTGTTGAGTACGATGGAATGGACTCAGGGATTACTCAAGATTTAATAGATAACGGTATTCCCGAAGCAGATATTATTCTAGCTTTTGTACCTCAGCAAGATAGTCAGCTTTCAGCATAAAATTATCCTGTTAAGCCCACACCTTATTTAAACTTAACTCAAATCCAGGTAACACATCTTCTCCTGAAAGCAGTGTTGGCGATCGCAACACTTCAACAGATTGTCCTACACGGTATACTTCTACGTGTTGCTGTTGCGGATTAATCAGCCAGCCTAGCTGTACCCCATTGTCCATATATTCCTGCATCTTAGTTTGCAGTGTTTCTAACACATCACTACTCGATCGCAATTCCACCACAAAATCTGGTCTTATGGGCGAGAATTCGTAACGTTGCTTGAAACTGAGTTATAGCATATCGAAGCACTCGTAAGCTACCAGTAAAACTTAAATGTAAAGAAATTTTACCACCATCGTAGGCTTTGAAACATTTGAGAGAACCAGGATAACCAAAGACTCAGGCATTTTCTTGAGTGTCAGGGACATCAAAAACTGTCCCGTCTAGAGCCATAATCTTACTGAGACGATCGCTGTGAAATTCCTAAAACAAAAGCGTTGCCAGAATTTACAATGTAGTGCTCACTTATTTTTAGATTTTATCTCTTTCTTGTGGTGTAATTATGGTGTATAATTGCATCACAAGTTGAAGGAAAAGATTATGCCCCGTCAAAGCATTTCACTTACACCCCCGAATGATGCCTGGTTAAAAGCACAAGTGGAGAGTCAGGAATATGCCAGTAAAAGCGATGTGGTGAACGACCTGATACGTAAGGCTCGTGCCAAACAAGAGAAAGTTGAAGAAATCCGCCTCAAGCTAATTCAAGCAGAGCAAAGCGGCTTTATCACCCCTAACCGTCAGGAAATTCTGGCAGAATTTAAGAAAGTATTGGATTCTAATGGCTAATTACAGATTGACGCAAGCGGCTAAGGAAGACTTGCGGCAAATTTATTTTTATGGCTTAGAGACATGGGGCGAAGCAGCCGCAGACCAGTACTATAATGACCTTTTTGACCGCTTTGAGCAGATAGCTGCACAGCCCTATTTATACCCCTCTGTTGATTTTATCCGCAAAGGCTATCGCCGCAGCGTATGTGGTGTGAATAGCATCTATTACCGTATTGAAAACGATGTGGTTGAAATCATGGCAATCCTTAGAAGCCAAGATACTGACACAGAGCTTGAATTTTAAAATAGTTTAAGTGTGAGTTTCAGTCCCGATGGCAAAACTTTAGCTTCCGCCAGTTTAGACAAGACCATCAAACTGTGGAATTTCCACACCAAAACCGAAATCACCACTCTCAGCGATCATAGCGATTCGGTCTTCACAATTCTTCTTAGCCCTGATGGACAAACTCTTGCTTCTACTGGTGGAGATAAAGCAGTTATTCTATAGAGTCTAAACCCAGATGATCTGTTAGCAAAGGGTTGCCATTGGCTAAAGGGTTATTTGGCAAGCCGTCCCGATAAACGTCGTGAGTTATGTCCCGATCATATGCTCAATCCACAAAAGCTACCATTTCTAGAGTCTATTGGTTGGCAGCTAAAAAATGTATATCAAATGAGTGAGAAAGAAATTGTTCAATTGTATCAACGCAATTGGCATCATCAAACTACCTTCAACAATTTAAAACAAGAAGAAAAGGATTTTGTTCATTATTTAGCAAAAAAATATAACTCTTGGATATTACCGGATTTTGAAATGTTTAATCTCGCTCATCACAATAATATACTTAAAATCCTTAATGCTTTCAATCCAGAAGTTTTCAAAAAAGCTTCTGCATACTTTGGTGGTGGTACACTCTTGGCGTTAGAGTATGATGAATACAGGCTTAGTAAAGATATTGATTTTCTCTTCCCTTATGCAACTGAAAATTACAGGTATTTAAGAAATTTGATTTACGATGAAGGAATTGTAGCATTATTTCAAAGTACAACAGATATCGAATTAGGTGACACTACAATAAATCAATATGGTATTCGTTTCCCTGTTGTAGTCAATGAAACAACTATTAAAGTAGAAATTGTAGCCAATGGTATTTTTACTTTAGACCCTCCTGTTTATCCTGAATGGACAAAAATTCCTTGTCTGAGTATAAGCGATCGCTTTACGTCAAAACTAATGGCTAATGCTGACCGATGGAACGATTCAAGTACACAATCTAGAGATTTGATTGACTTAGCAATATTGCGTGTAAATAACGAAATACCCGCACGTGCAATCGCTAAAGCTGAAGAAAGTTACGAAGTAAAAAAGCCATTAGTTAAAGCCATCACTAATTTTACTGAAAAAGAAAGATATAGAGATAAATGTTTTCAGGAGTTAAACATACCAGAAGAAAAATTTCCAATAATAATGGATGGAATAAATTTGCTTCTTGTTGACTTTGAATCTATGAATTAAAGGAATTTCAAATGCAATCCTCACTACCAAACGAGCATTCGTGGTAGTGTTTGGGTCATAAAATTATTATTTGTTATCCGACAGCTACGTAAAGTCACTTCAAAATAATCCAACATCCGAAAAGGAATCCATGGAGTAGACTTTGTTAGTATAAAATTATTCTGTTAAGCCCATACCTTTGAAATCGCGGCTATACAAACGCTCGTCCGCAAGACAAGGACTTAAATATTAAGTTCACGTAGGTGAACTTTGTTTGTGTAGCCTCAGAATTCTATTCTGAAGGCATATTTGCCAAAACGGGATGCTCCCGGTATCTTGGCGATCGCATGGTCTTACAAGTGGTTGAAAAGTTATCTTAAGTACATATAACGAATCATAAAAACCATGTTGCATTCAGTAGAAGGAATTTACCGCAACGGTAAGATTGAGTTACCAGAGATTCCAGAAGGTATAGATGAAGTACGAGTTATTGTTACTTTTCTTCCAACTCCGATTGGCGCTGTAGACTTACAAGTTCGCGGCATCAATCCAGAGCAAGCAGCAAACCTACGTACCAGATTGCAAAGTTTTGCAGAAGATTGGGAACGACCTGACATGGATGTCTACGATGCCATCGGTATTTGGTCAGATATGTTGTCTGTAGATGTCGCACTTCGACATACACTCGACCTTCAGTAACAAACCTCAATAGCAAACAAGATTCATCACAAAATATGGTTCAAATTATCCAAGGCAAAGAAGTTACCCTAGTCGATCTCGTAGAGAAATTTAATTTACAACGTTCACAAGATGAACAATTCTTCCGAGAGTGGCAAGATAATCTACCAGAATTAAGCGAATCCGACAAGCAAACCCTCATTGAAGTCAAAGCAGAATATCTCCATCTTTCCCAATACACCATATTAGAACCTGTCGTCAAAATGGTAGTACTATCACCACTCTTGCGGCTTGCAGGTTTTTACAAATCCCCTTTCTACATTGCTTCAGAGCGAGAAGTTGAAATTTCTTCAGAAGACGAAGAAACAATTATCAGAGGACGTATCGATATCTTGGTTTTTCAACCTCCATTCTGGGTTCTTGTTATTGAAGCAAAACGAGCAGAATATTCCTTAGTTCCAGCGATTCCACAAGCATTGACTTATATGTTAACTAATTTAACTCCAGAAAAACCTGCTTTTGGATTTGTAACAAATGGCAGTGAGTTTAGATTTATTAAACTTGTGCTAGCACAAACCCCTCAATATGCTCTATCTGATTTGTTCGCCTTAGATAGCCGTGATGATATAGATAATGTCGTAAAAATCTTAAAGCGTTTAGCTCAATTTGTCTCTCAACAATAAATTTTTAAATATTATTTGTAAGTTGGGGAGCTACATTCAACCCAACCCAATACTAGTTGTATAAAGGACTTCCAAATAAAAAAATATCCAACTTTCTCTTGTGGTGCGGGCTTCTAGCCCGCCCCTGATATAGAACGGGCGAGGACGCCCGTCCCACAAGATGGATAATTTATTTCTTGGACATCCCTAAGCGGAACTTAGAAACCCGGTTTCTTCAAGAAACCGGGTTTCTGATACCTCAATGATCGTAATCCCTTGCAGTATTGTAACCCAACCTACACATACAAAAGCCCTACTGTTGATATCTAGTCAAAGTTACAGTACTAGAGCGCGGTCTTGTCACTTTCACATCAGGCTGTACATGAATCTTAAGAGTGATAGATGAGAGTTGAGGGTACTTAACAAGTAACATTTTAGCTAGTTCCTTGTTGATAATTTCCCAAAAATCTGTTTCATTGGGATAATTTACTAAAAACTGTTTTATGTCTTGCTCCAGTTTGAGAAAATCTGGATACTGCCCATTCTCTATCCCCTTAACATATTGATATTGAACATTAATATTTATATTATGGGTAAATCCATGATGAAAAATTGTATAATTTTCTAATTGAAAGTCAAAATCTTCTGTCATCTCTCTAAGCTCAGCATTAATTTCTACCTTTGGTTGAGATTTAGTTTCTTGTAAATATTCTTTTGTAAAGTTAGAGAAAATTATAATATTTGGTAAAAAACTAACTATTCCAAAATCTAACATTCTTCTTCCCCCAAAAGTAGTAATAAGTCTTTTACATTAAATTCACATGGATATAAATTGGGACTAGCAATACAAATTTTGGATTTTGAAGTAGGATTGAAAAGCTTTGCATTTGAACTTTTGAACTATTTAAGCCCTTGCAAGCGATCTCATCTTATCTATTATGTATAATAATAAACAAGTATTTTTTCCTGCATAACTTTTCTTATAATTATCTAATATTGAAATAAAATCAATACGCGTTTATTAAAAAATGTAAGTTCTCAAAAGAATTTCATATTCGTTCTAACTTTAAAAAACACTCATCAAGAGGTATCCCATGAAAGCAGCAGTTATCCGCCAATACGGTTCCCCGGAAGTTTTGCAGTATGAAGAAGTGGAACCACCAAAGATTCAACCTACAGAATTGCTCGTTAAAGTCCGCGCCTCTTGCATCAATCCTGTTGATTGGAAAATCCGCAAGGGAATGTTGAAATTTATTACGGGAAATAAATTCCCCATAATTTTGGGATTTGATTTGTCAGGAGATGTTGTAGAAGTCGGTTCCCAAGTTAAACAATTTAAGCCGGGAGATGCAATTTACGCCAACGTTGGTGTAAAGGGAGGGGCTTACGCCGAATTTACAGCCGTTCCTGAAACAAGTGCTGCACTCAAACCCACAAATATGACATATGAGGAAGCCGCTTCCGTACCTGTCGCAGGGCTGACGGCTTTGCAATCGTTACGGGACTTGGGTAATATTCAACCAGGACACGCTGTTCTCGTTAATGGTGCTTCTGGTGGTGTCGGAACCTACGCCGTACAAATTGCTAAAGCTTTAGGAGCAGAAGTGACAGCCATCTGCAGTACAAAAAACGTGGATTTGGTAAAATCTTTGGGAGCAGACCGAATCGTTGACTATACGCAACAAGACTTTACCGAGGAGACCCTACAGTACGATATTATCTTAGACGCGGTTGCCAAGCAGTCATTTTCTAGCTGTCAAAAAGTTCTTAAACCAAATGGAACTTATGTAACTACACTCCCTAGCTTTGAAAGTGTAGTAAAAAATATCTTGACAGTCATCCTTCCTGGGAAAAAAGCTAGGAATGTTTTAGCAGTACCCAGAACTCAAGACTTGGCTTACCTCAAAGAATTGAGCGAGGTGGGTAAACTAAGAACTATTATTGACCGCACATATCCCTTACAAGAAATCGTCGCCGCTCATACTTATAGTGAGAGCGAACGCGCCGTGGGCAAAATTGCGATACGGCTGTCTTCCGTTTAAGCCTTTGGCTTATCGCGCTCGCATAGGTAGGTTGGCAAGAAAAAATAAAGCCCCTGTTTGAAGGGGGAGCATCCCAAAGGTGTAAATTGCCCTCACTCTGGAAGAGTGAGGCTACAAAAACAAAGCCTGCCTCCACAGGCTGCAATTAGTCCGCGTAGGCGGACTTCGTTTGTATAGCCGCGAATTCTATTCGCCAGGTCTTTTTCCTAACGATAATCCTGTCGCTGAATATCTCGCAAACGAGCTGCATTACGCATACCATATTCAGGACGACAAAATCGATTGAGTTGTGCTTCAAAAAATTCCCGATTAGCTTGTAAATGCTCTGGATTTGGATCGTCTAAAGGGTGTGAAAGTGCAGTTCGCAAAGCTTGAATAACCGCAGACGTAACATTGTACATTGATCGTTGAAAACTAATTCCCAACTGAATCAACATATCATCTTCACCTCGGCAATATTTTTTGTAATACTCAACAAGATACTGAGGCAAGAAATGCAACATATCTTGCATTAATAGTGTTGGTGGAATACCTGCTGTACCAACAGGAAATACATCGGCATAAAGAATACCATAATGGAAATCCTCCTGCTTATCAGGAACTTGACCCGCCTGAGCATTGTAAGATTTTGTACCACGGAAAGGAGCAGTACGATAAAACACAGCTTCGACGTAGGGTAATGCTGCTTCGTAAAGCCAGGTAAAGCCTTTAGATTTGGGGATAATTTCGTAGCATTCACCTCGAATATAAACATGGTGGTAAATTGGACGATTTGCGACCGCAAAAATTCCATTCACCAAAAAATTCATTGCATCTGGGACACCTTTAAATCCACCTTCATCATAGATGTCTGACATCTCAAAGAAAACGGGTGCCATAACTTCCCAGAACAAACCCAGATTAGCATAGTAAGACATCTGACGGCACTGTTCTAAAAACATATCTGGAAACAGCTTGTACAGTCCCATCATGACGGGATTACCTTGGAAATATGCCCTAATAGCCCTGTCTGCATTGGCTTTATACTCTTCACTATCCAAATAACCATCAAATTTATTCATTGGCTCGTACATATGACGATGCCAAAGCATAGCCCGCATACAAGCTTCCGCAAATTCCATGTTGATGCGATCGTGAAACAAGTGATGGAATAACTTTGGCATTTTGAAGGTTTCACCCTTTTCCATAAATGCCAAAAGTTCGGGATGAGCAATTGCTTCACCACGCCAAACTCGCAAATCAGCACCATCACCAGCATAGTGATTGTGACGCTCTAAATACTCTTTAGGCAAGAAGTATTTAAAAAAAGGAAACGGGTTTAGAAAAACACGTTCGGCAATATAAAGCAAGTCCCGCCAGTAAAAATCCATCGGTACTGCATAAGCTTTATAAATACCAATAATTTGCATCAGGTTTTCTGGTGTATCCGGTAACATAGAACCACCAGCTTCCAAACGATGAACGACTTCTGCAAATTCATGAGTAGAAGGAGGTAACTTATTTACAGATCTATCTGATGTTTGTACCATTTTAATTTCCTCTGATTAAAAAATGGGGAGTGGGGAGTAGGGAGTAGGGAGTAGGGGTAAGAAATTTTCATTCCCTCGTTGTTGACCACATTGATTTTGATAGGCTAAACGATGTTCAGACTCATCTTCTTTTCCCCTTCCTTCGCGCTCTTTGCGTCTTTGCGGTTTTTAAATCACCCATCAGAATTAAGACGGTGGACTACTAATTGCGGAGTGACAGTTTTTTCCAAAGCAGGTATTGCTGCAACCATTGCTGTTGTCGGTTCTATCCAACGCACTAACCAGGCGGGTTGTACTCCTAAGAACACGATTAGAGCTGCTAAAATAAGAGCTGGCATTTTCTCATGCCATTGAACTTGAGGGTAATAAGCAAGATTGCTGTCGAGTCTGCCGAAACAGGTACGATTGATGAGGATGACAAAGTAGACAGCAGTTAAACCCGTTGCGACTACACACAATAATGTAGGAATCGGAAAAACAGAGAAACTGCCCTGGAAGACAATAAATTCAGCAATAAATCCTGTCATACCTGGAATCCCTGCGCTAGCCATTCCGCCTAAAACAAGTAGGGCGCTGGTGAGGGGTAAACCGCGTATGGGACTCATCAAACCATTGAGTTTATCTAACTCGCGGGTTCCCACCTTAGCTTCTACGACTCCCACCAAATGGAAGAGGATAGCGAGGATAATACCGTGGCTCACCATTTGGGCAACCGCACCGACGAGTGCTAAGTTGGTGCTAGCAGCAACAGCGAGGAAAATGTAACCCATATGCCCAATAGAACTATATGCCACCATGCGCTTGATATCTTTTTGAGCGATCGCGACTACAGCTCCGTAAATAGCACTGACTGCTCCCCAAATTGCCAAAGATGGGGCGAGAATACTCCAAGCGTGGGGAAACAGCGCCATCCCAAACCTCAAAATCCCGTAGGTTCCTAGCTTTGCTAACACACCACCAAGAAGAATGGCGATTGGGGCGGAAGCTTCAACGTAAGCATCTGGTAACCAAGTGTGTAAGGGAATCAGAGGAATTTTGATACCAAAACCTAGTATGATTCCCAGTAACAGAGTCACTTGCAGTGCCGTTGATAGGGCTTGGGTGGAAAGTGCATCATAATTAAAGCTAGAGGAGCCACTGAGCCAAACTACACCTAAGAAAGTTGCCAGAATTATAGCTCCGGAAACAGCAGTATATATCAGGAATTTCATTCCAGCGTAGCCTCGTTTTTGACCGCCCCAAATGGAAATCAGTAGATAAAAGGGTATCAGTTCGAGTTCATAGAACAGGAAAAACAGCAGTAAATTCTCTGCCAAAAATGCGCCCGCAACTCCACCGCTCACGAATAAAATCAGGGAATAGAAAAGCCGGGGGCGTTCAATCTGCTGACTGCTACTGTAAATTGCAATCCAGGTGAGCAAACTATTTAAAATCAGCATCAAAATGGAAATTCCATCAACCCCAAGTTGATAATTTAAGCCGAGGACTTCATTCCAGGGTAAATACTCTCGTAGTTGCATTCCTGGATTGTTAATGTCAAATTTCAGGAGGATGAAAAGATTCCAGAGAAGAACTATTCCAGAAAGGGTTAATGCTCCTAAACGAATACGATTGGCAGGAATATTTAGAGGCAAGTATGCTATAAAAGCAGCCGCAACAATTGGGAGCCAAATTAAAACACTGAGCATGGTGTATTTAAGTTTGATTTGATTAATGGTGAATTGAAAAGTCTCTACTCTTCTATTTTGGATTCATCAAATGCTAACTAAGTAGGATAACACGACCAGTATCTAAATCATAATAACCGCCCACAATGATTAGTTTTTTATCAAGAACTAATTGTGAGAGAAGTGAAGATGTTTTTAACTTTTCTATTTGTGTCAAAATGTTGGCTTTACAGGCATTTTCTAACTTATCTCCAGGTTGATTCTTGGATAATTCTATGCCCGGTTTAATAGCAGCTAGTAAAGTAGCAATTTGACCTGGAACTTGAGCACCTTTGATTGTGGCTTCTACCGCACCACATCTTTTATGCCCCAGCACCATAATGACTTTTGAACCTAATACTAAAGTGCCAAATTCCAGACTACCAGTTTCTTCTGGCGTTGCAATATTACCAGCCACACGACAGACAAACAAATCTCCAAATCCTTGGTCAAAAATAATCTCTGAAGGAACCCGTGAATCTGCACAACCGAGAATAGCAGCAAACGGTTTCTGACCTTTGGCAACTTCTACCAGACGCGTAAAAGTTTGATTGGGGTTTTTTCGTTTTCTTGTGACAAATCGGTCATTCCCCTCTATAAGTAGTTGCAGCGCTTGCTCGGGAGTCGTATCATCGTTGGCAACTGCTTTTTGCGGAAAAACTAAATCAGAGCCGACTCCTGCTGTGACTACTCCCGTACCTACTGCTCCTGCACCTAACTTCAGTAAATTTCTTCTGGAAACAATTCTGTTCATTGTATTCTCTCCTTATACTTAAAACATCATGTTTAACAACTGAGTTCCCCAATGTGGCCAAGTGACGAGCATTCCAAAAACACCAACACCTAGTAGGACTGTAAAAGCATAAAACTGAGTTTGTCCGGAGGTGATGTACTTGAGTCTTTCGCCACTACCAATAGAAGCTAAACCTACTAAGTTAACAAAGCCATCGACTACAAAACGGTCAACAAGATCTGCCAATTTAGAAAGCAGGTCAACACTCAAAATTATGCTCATGCGATAAAGTTTTGGTGTGTAAAAGTCGTAGGCAATTAAGTCTTGCAAAGGTTTCCAAGGAAGGCGAACGGGTTTGGGAATGATATTGCTTAGATAAACAACGCTACTAATGCTGCAACCAAAAACACTTGACCACATCAGTAGTAAGGCGGCATTTTTATTAAGACTTGCCCAACTCGGTAGAAGTGATAAGCTTTGCAACACTAAAGGCAGATGTAGAACAAAACCTAGCAAAATCATCATTGGTAGAACCATAGGCCAGTGAACTTCTGGAGATCGCTCGCTCATTGGCTTGGGTTTACCACCAAAAATCAGACAGAATTCTCTTGTTAAACTGAAAGCTGTGAAAGCATTAACTGCTATTATCACTCCTACCAGCCAAGGTTTAATTTCCCAGAGTCCTGAAGCTAATTTCAGTAATGCCCAAAAGCTTCCCAAGGGAGGAAAACCAATTAATCCCAAGGTTCCAATAATATAGGCAAGCCCTGACATCGGACGACGCGACCACAATCCACCCAATTGGGTAACGTTTTGTGTAATACTGTTCCATATAATCCCACCAGTACTCATGACCAACAATGCTGCACACAGGGCGTGGGTGAGTACCAACAATAGTGCGGCTTCGTCTTGCTGCGTACCTACTGCAATAAACACCAAACCCATATAAGTGCTGACTGAATAAGATAAGCAGCGTTTGATATCAATTTGGGCGATCGCAATGATTGAAGCACCAAACACCGTCACCACACCAATAGCTACCATTGCTGAAGAAACTATGGGCGACAAACTCAAAACAGGTTGCAGTTTAATGAGTACCCAAGCGCCGCTCGCGACGACTACCGAGTTCCGTAAAATGGTGCTGGGAACAGGTCCTTCCATTGCCTCATCCAACCATAGATGCAGGGGAAATTGAGCACATTTGCCCATCGGTCCTGCAACAAGTGCCAAACCTACCAGTGCGATCGATGTTGGGTTGACGTTGGTAGTCGCCGCCCAATTAGCTAATTCGGTGTAATTCCAAGTTCCGGCTATAGGCCAAATTGCCAGCACTCCCATCAGCAGAAATAAGTCTCCCACCCGCTTAGTCAAGAAAGCATCTCTAGCACCCGTGACAACCAGTGGTTGGCTAAACCAGAACCCAACTAGCAAGTAGGTTCCTAAAGTCAGCATTTCCAGAATTACATAGCTAAAGAATAAGTTGTTGCAAAGGGCTAGAGCGCAAAGTCCCGCTTCAAACAAGCCCAATAAAGAATAAAAGCGCGCCCAGCCCCATTCCATCTCCATGTAGCCAAGGGCGAAAATCTGCGCCAGCAAATTCAAGCCAGCAATCACCACCATTGCACCTACACTCACTGAAGAAATTTCTAAATCAATGGAGAGGTTTAAACCAGCAGTACTCAACCAAGGTATGGATATTTCATAAGATGGCTGATTCCAAATTGCTCTTAATGCCAAAGCAGCATGGACAAACGCGAAAAATGTCATAATTAAATTGACATAGCCCGCAGGTCTTGGTCCGGTACGTCGAACAATTCCCGGCGACCAAGGGACGGCTAAAAGCCCACCAATTAAGGCGTAGCAAGGAACTAACCAAACCGTTTCAAGCAGAAATTGAGCCATTAATTCACTCACCTCAAAAAAATTTGCAGCACAACAAAGCGCGGTTGTAAAAAGATAACCGTTCCTTTCAGGAAATGTCAGTATGGAAATTAAGACCAATTCATTTTTGCTTAATCTTGTTAGAACATAGATTAACTTTTATCTATGTCAAAAGGAAATAAGTTAGCTAGATAATTAAACAATGCTTACTCTAATAAATTCTTATGTTTTTATTCTCTAATGGTAGATATTGATTTAAATCTATGATGATCCATAGTCGCAAGTTGATAATGGATAAGTTGACTCAGATCGCTCAGATCCCCGACTTCTCCCTTGAAGTCGGGGATCTTGCAGCGTCGCAAGTTGATAATAAAAATTTTTCTACTCCCCACTCCCCACTCCCCACTCCCCATCAGATAGAGAGGGGCTTGTTTTTTTTCATAGAAAAGAATACAATAAGAAAAAGTAATATGGTATACAGAATCTCTACATTTAACTCTATTTGACTCACTTGAGTACAAGCAAGTTCCTGTTAATTTATGCAAATTTATCTTGCCTCAAAGCAACGTAAGCCTACAGGTAAGAAGATTTATATCGAGTACAAAAATACTTATTCCCCTCCCCCATAAATACTAGTCCCCCCGCCCTGAAAATACTAGTACCCCTACCCCAACAACAATTTTCAGACTGCACGAGCTAGGGGTTTGGGGCGAGTGAGTACAACCTTAATCAATCCAATAAATACAATCAGCATCGACGGGACAAGGATTTTTAGAGCCATCTGGTATAAGCAGAGAACATAACCGCATACGGCTCTTTTCACTAAACAGTACCGATGCAACAGTCCCTCGACCATATCCAAAATTCCAAACCTACAAAAATGCCAGAATTTGCCACCATTAACTTACTGAGAGCAATACTGACTGGCGTTTTTTTTGAACCACTCTTAACGGATTTTCGCATCATATTTGAGCGAGATCCAGCCGCACGTAACTGGTTAGAGGTGCTTTTTTGCTACCCTGGGTTGCATGCACTTTGCTTGCATCGTATTGCCCACTGGTTACACCGTCAGAAAGTGACTTTTCTCCCCCGCTTTATTTCTTATTTGGGGCGGTTTTTCACTGGAATTGAGATTCATCCTGGTGCAGAAATAGGCAAAGGTGTATTTATCGACCACGGTGTGGGAGTTGTCATTGGAGAAACCGCCATAGTCGGAGACTACAGTTTGATTTACCAAGGTGTTACCCTTGGAGGAACAGGCAAAGAAAGCGGTAAGCGCCATCCCACCTTGGGTAAAAATGTTGTTGTTGGCGCTGGCGCAAAAGTCTTAGGCAATATTCACATCGAGGATCGCGTCCGTATAGGTGCAGGTTCAGTTGTTTTGCGGGATGTCCCTTCAGATTCCACTGTCGTAGGAATTCCAGGTCGCATTATTTCCCACAAGCAAGACGAACGCCTTTCTCCCCTAGAGCATGGAAAGCTACCTGATATAGAAGCTCGTATGATTCGCTCATTGGTAGAGCGTATTGAGCTACTCGAACAAAGGCTGCAAACTTTTCACTCATCAGCAAAGGAAAAACAATTGGTAACTAAGGAACATTAACTATGTTGCAACCTTGTAGAGAGCAAAATTCAAGCGAGCATATTCTTGAGATTCCTGTATGCGATCGCTGGCGGATCTATCACCGCTTGCAAGAATTGACGATTCCGTGTTGGTGTCCCTCCGATGGTTCTCTGCGGGTACAAATTGATGGATGTCTGACAGCATTTCTCGTTCGCAGCACTGTCTTGCAATTGAGCGCAACTCGCCAAGAATTAATTGATTGGTTGGAGCGATGCTGGCAACCTTAAATGGTGGTATATACGTGTGTTGCTGATAACTTGTAAGTTTTTGAGATTGAGTTATGAATTATTACAGTAATACACAATTCATCAGTTTTTTACAAAAGGAGCTTTCACTAACTGCAGGAGATATTGCGTTCGCGAAGCGGCTGCTTTGCAGCATCGCTCTTAGCGCAAGCCGTACCCGGCTTATCGCGAAGCGCAAGCTGTACCCAGCTTATCGCACTGAGAAAACACGAGTTAGATAACGGACCATTAGCGATGCTGCTCTGGCAGTACGGATTAGTTGACATAGAACAATTAGAACGAATTTTCGATTGGTTGGAGACCAATCAGTGACCAGTGACCAGTGACCAGTGACCAGTGACCAGTGAACAGTGACCAATGACCAATAAATGATTTCTCGTTGCAAATTGTAGTGAGAATAACTGCAAGTGAGTGAACAAAACGATTAAAAAGAGAGAGGTACATTATGATTTCGAGTTTAATTGCTGGACTAAGCTTATTAATTTTATCAGGAGTTGCTAATACCTATATTAGCTATTTGCTGTTTGGTGAAGAAAAAGCACCAACAGATAAAAAGAATGTGTAATTGATTATGCTTATACATTACATACTTCTGAGGGTTGTTAGTAGTTAGTAGTTGGTAGTTAGTAGCTATTAACAACTAATCACTAACAACTAACCACTCATCCATTCGTAATTCAACTCATGAATCAAATTTTAATTAATGACACTACACTGCGGGATGGCGAACAAGCAGCTGGCGTCGCCTTTAACTTACAAGAGAAAGTCGCGATCGCACAATTTCTTGATGCCATTGGGGTTCACGAGATAGAAGTTGGCATCCCTGCAATGGGAGAGCAAGAAACACGAGCGATATCGGCAATTCATAACTTAGATTTGCAAGCCAAACTTCTAGGCTGGAACCGTGCTGTCATATCAGATATTAAAGCATCTATAGCTTGCGGATTGAAGCGAGTGCATATTTCCGTACCTGTATCGGGAATTCAAATCACTGCAAAATTTCAAGGTCAATGGCGGGTTACACTACAACAACTCAGAGACAGCATTAGCTTCGCCGTTGATAAAGGGCTTTGGGTAGCCGTTGGGGGAGAAGACTCTTCTAGATCTGATGAGAGTTTCCTCCTAGATGTAGCCAACTATGCCCAAGAATGGGGTGCATCGCGATTTCGGTTTTGTGACACTGTTGGCGTTCTCGACCCCTTCACCACATACGTTAAGGTAAGGCGATTGGTAACAGCATTATTGATTCCTGTAGAAATACACACCCATAATGATTTTGGATTGGCTACCGCCAATGCTCTCGCAGGAATTAAAGCTGGAGCCACATCCGCAAATACAACAGTCAACGGACTTGGTGAAAGGGCTGGAAATGCGGCATTAGAAGAAGTTGTCATGTCACTCAAACGCATCTACGGTGTAAATTTAGGCATTGACACTCCTCGTCTGTTAGAACTATCCCGACTTGTTGCCCGAGCATCAGGTTCTACCGTACCGCCTTGGAAAGCTATTGTCGGTGAAAATACCTTTGCTCACGAAGCAGGTATTCACGCTCATGGCGTTTTGCAAAACCCCTCAACTTACGAGCCTTTTGCTCCGGAAGAGGTAGGGTGGGAGCGGCGATTGGTTGTGGGCAAACATTCTGGCAGACACTTAGTATCGAACGTTTTGCAGCAACACGGTATCTTCTTAAACTCAGAAGAAACCAAATCTGTGTTAGAAGCAGTGCGACAAGAGTCGGTAGAGAAAAAACGCAGCTTAACCGTGCAAGAACTGTTGAATTTAGCAAAAGAGCAACAGAGGTACTCTCATGCAATTGGATGAACTAGAGCTAGGTCTAGAACCATTCTTTGATATAGGAGATAAAGTCCGACTTCGCAAATTAATCAAAAACGATGGCACTTTTCCCGGACTCGAAATAGGAACAATCCTCGCCAAGAAAGGAGATGTTGGCTACGTCGTTAGTGTAGGCACTTTTTTACAAAGGTCTTACATCTACGCAGTTCATTTTCTTCAAACTACGGGGTATGTCGTAGGTTGTCGCAAAAGCGAACTAGAACTTGTTGAGGAAAGCCAAGAAAACGCCTCTCCTGACGGGGAATGAGGACGATTTATATATAGTACATCCATAATACCACTAGAAAGCGGGAAAAATTTCATGAAAGTCATGCTGCGTCAAAATAATGCTGGAAATTTAGTTGTTTACGTTGCTAAGAAAGATTTAGAGGAAGAAGTTGTCAAGCAAACAGACGGAGCAGACGGCAAGATTTTCACCCTAGCAAATGGCTGGGAACTCTCATTTCCCAATTTGCCAGACCCATTAAAGCTACCTCAAACTGTAGAAGCTAAGCGCATTGCGTAAATTGTCATTTGTCATTGGTCATTGGTCATTTGTCCTTTGTCCTTTGTAGTGGCAAAAAACTAAGGACTTAGGACTAAAGACGACCTTTCCGAATAATAAGTTAAGTCGCGAGGCGGAAATAAACAAAACTATGTTACTAAATGTAAAAACGCCTGAAACTCTTACTAATGACGAATGACTAATGACAAAGGACAAATGACTAATAACAATTTACTTATATCCTGAATATTGGATATTCAGGATGTTTTGGATTAGGAATTAAACATTGATTCTTGCAATCTACAAGTAAATCTAACGTTTCCAATACAGTCTGACCAATTAACACTTCATCACCTGCAACTAAAGCAGCTTCGGTTGTTTCTCTTCCTTCGAGTTGAATAATTACAGGTCCAGTCAAGCCAACCTCTTCCTGTCTACCATCAGCGTACTTGGCTATTTGTTGACCTCGAATTCTTAAACCAAGCTTTTCTACGATCTCCCTTGACAGAACAGTGCGTACTGCGCCAGTATCTATAAGTGCTTGAGTCTCATATACGCGCAATTGATTTGGGTTAAGCAATCCTCGATTGACTAACTCTTCATCAACTGCGTTGATCAGCTTGACTTGCACTCTAACTTCGCCCATGCTTTTATTAGCTATATAATCGGAACGATTAAAACTTAACATTATTCATGTGCCTCGCAAATTTATCTTACCTGCGTATCTATAATTTTGTCTTGAGTAGGCTTTAGCTGACTTCAGCTATAAGCTTGACTTTTAAGTCAGGGCTACCTAAAGCTAGAAACTATACATTTTACCTATGTATCAAGACAAATTAATTAACAATCATTATAAATCCTTCGGATAAAAATCCATCTATCAGGAGAAGGTTTCCGAAATCAGACAAATATTTGTAAACTTAGTTGTGTCACGCCGATGAAAGAGAGAGTCGCTTACTATGACTGACAACAAACTTGCATCACGTCTTTATCCAACGCGTATTGATCTTCCCGCAGACGCACGCTCCAAGATAGTTACAATTCTCAACCAAACCCTAGCAGCCACTTCAGATTTAAAATCTCAAACAAAGCAAGCACATTGGAATGTCAAAGGGACTGACTTCTATCAATTGCATGAATTGTTTGATGAAATCGCAGGTGAGTTAGAAGAGTTCATCGATCTAGTTGCTGAACGGATCACTGCTCTAGGTGGCTATGCTTGCGGAACTGTACGCATGGCAGCTGCTAGCTCCATTCTACCAGAGTATCCCACAGAAATTATTGCCGGAATGGAGCACGTCACTGCTTTGGCGGATCGCTTTGGACCTTATGCTAAGCATTTGCGCGAAGCGATCGACAAAACCGACGATCTAGGCGATGCTGATACTGCTGACCTTTACACTGAAGTTTCCCGCACTATCGACAAACGCCTCTGGTTCCTTGACGCTCATTTACAAGCAGCTGCAAATACTTCAGGAAATGGTGTTCCAGCTACTGCTCAGAATCTGGACAAAGCCACGGCTAAAGTATGAAGTGTAAAGGATGAAGGATAAAATTAATTCCCAATTTTTGATTTCTCTGTGCTCTCTGTGTCTCTGCGGTTCAATAAATTCTTTTTAACCGCAGAGGGCGCACCAGAGCGCAGAGGAAAGAGAGTTTTTTTGTCTAAAAATTTGGTTCATTTTTACAAAGCTAGGTGGGTATTGCCCACCTTTTCTATATTTTGAATGATTTAGTATCTTTTTGGTAAGTACGGCACTTTAAAGTGCGTACTTTTCATTTTAAATATACATAGTCTAAGATTAAGATAGTTAAAAAAGAGTTGCAAGAAGACTATTTGTAATACTTGATGTTTCAAGAAACTTGCAAACATTAATTGTGAATTTTTAAGCGGAGGAAAAACTTATGGCTGTCAATTCTAAAACACACCTTATTCACGATCGCAACGCACGGGGTCAAAGCAAAACAGGTTGGTTGGATAGCCGTCACACATTTTCTTTTGGTGGTTTTTACGATCCAAACCGCATGGGCTTTCGTTCTCTGAGAGTGATTAATGACGATCGCGTCGTTCCCGGTGCAGGTTTCCCAACCCACGGACACAAAGATATGGAAATCCTGACCTATGTTTTGGAGGGAGCGGTAGAGCATAAAGATAGTTTGGGAAATGGCTCAATCATACTTCCGGGTGAAGCGCAAATCATGAGCGCTGGTACTGGTATTACGCACAGCGAATATAATCCTTCTGAAACAGAGCCAGTCCATTTTCTCCAAATTTGGATTCTTCCTAACAAGCAAGGGTTGCAACCAAGATACGAACAAAAAAGTTTTCCTATTGAAGAAAAACGTGGAAAGTTGCGTTTGATTGGTGCAAAAGATGGACGTGATGGTGCAGTGACTATTTATCAAGATGTTGATTTATACACATCTATTTTAGAGGCAGGTGATGTTATTAACTATCACGTTCAACCCAATCGTTATGCTTGGTTGCAATTGGCTCAAGGCGTAGCAACTTTGAACGGAGAAGAACTTAGAGCAGGCGATGGGGTACAGATTAGCGGAGAAGAACAACTTGAAATTAGCACAGATGTGGGTGCGGAAATCTTGCTCTTCGATCTAGGCTAATGTGTTTGATTGAGATAGTCTATCTATCTCACAAAACTAAATTAACTCTTGTGGGACGGGCAAAATGCCCGTCCTAACTTTTGAACTTTGCGAACAGATATTATCAAGCTTAAACGATTTAATCAACCATATCTTCAGTTGCGGTGTTGTTGCTCTTTGTTTTGATTAAAATGGTGTTGATCTAATTTCTCAGATTGCTCTTGCTGAGGCAATTTCACAAGTCCTATTCTAATCAAAATATCAATTGTCAGTAACCAAGCTCGCAGCATTTTACCTCTTTTACTCCCTTTCCGCCCGAAGATTACTTATTTAAATGAACCGCAAAGACGCAAAGAGCGCAAAGAAAGAGGAAAAGCAGATCAGTAATCTTATAGCACCGAAGGGAGTAGATATACCTTGGGAGTCTGCTCTTGCATCAGGTTAGTTCATCGTTCTTCAAAGCTAAGGATCGCTTCAACTACCTCATTCCCGAACTGGAGACCAACGCCATCTCTAAAACTGATGTTATTCATTGTCACTGCCGTAAATTGTTGATTTGGAGAGTAGAACATTTGTGTGGTACTCCCATCTGTACCGCCAGTATGCCCCCACAGTTCGATATCCTCTGTCAGCTTGATTTGTTGAAGTCCAAGACCATAGTTAAAGTTAGCCTGCGGATCTGAACCTGGGTAGCGGTCTTGCACCATCTGCTTGAAGGTGGTGGGTGCCAGCAACTCCCCATTGACTAGAGCTTGGATAAAGCGAGACAAATCAGCAGCCGTAGAAACTACGCCGCCATCTCCGAAGCCCCGTGCTGTGGGAGAAACAGAAGAAATTTCCAGGGTACCATCTGTTGAGAAAAAGGTAGTATATCCGGGCTGGAAGCTTCCTGGTACAACCTCCTGTGGAGCATAAAAAGAATCGTTCATACTTAGTGGCTCAAAAATGCGTTCTCGGAGTTGGCTGGCAAGGCTTTCACCTGTCACGGCTTCTACCACCAATCCCAGCAGAACATAATTCGTATTGCTATAGCTAAAGCCGTCTCCGGGTTGAAAATTGGTCGGCTTTCCGTCGATGTACTTCAGAAACTCTTGGGGGCTACCACTTTGTGTCGGATTGACCTTAAGAGCCTCGTTATACTCACCCAAGTAATCAGGAATACCACTACTGTGGTTCAGCAAATTACGTAGGGTGATAGTTTCGCTGTTTTCAATATGACTGCTAACCTCGGGCAGCCACTGGCTAAGGGAGTTGTCCAGACTTAACTGACCTTCTTGCATTAGTTGGAGTACGATCGCCGATACCATCGGCTTGGTCACACTCGCCACATCCAGGCGATCGCTCGTTTGCATGGGAGTTTGGTTTTTTAAATTACCGACTCCGCCTGCACCCGTCCAAACAAAGCCGTCAGGCGTTACAACTGCAAGTGTTGCACCGGGACTTTCTTGTTCGCTAACCCGATCCAAGGCGATTTGTAAATCCTCCATCAAGCTCGCATCTCCGAACAGAAAATCTCTGGGCGTTAGATCGTCTGAGTTGACACCGTGCAGTACTGCTAGTTGTTGTCCCTGGTAGAAAATGCTGGTACCAAAATCGTTCTCGCAAAAGCTGAGTTGGTCAAATGTCACCCCAAGTTTGAGAAATTTAATCGAGTCAATCCCAATTTGAAAGTCTTTAATTTGAGTTGCGCCCATAGTACCCTCACCAATGCAAAACTGATCGCTATCATGCCCGCCGCTGAAGATGTCGCCACCGTCACGATCAATCAGGATGTCACTACCATCACCTGCTAATAAGCGATCGCACCCAGTACCTCCGTCTAAAGAATCATTACCCTGATTCCCAAAAATTAGATCGTCTCCGGCTTGCCCAAATAACAGGTCATTGCCGCGATCGCCTACCAACAAATCCTTTGCACTACCACCAATAAGCCAATCCTGTCCAGAGCCACCTCTGAGGAAATCGCAACCCGCTCCCCCATGGAGATAGTCATCACCGTCGCCTCCCCTGAGTAGATCGTGGGCATCTCCCCCTATCAATATGTCGTTTCCACTTTTGTTCAGTAAAATATCGTGACTATAGTCTCCAGAGAGAGAATGAAGGGCTAATTCAGCAGAATGAGATTCCAAGTCTAGAAGATCTGCCCCTACAGTAAAAAAAATCTGGGGATGGTTCAACCCAACAGTGTCTGGGACTGTCCAAGTAGCCGTATCAGCACTTAGCATATGATCGTATTCAACTCCAAAAAACTTCAAGGGTGCAAATCCAATCCCAACACAAAAGATTGAATCCCGACATTCAAACTTTAGCTGTTATTCCCTTTGACAAACATCGACCGTGTAGACTGGCTATTCGGCGAGTTTTACACCTATCCGATCGGTCAATTTCAAATCTGAAGATTATGGTGTAGCATCGTGGAGTTGAATATCCCTAAAATTTATGCGACAATCGCTCTGGTTAGCTCAATGGTCGCAATTTATTCAAGTGATTTGGAACTGGCTAAGTCGATCTGCTCAATATTGGCTGGCACGCTTTAAGTCACCTCAAGAATCGACAGACTACTTGACCTGGAAACATCAATTTTTACAAAAGCGGTTACGTCTGGGACTATGGCTAGCGTTATTTTGGCATTTGATCGTATCGGCTGATGGTCTTCATTCTGTTTTGTTTGAGTTTGAGAGATTAAGAGCAATTGCCCTCAATTCCTATGGAGATGCAGGGATCGCCGCTCAATGGAGAGGGGCATCTATAGTCTACTATGTAGTCGCTAATGTCTTGATATTGGCTTGTTTGATTGGGCAAAAAACGACCTGGGGACGACGGTATCCTGAAGCACTATTTCTGCTTTTTGCCTGTTCCTTGAGCAATCTTGTACATATTATTTTCACTTTCTTCAGTCTTCCTGAAACACCAAACCCCCTGTTATTTCTCATTATTGCAATTCTGGTTCCAGTGCATTGGAGGTTACATCTCATCTATCAAGCCCTATCCATTGCCTATTATGCGATTTTCTATCCCATAACTGGCGTGGCTACCCTTGAGTACGCGAAGATCTACGATCTTTACTCAGGGGAAATTATTATCCAACTCGCTTGCGCTTGCTCGGTCAGCATTCTATCAGTATACCTATACGAACGCTTGAAACGCTCAGAGTTTGAAGCTAATCGCCAACTACGGATATTTCTGCATTCTGTGTCGCATGATTTACAGACTCCAGTTGTTGGTAGCTCAATCGTGTTGAAAAGCTTGTTGGATAAAGCTACAAATGAAGATGATAAGCTTGTAATAAAGCGATCGACAATCGAACGGTTACTGCAAGGGAGCAATCACCAGCTTGCCTTGATTAATTCTCTTCTCGAAGCTTACACTGCTGAAACACAAGGTATTATTCTCCATTGTCAACCAACTCGACTAAAGCCGTTGGTAGATTCAGTCTTAATCGATTTAAGCCACAGTTTAACCAAAAAACGCATTCAACTCATTAATCACATCACGGACGATCTCCCTATTGTGAACGCCGATGCAAACCAGCTTTGGCGGGTATTTAGGGCTTGCTGAAAAAGTCAGAAAACAGCAAGATAAGAATTGATTAGTTACTCAACAAGGGTCTAATATAAGCAGATGCTATCTATGATTTAAGGACTGATTATTTTCAATAATAGTAAATGGGGAAAAAGGTGTAGTTTTAAAAAATAGACATAAAAAAGCATAAAATAGCCGCGAGAGCTGAGTAGAAAGATTCATCACTAAAAAAGTAATAGCAATTGCAGTTTCAGAAGTATGAGCAAGTTTCGTCATCACGCGATTGAGGCTAAATCTTCTTTTCCCCTGTCCAAATTTTCCCTCAATACAATTACGAATTCTCTCAGATTCTAAATCTTGTTTCTTTTTTTCTTTACTAACATTAGCTGGGGGTCTTCCTAAAGGAGGTCCGCTCATTATAATACCTCTTTCTTTACACCAAGCTCGGTTCTCTCTTGTGCGATAAATTTTATCAACATGAACAGATTCTGGATAGTACCCTGTGTAATTTTTAAAGGCTTCTACTTGAGCTTTTAAGTCTCCTGATTCATTAAAATTATCCCAACTTATATGGTCTAAAAATATATATCCTTCAAAGCAACTAGCAGACAATTTTGCCCCAAATTCTACCGATTTACCAGCTTTCCCTCGGACAATTGGACGGATATGTGGTTGGGTTAAACTGACAATGCGGTCGTCAATACTCTGTTTTTTATTTTCATACAACCAGAGTTGTTGACGGTAGACTTCTGCAACTACAAGCAACATCTTATATTGTCTGTGACTTAAATCTTCCAGAGAGGCTCCTGAAATAATTAGCTGTTCAATATGAGATAAGTTTCTTTTGATATATTGAAGTTGTTTTCTAATTGCTTTTCTCCTGTCTTTTTGGGAAACGCGACGTTTTTTAGCGACTGCTAGATAATCCTTTCTAGCCCTCTCTCTATAGGTTCTTGGTTTTTTCTCTAATTGACCCAAAGTCTGTTCGTAAAGTAAGTCTATAATTTTCTCTGTCTGTTTTCTTGCTTGATTGAGTAGCTCTAAATCTGTCGGATAGCTGATATCACCCGGAGCACAAGTTGCATCTATTATTAATTTTCCCCGATTTTTGGGTGTCTCACCTTCTTCTTCTGGTGATTCTGTTTTTTTTTCAGATAGTTTAGAAGATGTTGCTTCTAGCATCTTCTTCACCATTTCTTGATTCACTTTGTTAACAAGCTCCACACTAATTCTTTCCCGAAAATGTACCAACATTGATGCATCAAATGGAGCTTCATTACTATAATATGACATTCCTATAAAGTACTGTAGATAAGGATTTTCTTTAATTTGCTCTACTGTTTCTCTATCGCTTATCCCCAACTTTTCTTTGATTATTAATGCCCCTAATGCCATCCGAAAAGATTTGGCAGGTGCTCCCATCTCTACTGAGAAAAATGAAGAATATTCTTCTTCAAATTCTGTCCAAGGAATGAAAGCAGCCATCATTACCCAACGATTATCTTCTGATAACTTGCCCTCGAACGGGAGTTCAAAGTTTTCAGTTGGGATTGAAGTTTGTCCCTGTTTTCGGTACATGGTTACTAACAGCATACTTGATGCTGCCGCTCGCAGTGATGCAAGCATTTTTGGCTATTCTACCCTCCTCTCTTGCACCTGAATATACTTCTATAGTCTGAGAATTTAGAGACTGTCTCCTTTTTTTCTTTTTCAGCAAGCCCTATTTAGTAACCTCATCGGGAATGCACTCAAGCACAATCCTCATGGAATTCAGCTAACGTTGGATGCGAATGTGGTAGAATCTGGGCAGATCTGCAAGCAGGTAAGAGTATGGGAACACAACGGAGTGGAAAGCGTGAAACAACTCGTTCAGCCTCAAGCTCCAATGCTGCTCTGTATGGTACGAGATAGCGGCATCGGTATTGCTCCAGAGCAATGCCAGCACTTATTTGAACTCTACGCACGTGGGACAAAGGCACGGTACACGCCGGGATTAGGATTAGGGCTGTATCTTTGCAAGCAAATTGTTGAGGCGCATGGTGGTAAAATTAGCCTTGTTAGTTGTGTGGGCGAAGGATCGACGTTTTGGTTCACCTTGCCCTTAGACCCAACCCGATCTTAGCGCCGCAACAGCTACTTGTACCCGGTCATCAACTGCTAACTTGCTCATAATGCTGCGGATATGGACTTTTACGGTGCTGAGGCTAATGTGCAGCATTAGTGCAATTTCGGGGTTACTGTGCCCTTCAACAATTAGCTCTAGCACCATACGCTCTCTTTCACTTAGTGGATTCGCTGCTTTAGCACGAACGGCGGGCTGTAGGTGTTTAACGACGCACTGAGCAATTTGAGGATCGAGATAGGCGGCTCCATCTTGAATGCAGGCGATCGCCATCACCAACTTTTCTAATCCTAAGCCTTTCACACAATATCCATCTGCCCCGCTTGATAGAGCCGCAATAATTTCCTGTTCTGATTTATGCGAAGTGAGCATCATTACCCGTACCATTGGCAAGCTAGCTTTAATTTTCTGAGTAGCAGCAATGCCATCCAGCTCCGGCAAACCAATATCCATAATCACCAAATCTGGCTTAAGTTCAAGCGCTGCCTCAATGCCAGAGTAACCATCCTCCACTTGACCGATAATTTGCAATTGAGGATATTCTTCCAAAAGATGCTCTAAACCCAAACGCATCACTGGGTCATCTTCCACAATTAGGATGCGCGAATCGGAAAATTGAAGGCTAAAAGTATCTGTTAAAGAGGGCATGAGCAAGAAGCAACTATCACCTATAATCATAATACTTGCTTTATTACCTCAAATAACCTGTAGGGAAGTAACGCATATATGCATCTTTCTGTCAACCCCGATTTGTTTTTAGTTGCCTACGGTAAAATCTATCGCAACACGGGTGCAATGACACTAGGCATTCACGCAACCGTTTGAGGCAGCCGTTGCACGGTTACTGCGTGACCCCATAGAGTAGAAATGACACCTTGCGTTGTCTGCATCTTACCACTCGTCCAAAAATGCTCACTACCAGGTATCAGATCTACATTCAATAGATTCTGCGCTGCAAGTACCCGCGACAGCTGACGCGTGACAGCCACGCCCGTATCGATTATGGTCACACTAGGTCCCACTACATCGTCAATGAGTGGACCGAGGAAGGGATAATGCGTGCAGCCTAGCACAAGTGTATCTGCGCCAGCCGTCAACAGTGGTGCCGTATACTGCTCAATCAATATACGCGTCATCGGACTGGTGAGGTCACCAGCCTCGACTTGCGTAACAAGTTGCGGACACGCTTGTGTAAGGATCGTAACGCTTGCTCCAAAGCGTTTTCGCAATGATTCAAACTGAGCACTCGCGGACGTCGCAGCAGTTGCAAGTACACCCACGATACCCGTTTTAGTTAACGCTACTGCTGGCTTCACAGCAGGCTCTACCGCAATAATAGGTACGGAAAACGTTGCGCGGAGGTTTGCCACTGCGGCAACAGTTGCAGTGTTGCAAGCAATCACCAGTGCCTTTGCACCCTGTACAAGCAGAAAACGGGTAAGCTCCAGCGCACGCTGTTGGAGATACTCTGGCGTTTTGGTGCCATATGGAACGTGACCGGAGTCTGCTATATAGCACAAGTGTTCGTGGGGTAGCTCCGTGCGAATAGCACGTAACACCGACAAGCCACCTACCCCAGAGTCAAAAACGCCAATTGGTGCGGAAGGGTTCATACACATAGTGCGCCGCTTAACTGTTCCAAGCGCTTGCGATTATATCCTATCTAACCCACATTCCGCACTCCAATTTAGACTAAACTAAAGTTGTGGAAGTGTGTTAAAATCTGAGCACATAAGTATCGATGCTTGCACCATCCCTACCCTGAAAGACCAGAGGATCGATTAGGGTCGAGACGTACAAGTTCGGTCGCCAGATTGGTTCTGGTCAAAAATAGGCACAGACTAACTGTCTGTTATAGGGGCAAGAAGACAGCAAACACCATCTTCTAAGAGGATTGAGAAGACCTTATAGGTACAGAATCCCCCTAATATTTATCTAAAAACGAGCGCTGTTAGTTCACCTATCTATTTAATCATTAATCGATAAGTTTGTAATGGTGTTTTCGCAGCGCCAGTAGCAAAGAACCTATCCCAAGGAATAATTGCCGGAGCATCATGACAGACTATGTCGATCATGGTGCGTAATAAAGGTAGGGCGATATCATCCAAATCACCTTTGTGGAGCATATTTTCTACCGTTTGCCCAATTGCTAAAGCTAAGGAAGCACCTTCAACAGTATCATTTGGCATATATTCAGCTTTCGCTTGGCTGTAGGGGATACCCAAACCTAGCAAACGACCCATACGGCTGTTACGTCCACCCTGACAGGTAACGTACAGATCTCCGGAACCGGGAAGAGTGTAAACGCTTTCGGGTTTACCTCCCATCTTGTTTACCAAGTAAGCTGTCTCCCACATACCTTGAGCAAAGATAGCCGCAGCCAAATTGTGCATTTCTGCATCATTGACAGCTTTACCTGCTTTTTCCAAAAAGCCGATAACTAAGCCAACAGCAAGGGCGTAGACATTTTTCAGAGCGACACACACTTCAGTGCCGATTGTATCGGTACTTGTCCAAATGTGATAGTAAGGAGTCCGCGCTAACTCTGCCAAGTGTGACAACAAAGCTTGATTTGTACTGGTAAACATCACGCAAGTATGGCGGCGGACTGCTAATTCTTGGGCAATGGAAGGACCGCCAATAGCTGCAATTTGGATGCGATCGCTAATAGTATTTGGCAAATTAGCGCATATAACATCAGGCAAAATTGATAGTTTTTCGCCATCACCTGCCAATCCCTTCGTAACCATTAATATGGGAATATCTGCTGACAATACTGAACTGAGAGCAAGAGCCGCCCATTTTATACCGTGAGAATTAACGCCAATGACAACCAAGTCTACACCTTGTATGGCTTGACTCAATTGGTCATAGCTATAAGCTGTAACACTTTCTGCTACCTGGATACCCAAACGGGGATGGGGAAAGCCCGCTTGTAACTTGGCAATAATATCACCGTCTAGGTGCGTACCAACTAAATTAACGATATGTCCGTTATCAGTGAGAGGTACACTTAAGGCTGTTCCCATCACGCCTGCGCCTAAAATTAAAATTTTCACCATGAAAGCCTCCAATCCCTAACTAGTTATTGCTCAACTTGAGTTAAATCAGTTAATCGCTGCACTAATGACTGCAAGGTAGGAAATAATGGTTTATAGACTTCAGTATACAGTTTTTCGTAAACAGCTTGGTTTTGGGAATTTGGTGTAAAACGTGACCCCATACCCGTCATTGATTCAGCAGCAATATGAAGATCGGGATACCACCCCACTGCAACGGATGCGAGAATACCCGCTCCCAAACAAGTGGCTTCGGTAGTCGTAGAACGTACTACTGGTACATCCGTAATATCAGCAACAATTTGGCACCAAAGATTGCTTTGACTACCACCACCCATAACTACATATTCGCTGAACCTTCGATCCATTGCTGCCATGACTGCATCCCCTACAAGTCTTTGTTCAAAAGCAATCCCTTCCAGAATTGCCCGATAAAGATGTTCCCGTCCATGTGTTCCCGTCCAACCAATAGTAATACCAGAGGCGCTGGCATCCCAATAAGGATTCATGACATAATTCCAGTAAGGTACTAACATCAACCCATCTGAACCTGGAGGTAATTTTGCCGCCGCTGTTTCCAGAATTTCTTCCGGACTGAGGTTTAAATTAGAATCGCGCAAGTCACGGGCAAATTTTTCTATAAACCAATTGATCGTGAATACACCGCCCAATAACACGGTTTCCAGAAAATAAGATTTTGGCATGGGCGCATACATAGTACGGAAGGCTGGATTGACTAGATAATCACTGCTTTGGATACCACTGACGATCGCAGTGCCTAAGTTTAGATAGGCGCGGTTATTGCCAACAGCATTTGCACCCAAACCCGCACACTGACCATCTCCAGCACCAGCAATTACGGGTAAACCGGAAGGCAATCCTGTCGCTGCTGCTGCACTTTCATTGACATAGCCAATTATCGAACCTGGTTGTACTAAGGAGGAAAATTGTCCTTGTTGTAGTCCCAAACAGGTGAGTAAATCATCTGCCCAAGTATTAGCTTGCATATCCATGACTCCCATTGGGTCAGCAGAAGCTAAACTAGTGCGGAAATTGTTAGTCAAATGGTATACTAAGTAGCCATGAACGTCTAAGAATTTGTAGGTGCGGGTAATAGTTTCTGGTTCGTGCTGGGTAAGCCAAATAATTTTGGTAATGGAAGGAGTCATCGCATTTGGTTTACCCGTTAGTTGGTTAATTTTTTCTGCGCCGATTTTCTTTGCCAAAAAATTCACTTGCTGACGGCTGCGTTTGTCCATCCAGACAATGGCATTGCGAACTGCTTTACCTTCACGATCTACAGGTACAAAAGTTTCCCGTTGATGGGTAATACAAACTGCCTCTACCCGTTTTTTATCTACTTGCAGAAGCAATTGCTTGATAGCATTACAAGTGCTTTGCCACCATTGGGCTGCATCCTGCTCGTACCAATTTGCTTGCGGCTGTAATAACGGATATTGTGCTCTTCCTTCGGCTATAGATTTTCCTTCTTTGTTCCAAGCGATCGCTTTACAGGCAGTTGTACTACTATCGATTCCTATTATTAACTGGTTGTGATTCATCATAAGACATCAGGCGAACTTTGTTTGTATTAGAATGAGTTGAAATCTAACTACTCAAATCGTGCCAGTAGCTCTTCGCATGACCAGCTCGAAAACTGCAAGAGCAAACTCGCATATTCAGTAGCAGGTAAATTCAAGATAGGCGGAATAATGGCTGCTAACTGTGAATCTAACTCCCCAAACCGCGCTAAAAGTAAGTTTTCCACAATTTCACGTCGCTCCTGCTCCTTGCCGATCTCCACTCCCCTCAATTCGGTCTGTTGTTCCCATTCTAAGTAAGCTTGTGATAAGTTCATAATTAATTCCCTTTGTTCGGTATCAGGATTGCTGGCAAATTTACATTTTGTAATATAGTTTGGTTGATTTCTGCCTAGCTACTTAATTCGTATTTTATATTTAAAGAAGAGCAACTTTTTGCTAAATTATATGGGGATCTTTAAAAACGATTTTTTGTCAAGTTCTTGTTAAGAAGGGAAATATTTGGACAAAGAGCGTTAAAAACAGAGATTTACCTTTGGAAACCAACCGCACACCAGGCTACATGGTATAAGGGATGAAAGACAGCGATCGGGTCTGTACTGTTTACAGTTAAAAATAATCGCGTTTACCTTTATGCGACTAATGCCAAATTTTGTTTAATAAAAACCTCCTTACCCAGCTATACTGCAAGGTAGTTTGATTGAACGAAGGAAGAAGAAAGAAGAAAGAAGGAAGGAAGAAGTTTTGTGCGTGAGATGGGGATTCAGACCTCAAGATAAAAACGAGCAACCCTAAGGGGATGGGGTTTTAAACCCCTATATGAAGCCACATGAAGGAATTCCAACTTCGGTCCAACATCAACCTTCACACCGATGGATAAATAAGCTATATCTTTTGCGTGACTCGATAGCCGATGGTCTACCAAATATAAGTTTGCCTGTTTATGAATTATTCAATTGCTTGTGAGGGTAAACACTCACAAGCTATGAAAGCGAGGCATAGTTAGGGCTTGCTGAAAAAGTCAGAAAACAGCAAGATAAGAATTGATTAGTTACTCAACAAGGGTCTAATATAAGCAGATGCTATCTATGATTTAAGGACTGATTATTTTCAATAATAGTAAATGGGGAAAAAGGTGTAGTTTTAAAAAATAGACATAAAAAAGCATAAAATAGCCGCGAGAGCTGAGTAGAAAGATTCATCACTAAAAAAGTAATAGCAATTGCAGTTTCAGAAGTATGAGCAAGTTTCGTCATCACGCGATTGAGGCTAAATCTTCTTTTCCCCTGTCCAAATTTTCCCTCAATACAATTACGAATTCTCTCAGATTCTAAATCTTGTTTCTTTTTTTCTTTACTAACATTAGCTGGGGGTCTTCCTAAAGGAGGTCCGCTCATTATAATACCTCTTTCTTTACACCAAGCTCGGTTCTCTCTTGTGCGATAAATTTTATCAACATGAACAGATTCTGGATAGTACCCTGTGTAATTTTTAAAGGCTTCTACTTGAGCTTTTAAGTCTCCTGATTCATTAAAATTATCCCAACTTATATGGTCTAAAAATATATATCCTTCAAAGCAACTAGCAGACAATTTTGCCCCAAATTCTACCGATTTACCAGCTTTCCCTCGGACAATTGGACGGATATGTGGTTGGGTTAAACTGACAATGCGGTCGTCAATACTCTGTTTTTTATTTTCATACAACCAGAGTTGTTGACGGTAGACTTCTGCAACTACAAGCAACATCTTATATTGTCTGTGACTTAAATCTTCCAGAGAGGCTCCTGAAATAATTAGCTGTTCAATATGAGATAAGTTTCTTTTGATATATTGAAGTTGTTTTCTAATTGCTTTTCTCCTGTCTTTTTGGGAAACGCGACGTTTTTTAGCGACTGCTAGATAATCCTTTCTAGCCCTCTCTCTATAGGTTCTTGGTTTTTTCTCTAATTGACCCAAAGTCTGTTCGTAAAGTAAGTCTATAATTTTCTCTGTCTGTTTTCTTGCTTGATTGAGTAGCTCTAAATCTGTCGGATAGCTGATATCACCCGGAGCACAAGTTGCATCTATTATTAATTTTCCCCGATTTTTGGGTGTCTCACCTTCTTCTTCTGGTGATTCTGTTTTTTTTTCAGATAGTTTAGAAGATGTTGCTTCTAGCATCTTCTTCACCATTTCTTGATTCACTTTGTTAACAAGCTCCACACTAATTCTTTCCCGAAAATGTACCAACATTGATGCATCAAATGGAGCTTCATTACTATAATATGACATTCCTATAAAGTACTGTAGATAAGGATTTTCTTTAATTTGCTCTACTGTTTCTCTATCGCTTATCCCCAACTTTTCTTTGATTATTAATGCCCCTAATGCCATCCGAAAAGATTTGGCAGGTGCTCCCATCTCTACTGAGAAAAATGAAGAATATTCTTCTTCAAATTCTGTCCAAGGAATGAAAGCAGCCATCATTACCCAACGATTATCTTCTGATAACTTGCCCTCGAACGGGAGTTCAAAGTTTTCAGTTGGGATTGAAGTTTGTCCCTGTTTTCGGTACATGGTTACTAACAGCATACTTGATGCTGCCGCTCGCAGTGATGCAAGCATTTTTGGCTATTCTACCCTCCTCTCTTGCACCTGAATATACTTCTATAGTCTGAGAATTTAGAGACTGTCTCCTTTTTTTCTTTTTCAGCAAGCCCTAGTTAATTCAGGAGAGCACTAGTTTGTTCAGTCTTTTAGTATCGTAAGTTTTACACTGACAAGATTCTATTATTTACAAAACTACACAAGGTCTTGAACCCATGCATCACAACTAGGACTTATGCACTGTACAAATTGAACCTCGTATGTTTTGTAAAAAATAGTAATCCTAAGCGCGAATCATCCCATGTGACAGTTGAGAGTGCGGAATCTGGGTTCTAAGAAAGGACTCTGACAGCAACACGCTCTTTAAGTGGAACATTTTGAGTATACCAGGGTTCACCCATCGATCCGTATTGGGCGTATTCAGATAGTTCTTGCGTTTCTTGAGTTCCATTGATTCCAATCCATTGAAATTGTTTCTTTGAAGCCAGAGCAAATTCGTAAAACGCCTTTAACTCATGTTCTTCAAATCCAGGATATCCAATCAGCTCGTCGAAAACGATTATTGAACCTTCTGTGAGTTTTTCTCCTAAATACCTGAAGATAGTTTTAGTTGATGAATAAAGATCGCAATCAACGTGCAACAAAGATATATACTCCTGGGTGTGAGCAGCGATAAATTGAGGAATAGTATCTTCAAAAAGACCTTTTATGAGAGTCGCATTGCTTTTTACCTGGGGTAATCCTGGTTGCTTAAAAGCGCCTTTAGGTAATCCAGGACGCCAATCAGATGGTAATCCCTCAAAACTGTCAAATCCATAAACAGTTCCTTGTAACCGATACTCACAGATAAGATTGAGGGTATGTCCGCTAGCAACACCAAACTCTAACCAAAGACCATCTTGATTAACAAGCTTCTCCCGCAAGACATATTGGAGAGGTGAGATTGGCAACTGCATTCCTGGAAGAATACGACAGCTATCTTCCACGAATCTGTTGAAGTCCTGATGAAAATTAATAATGTTCTGCATATTTTCTAATGAAGCAGTGATATTGCTTAAAAATGTTGTTCTAGGACGCTGTTCGATCGCATACAACCCAGATGTGTTAAACCATTGAAGTTGCGTAAGTCCTGTCTTCTATAAAAATTTTTTAAGTTTAACGGTGCGAACAGAATTATCTCTATCTCCTGTTACGTACACTGTGTCACCTGCTATAGCAACTCCTGTCAGCCCGTAAGGTGGGGTTCCGTCTGGGGGACCCTCAAAGCCAATAGGCAAATTCTTCTTTAAAATAAAACTTTTGCCCGTATTGATATTAATTGCTTTAAGACTTTGAGTACCAACTTCAGCAACCACTGCAATACCACTGGAATGGTAAGCAACACCCTCTGGAGAAGATAAATTCGTTGCGATGACTTGACGTTCTCCAGTTGCTAAATTGATTCGCGAGAGTTGATTACTGAGAAATTCCGTGACCAAAACAGTAGAGTCGTCCACTTTTGCCAAACCCGTCGGGCAACCCAAACCCTCTACCACTGTACGTCTATTGCTACCGACTTTGTCCAAAATCTGTATGAGTTGACCTCTGGCACAATCAGCAACTACGATACTGTTGTCTGCAAGCTCAACCGCATCATAGGGTACGCTAAAACCCGTATAGGTATCCAATACTTCCCCCGTTTCCCGATTGAGTCGCTGCACGACTCCTAAAAACCAACTGCTGGTAGTTGCGTTTTGGTCATTAATAGAAACAGTAAGGGGGAATTGAAGGGGCGTTACGATGCTCCGTACTGTCTTTAGTATGCGTCCGCTTAGACGATCTAAAATTCGATAGGAATAGGCATCAGCAATATATAGAGAGTTACCGTAAGCAGCAATTCCACCAGGGAAAGTTACTCCAGAACTCTTGATAACAGGACGAACTTTACCAGTTTCCGTATTGACTTCATTAATATCGCTATCCACAAAGTTGGTTGCGTACAATAAATCGTTAGAACCAAAAGCAAGATTGTCAAGTCCCGGTTGCAACCTTGCTTTCTCCTGAGTTTGTCCGGTTATTGTGTTCACATAGAGAACTTGACCCGTTGCACTATCTAAGGCAAATAGCTCGCCCTTTGAATTAAATTTAATGGCAATGGGACTCACCAAACCTGAAGCTACCCGTTCTACAGTGCCAGTATCCACATTAATTCTGACAATCTCCCCTGTAAATTGAAGGGGACTGTACAAAAGCCCATCAGCACCAAACTCGAAAGCATTCAATCCCGGTAGATTGAGAATCAAGCGTGGAGGAGTTGCTCCTGTTGGGTCAAGTTCGTAAAGCCCCGTGTTTTGCAAACTCAAACTTTGAGCGACGAAGATGCGATCCTCAGCATTTTGTGCGATCGCATCAATGCCACTGATACCCGAAGCTAGAGTTTTGAAGTTACCTGTCTGCGGGTCAAAGTTTCTCACCTCACCACTCAGTAAAGCCGTGTAAAAAAATTGATTGTTTGGAGTAAATAAGAAATCATCAGCCTGACCAAAGGGGCGATCAAGAAATACCTCGTATTCTCCCGTCACGGGATTAACTCGATATGTAGTCTGCTGTATCACGCTTCCTACATACAGTTGTCCTTTTGGATCAAAATTAATACCGTTGAATCCTTTAAAGGGCGACGGCGGTACCAAGACTTCATCAACTGCTCTAGCTGAAGCTGAGCCTATCCCAAATAAACAAAAAATACTTGTTAACAAAAGTCCCCACAACCAACACCTGCTGCTTAAATCTCGCATCTCTACCTCTACTCATAAAGTGATGAACAATCTTTCTTCAACACGGACCAACAAAATTCAAACTATCTTAATTAAACCACTAACACGGTCTTCACGTTATAAATCAGGACTTACGCAACGTCAACGATATTCAGGGGTTTTCACGTGTTGCAGATCTCCCCAACCCCCGATAAATTGGGGGGGTTTTGCGTAAGTCCTATAAATAAATCTGCTATTAGGATACAAGGAAACCCTTGTCAAACAAATAAATCCTCGCTTGTATAGTTGTCGTCTCTGTAAGCCTCTTTATCTAAGTTAGAGAATTGAAACCTGCTTTGTGACTCAACCTCAAATTTTCATGTCTCTAAAATATTGAAGATAATTTCAATTGTCTATAGGAAAAAATAGGAGTCAAAAAGATAAAATTGCAAGATAAAAAATTAGATAATTCAGATGTGGTGAGGGTTTTTACAGTTTGTAAGTTCTACTGACTTTTTCCTACTTTCTAAGTATTTTCCCTAATTCGTTTGATGAAAATATCCTATTTTTTCCCATTGTACTCTGGAAAATCTATGAGACATATAGAAATGGTGACAAAAACCAAAAAGTAATTCTCGACTGTAGCAGTAGTGTTGATGGCGTCCAGCGATCGTAAGTACTAGTCTTTATGAAAGTACCCGCCATGTATTTGTAGACAAGCACGAATAACTTGAAGAAAAACTTATCACTCTGTACCAAGCGTTAATTTAAAGGATACCGAAGGATTCTATAACGTCCCGCAAGCAACTCGCAATGGTCGCCGAAATGGTGTACGCGAAATCATTAGAGAGACCGCTGCCGCGCTGCCAAATAATTTGATTGTTAAAACCAATACCTTAGTAACTCGCGTACTTTTCCGTGGTAAGGATGCAATTGGTGTATAGTACCTTGAGGGCGCTCATCTTTATCGTGCCGATCCGCAGGCTCCACCCGATGGACCAGAACCCGGACCGAGAAAGGTCAATTGAATGACCCAATGGCTGTGGTGGATAGTGAATTCCGCGTTCATGGTACGCGCAATTTGCGGATCGTAGATGCTTCAGTCTTCCCGCACGTTCCTAGTTACTTTGATTGTCACACCAATCTACATAATTAGTGAGAAAGCAAGTGATTTTATATTAGCAAGCGCTAAAAGTCAAAGGATCTTGCCTGTATATGAAATTAACGAAGGAAGAAAAAAGAAGGAAGACCGAAGTTGTATCCCCATCAATAAATTGAGGGGATTTGAAATGGCAAAAATCTTGATTTTTCCATCAATAAATTGAGGGGCTTGTACCTTGTTTGGAAGAAGGAAGAGAAATTCCCTCTTCCCTCTTCCTTCTTTCCTCTTCCTTCTTCCTTATTTCGGTCAGTGAGTCTCTTTCCTGGCTGTAATTAATAGCTAATTGTTTGTGTAGCGATCCAATTGTTACCATGCTATCATTGTGCTCTCAAATAATGTAGCCAAATGCGAATTGCGATCGCTCTCTCTTTCTATGCTTTTATAGCAATTGGTATTGCGGAAGGAGGTTTAGGCGTCTTAATACCCTCCATTCAAGAAACATACAACTTGACTTCTGCTAGTATCTCCCTACTTTTCTTAAGCCAAGTCACAGGTTATATTTTTGCAGCGTTAGCAAGCAGTATCTTGAGTAGCAGTATGGGAATGGCGCGAATGTTACTGCTAGCATCCACTGTTCTCACCTGCGCCCTTGTGACTTATGCTCTCAGTCCTTATTGGTGGTTGATGGTTGCTACAGGCACATTCCTCGGTCTGGGAATCGGTCTAATTGATGCTGGCATTAATAGCTACATTGCTAGCGAACAACAGCAGGCTGACTTAATGGGGTTGCTACATGCATTTTATGGTATCGGAGCTTTGTTAGGTCCAGCAATAGCTACCACACTCCTGGCATTGAACGTGCAATGGAGAGGTATTTACCTAGTTTTTGCAACTTTTGTTGGAATAATGGTAGCAGCAATGCTTTGGGCAGTTGTGTACGACTACAAACCTTTGAATAAGCGCGTACAAGTGACGGAAACGAATGCGATCGCCAATCTACGTGTAGCCCTTACAACTCCTATCGTATTTCTAGCTGCAATGTTCTTACTTATTTATGTAGGTACGGAAGTTTCAGTTGGAAACTGGGCTTATAGCGTACAAAGTCTCAGCCGTGGCACACCAAAGTTGCTTGCAGGTTACAGTGTCAGTGGCTACTGGGTAGGGCTTACCGTAGGACGTGCGGTGACAGGACGTATCGTTAATCGGTTAGGTGCTGTTCGTACTCTTGATAGTTCCTTGCTACTGCTTGGACTTGGTTTAGTTGCTTGGTGGTTACTACCAAATCAATTACTGAGTTTACCAATAATTGGCTTTGCACTTGCCCCCATATTTCCGCTAACAATATGGTTAATGCCGCAGCGAGTACCACCAGGTATCGTTCCAGCAGCAATTGGATTTATGACAAGCATTGCTAGTTTGGGTGCAGCAACTATTCCTTCTGCTGTTGGTACTTTAGCAACTCGTTTTAGCTTGGAAATTATTCCAGTTTTGATGCTTCCTCTCGCAATAATTATGACGATTTTGCATCGTTTGTTGGTACAATTCCGCATTAGGTAAGCAATCCTGGCAAAAAATTGCTGACCATCACTAGAATAGGCTAACTCTTTGAACTCCTAGGCATGCTAGGTAAATAAAGGAGATCGCCATTTAATAATGCTTTTACTTTTTTGTTTGGATAAGCGGTTTTGTTTTGTTGTAAATTAGCGATCGCTTGTTCGTGATTCCAATTTGGTTCAAATCCTACACGCACGCCATCCCAGAACAACTCGTAGCCGACTTTTTTACCATCTAAGATACCCTCAACTCGTTTATTTGGATAAGCGGTTTTGTTTTGTTGTAAATTAGCGATCGCTTGTTCGCGGTTCCAACTTGGTTCAAAATTCTTAAAGAGCGTCTTTTTGGCTTAACTAATAGTGAGGGAAATCATGGGGAAGATGTTAAAGAGTACTACTTTTATCTAGACTCAACCCCAACCCACTCCTACTTAAAAGCCTTATACAAGTATCCTCAGACAGAGTTTTCCTATAAATGCTCAGTAGAAGAAACGGGTTGGACAGCATTGATTGTGAGATTATTAGGGTGTAGGGGGTAGGAGGTATGGGGTAGGAGCAAGATTAGAATAACTTCCGCAAGAACTGAAAAGACAGCAGGCTAACTTTTTATGTAAGCTAGCAATAGCATTCTTCTTTGGATAGATAAGAGAACTGGAGGGAAGCAAGTATATTTAGGTGGGCTACCATATTATAGTTTATCTGTATAGCCTCGTCCAAAAGCAATAAATTTTTTATATTAGGATAAATATCCTATTAGCTTCCAGTTAGTTTCTCCTTAGGTGCCTGTAAGTCATGAAATTCCCTGAGCCTCAAACTCATTTTGAAGATAATCTTCCAGAGCGAACCTCAGAAGAGCCACCCCGCAGACAGCGACGGTGGCTTTGGTTGTTGATAGCCCTAGCAGTACTGGCGGGGGGAGGCTATGCACTTTGGCGTTTCCTTGCCCCCGGACAACAACAACCTTCACCTGCTAGCGCTCAGCCGCCAGGGGTGAGAGTTAAGATATCTACGGTGCAAACAGGTATCATAGAGGACAGTTCAGAATTTGTTGCTAACCTGGAATCGCGTCGGTCGGTGAATCTCCAACCAAGAGTTCAGGGTCAAGTCGCTCAGATATATGTTAGGTCGGGAGATACAGTAGCAGTAGGAGACCCAATCATCCAAGTAGATGCTAGAGAGCAACAAGCATCTGTGAGTGGTGTTGCAGCAGCAGCAGAGGTGGCGCGATCGCAAATGGAAAATGTGCGTGCAACTCTTCAATCCCTACAAGCAGAGCGGCTATCGAACCTATCTGATGTGAAATTGAACCAGCGAGAATACGATCGGTATGCTCGGTTAGCTGCAGAAGGAGCAGAATCCCGACAAGTCCGAGACCAATATGCAAACAGGTTAGAAACAGCACAGGCACAACTCCGTGCAACAGAAGCGCGGATAAAAGCCCAGGAAGCTAGCATCATCCAAGCAGAAAAATCCTTAAAGCAAGCCCAAGCAAATATCAATCAACAGCAAGTTCAACTTCAGTACTACAAAATCACTGCTCCTTTTCCTGGCACAGTTGGAGATATACCAGTTAAAGTGGGTGATTTTGTCAATACATCTACACAACTCGCTACCATTACTCAAAACCAACCTTTAGAATTAAACATTTTTGTGCCAAGTGAGCGGGGATCGCAATTACGTAAGGGAACACCAGTGGAGGTGATGGACGCACAAGGCAAAAACTTAGGAATGAGTCGTGTATTTTTCATTTCACCTAGTGTGAATAACAATACCCAAGCGTTACTCATTAAAGCGCTCTATGACAACAATAGAAATCAACTTAGGGCAGACCAATTTGCACGCGCCAGAGTTATCTGGAACCAGCGCCCTGGAGTTTTAGTGCCAACAACAGCAGTGACTCGAGTCGCAGGAGAAACCTTTGTCTATGTAGCTCAAACACCACCACCGTCACCATCCCCTCAATCTGCTCAAGAGGGGGAATTTCAACTTGTTGCTCGGCAAAAGCGCGTGAAGTTGGGCAACATCAAAGGTAATAATTACCAAGTTCTTGAAGGATTACAGCCAGGAGACAGAATCATTGTCTCAGGGCTACTCAACCTCAGAGATGGAGCACCCATTATTCCTGAATCATAGTCATCAAAGGTTAGTAGTTAGTAGTTAGTAGGGGCGCAATGCCTTGCGCCCATAAAGTGGCAGTTTTAACTAACCACTAACCACTAACTACTAACCACTAACCACTAACCATTCCCCAATACTTATGTTCGTTGACTTCTTCATCAAGCGACCTGTCTTCACCAGCGTTTGCGCCATTATTGTTTTGCTGGTAGGAGCAATTAGTATTCCCACACTACCCACAGCGCAATATCCAGAAATTAGTCCAGTTCAAATCAACGTGACAGCTAACTACGTCGGTGCTAGTGCTGAAGTTGTAGAAAACACAGTCACTACTGTTTTAGAAAGGCAGATCAACGGGGTCGATGGTATGAGATATATGACCTCAAGTAGCAGTAACAATGGCACCAGCACAATTACGGTTACATTTGACCCATCGCGCAATAAAGATATTGCAGCAGTCGATGTGCAAAATCGGGTATCGTTGGCTGAACCGCAACTGCCAGAACTAGTACAGCGAACAGGGGTCACTGTTAGCAAACAATCTACCGACATTCTTTTAGCAATAGGGTTATACAGCGATAAAAACGCTTACAACAATGTCTTTTTAAGTAACTACGCCGACCTCTATATAGTAGATGCTCTGAGAAGAATTAACGGTGTGAGTGAAGCGCGGATATTTGGTGAACGTCGTTATGCTATGCGTATATGGCTTGACCCAAATCGCCTCGCCAGTCGCAACCTCACTGCTCAAGATGTGATTGATGCCCTCGAAGAACAAAATATCCAGGTGGGTGCAGGGCAAATCGGTCAGCAGCCGTCTTCTGAAGACCAGTTGTTCCAAATAGACCTACAAGCCCTCAGCAGGCTCAGGGAACCATCAGAATTTAACGAGATGATTGTTCAAACAGGACAGGATGCTACACTCGTTAAGCTTAAAGATGTGGGTCGAGCAGAACTAGGAGCAGAAAATTACAACTCTTTTCTGAGATTTAGAGGTCAAGAAGGAGTGGGAATTGGGATATTTTCCACTCCCGGAAGTAATGCCTTGGAAGTTGCTAAGGCAGTGAAAGCAGAAATAGAGCGAATCAGACCCCAGTTTCCGCCCGGTTTAAAATATCAGGTCGCATTTGATACTACTTTATTTGTCGAAGAGTCGCTAGCAGAAGTCGTCCAAAGCCTTCTTGAAGCAGTTGGTCTTGTCATCCTCGTGATTTTCATTTTCTTACAAGACTGGCGCACCACTATAATTCCTGCAGTTGTTATTCCCTTAACATTGATTGGTACCTTTGCAATCATTAAGGTTTTTGGATTCTCCATCAATACCCTGACCTTATTTGGTTTGACATTAGCCACAGGTTTAACAGTTGATGATGCGATCGTCGTAGTTGAGAACATCACTCGCTTGCTTGAAGAAGAAGAGATGACACCGTTTCAAGCAGCCTCCGAAGCAATGCGTGAACTGTTCGGAGCAGTGGTTGCTTCTTCCTTGGTACTCATGGCGGTGTTTGTTCCAGTAGCCTTTTTCCCCGGCTCTACAGGAGAGATTTATCGACAATTTGCACTGACAATTGCTTTTGCAGTAGGGATTTCAACCTCTCTTGCTATCATCTTGACGCCTACCCTCTCAGCCCTCCTGCTACGTCGCGGACAAAAACCAGGTGGTTGGATAGGCTGGGTGTTTACGCGGTTCAATAACTTTATTGATTGGACACGCAGACAGTACGAGCGATCGCTCATAGCTCTCAATCGCATTAGTGCAGTTGTAATATTGCTGTTTGTTGCGTCTTTAGTGTTTACAGGCTGGTTTTACACCCGCGTACCAACAGCATTTCTCCCTGATGAAGACCAAGGTTATTTCATCACTATTATCCAAGGACCAGAAGGGGTTTCGCTCAACTACACCAGCAAAGTCATGCGCCAGGTAGAAGAAGAAATTCTCAAATTGCCTGAAGTTGTGGGAACTTTTGCTGTCGGTGGCTTTAGTTTTAGTGGCAGTACGGCAAATAACGGTGTTATTTTTACTACCCTTAAGCCTTGGGATGAGCGCCGCCAGCCGGAGCAGTCAGTACAGGCAATTATCGGCAATTTGATGGGGAAACTATCAGCAATTACAGACTCAAGAGTTTTGCCAGTTAACCCACCAGCTATTCGGGGTTTAGGTAGTTTTGCAGGCTTTCAATTTCAGCTACAAGATAGAGGCGGTAATAGTGGTTTGGATACTATGTTGCAATATATGGGTCAGTTAATCCAACAGGGAAATCAAACACCAGGATTGCAAGCTGTATTCAGCACTTATGCTGCAAGTACGCCTCAATATTTGATTGAAGTAGACCGCAACAAAGCCAAGGCTCTGCAGGTCGATGTAGATGATATCTTTAACACTCTACAAAGTTACTTGGGTTCTCGCTACGTTAACGACTTTAACTATCTCCGCCGGACTTATCGAGTTTATGTTCAAGCTGACGCTGAGTTTCGCTCCAACCCTGAAGATATCGGTCGTTTGTATGTCCGTTCTGCTAGCAATCAAGCCAACACTCAAGTCAACACTCAAACCAACACTCAAGCCAATAACCCAGCCAACGGTCAAATGGTTTCCCTAAGTAGTTTGGTGAAAATCATTCCAACCACTGGGGCGCAAACAATTAACCACTACAACTTGTTTAGGTCAATTGAAATCAATGGCGGTGCAGCTCCTGGTTTTAGTTCTGGACAAGCAATTAGAACAATGGAACAACTAGCAAAGCGAGTGCTACCACAAACTCTGGGCTATGAATGGTCAGGGATTGCGGTCGAAGAGCTAGAGTCTGGTGGTCAAGCGCCCCTAATTTTTGGCTTGGGAATTGTCTTCGTCTTCTTGGTACTAGCTGCTCAGTATGAGAACTACATCGATCCGTTGATTATCATGCTTTCAGTTCCTCTAGCTGTTCTAGGAGCGCTAGCAGCACAATCCCTACGTGGTTTGTCAAATGATATATACTGCCAAGTAGGTCTGGTGATGTTAATTGGTTTGGCAAGTAAGAACGCCATTTTGATTGTGGAGTTTGCTAACCAACTACGCTATGAGGGGTATTCAGTTACCAAAGCAGCCATAAAAGCATCAGAACAACGTCTGCGACCTATTCTCATGACAACATTTGCTTTTATTTTAGGTATTTGGCCATTGCTATTTCCAGAAGGAGCAGGGGCGGCTAGTAGGCGATCTCTCGGTACAGCGATCGTTGGTGGGACGTTAGTCTCTACTTTTTTAAGTCTGTTTATTGTGCCAATTCTTTATATCGTAATTGGCAAGATTCGCGATCGTATTGGGCCACGCCGTTCGTCTCAACAGTTAGAAGCTGCTGAAGAAGATGGTCGAATTCCTTATGAAACCCGTCGGTAAATTTAGATTCTCTGACACAACTAGTATATTCACGTAAATTAGGTTGGGATCGGATAACCACACTGTGCTCTTGTGGAATGGGCGTCCCCGCCCGTACTAGACGACAGGGCGGGCGAGGACGCCCACGCCACTGTGGTCTATTCATCTGAAAATTACAACATTAATAGGGAGAAGAAACAATCAGAACTTTGTTCAAATTCCTACGGCTAAGTTAAGAAAAAGAATTGAGCAGTTGTGCCAACAGTACGGTATCAACTATGTAGAAACTGAGGAAGCGTACACCTCTCGCGCTAGTTTTTTAGATGGAGATTTAGTACCTGCATTTGGTGAAAGACCCGAAGGGTACAAGTTTTCTGGTAAAAGAACAAAGCGTGGTGAGTATACTTCCAAAAAAGGTATAAAGTGCAACGCTGATTTAAACGGAAGCGCAAACATACTAGTTAAAGTAGCTACGAGATTGGGGCTAGACCTCAGTCAGATAGGTAGGGGTTGCTTGACTCAGCCTGTGCGGTTCTACGCATGAATCCCACCGCTTCAAGCGGTGGGAGAAGTCAAATAGCGCTCTATTTGGTAAATTAATGAGTGGTCACTATCCACCACTAAATCTCTTTATATTTTAGAAAACAAATTCATGCAACCAGCCAGCCTAGACAGCCAACCAGAATCTCCCAAACCATTTTTCTTAGACACAAATTTTCAAATTATTTGTGCAGTTTCTCTCATAGCAGTTCTTGGAGTTGCTAGCGTCACCCCTGCTTTTCCTGAACTAGCTCTAGAATTAGACGTTGACCCCAAAAATCTGGGGTTATTAGTTACGGTATTTACATTTCCTACTGTTATTCTAGGTCCTTTTATTGGTGTCCTAGCCGATCGCATGGGTAGGAAAAAAATTATTGTTCCTTCTCTGTTTTTATTTGGTCTTGCAGGTACGGCTTGTGCATTAGCTCGTGATTTTAACCTTTTGCTTTTACTACGGTTTCTACAAGGAATAGGCGCAGCTTCTTTGCTATCTCTCAGTATTACCTTAATTGGTGATTTATACGCAGCAGGTAGACGCACAACAGCAATGGGTTACAATGCTAGCGTCACTAGTATTGGTACAGCGCTTTACCCCACAGTCGGTGGTTTGCTAGCAACTTTTGGTTGGTACTACCCCTTTCTATTACCTATAGTTGCAATTCCAATTGGATTAATAGTATTATTTGCGTTAAAAAATCCAGAACCCCAGGGAGAAAGAAACTTAAAAGAGTATTTGAAACATGCTCTACAAGCTTTACAAAATCGAAAATTAGCTGGGTTATTTATTGGTAGTGCTGCTAACTTTGTTCTTCTCTACGGGGCTTATGTAACTTATCTACCTCAACTAATTAGTCAGACATTTAAAGCGCCTGCAGCAACAATTGGATTATTACTATCTAGTGTTTCCGTTGCTATTACAATTACATCATCACAATTAGGAAGGTTGTCGAGAAAGTATCACTCTACAACCTTGATTAGAACATCTTTCATTTTATATGCTTTAGCTCTGTTGATTGTTCCCCTAGTATCAAATATTTGGTTACTCTTAATTCCTACGACAATTTTTGGTATTGGCTTGGGAATTGGTGCTCCTAGTATACAAACTCGTTTAACCGAGATTGCACCAAAACAATATCTAGCCACAATTTTATCTGTCAACGGCACATTTTTTGGATTAGGGCAAACCCTTGGACCGCTACTCATGCTTGTAGCTTTTAGTTTTGGAGGTATCAATAGTGTGTTTTATGCAGGGGCAGGATTTGCAATTCTAATCCTTGTTGTGTTTAGATATTGCACTTGTTTATGAGTTAAAGTTAACAAGCCCCCTCTCCCATGGGGAGAGG
>NZ_KQ976354.1:8288685-8298028 GCF_000346485.2 Scytonema hofmannii PCC 7110
GGGGGGTGGGGCCTTTTTTTACCGGGACTGCCTTTTCGCCATCTCTTAGACCATAAATACTTGGACTTGTGGAATTGTCCCAAGTTTGTTACCTTTTTGTTTCAAGTTTGTCTAGCTTTTACTGCTTAACTTAATGATATACAAATTTATTTAATGGGCTGAGATGTTCCTGCTTCTTGCTGACATAGTGCATTTATCTTATATGCGTAGCACAACTCTAAGGAGAGCAAGTTAGCGAAAGACACGAGTAGAGAGCTTCTTCTACTAGTCATACTTCATGGATACCAGATCTAGAAATGATTGCATAAAGATACAATGAACAGCAGTCTCCTTTACCAATCAGTTGATGCCTTACTAGCTCGGAGAAATGACGCTCCGCCGATTAGGGATTTTGATGCTTCAAAGCAGGCTGAGATGTTTGTAACATTGAAGCAACTTCAGTTTAGCGGTCAACTTGTGCTGACCAATGCGATCGGACGAGAATGGTTTGTCTATTTGCATCGCGGTTTTATCGTGTATGCCACTGGTGGAGAGCACCCAGCGAGACAATGGAAGCGATATTCAGCAGTCTATCTGCCTCAGCAATCAACCGATCTTTCAGTACTCCAGTACGAGTTAGAGAATACGACTGCTGATGATTTTGGTGGCTGTTGGCAATACCAACTATTGTGTTTGTGGGTAAAACAACAAAAAATTACCACTGAGCAAGCTGCAAAGGTGGTTTGGTTTACGATTGTTGAGGTACTCTTTGACATTACACAAGCAGCACAGGTTACTTATGAACTTAGACCAAAAAACACATTGCCTAAAAGACTTGTTTTAATTGATGCAGCACAAGCCGTTGCGGAAGCAGATCGTCTTTGGCAAGCGTGGAAGGCGGCAAAAGTTGCTGATTGCTCGCCCAATCAAGTGCCTGCGATTAATCAGATAAGCGAACTGCAACAGCGAATTTCATCTTCAGTCTACCAAACGCTTAACCAACTCTTAGAACAACAGCAAACTCTGCGTGAAATGGCAATAGAGATGAAGCAGGATGCGTTAACTATTATCCGTTCGCTGTTGCCCTATATTCAGGTGGGATTGGTAGAATTAAGAACTGTTGCCGATTTACCATCTCCAGGCTTTTCATCTCCGAAACAACTAGAGACTCCAAAACCCTTAATTGCTTGTTTAGATGACAATCCCTGGGTTTGCCAAGAGATGGAAAAGATTCTGACTGCTGCAAACTATCAGTTTGTTGGTCTGAACGATCCTTTGAGAGCACTTGGTGTTTTGTTAGCCCTTAAACCGGATTTAATCTTTCTAGATTTGATGATGCCCAATACAAATGGTTATGAGATTTGTGGTAAGCTGCGAAAGCTAGCTTGTTTCCGCTATACACCCATCATTATTTTGACAGGAAATGATGGAGTCATCGACCGAGTTAGAGCTAAAATAGTTGGTTCTTCAGATTTTCTTAGTAAAGAAACAGTTGATACAAAACAAGTTTTAGGGGTTATTAATAAACACTTAAAACAGGTTCAGTTTGCTTAATCAGTGACCAGTGATGTAAAATCTACTTCGATTTAGGAATGGGAAAATTTTCAATTTGAAGGAATTTTGAATTACTTAGCTTTTATATCTTTTATTTTTTGGAACTCGACGCCTATGAATATTACCCTAGCGACTGAGAGTGGCTCAACGGCTCAAACCATTGCCTTAGTAATTGAAGATTCTGCACCAGCGCGGGACATGATTGTGAGATATTTGCATCAATTTGGTTTTCATGTTTTGACAGCCAGTAATGGAGAAGAGGCAATAGAACAGATTAGTAGGTATAAACCTAATATTATTATCCTAGATGTTGTACTCCCAGATCGAAATGGGTTTGCCATCTGTCGAGATTTAAAAGCGGCTGCCGAGACAACAAATATTCCGATCGTTCTCTGTTCAATTAAAACAAGTCATGCAGATCGATTCTGGGGGTTAAAGCAGGGAGCTGATGCCTATTTATCTAAACCAGTGGCTGAAGAAGATCTACTTCATGCTGTCAGGAATTGTTTGGGTTGGAAGTATGTAAAATCTGAATAGTTAAGGAGATATTCTTATGGGGTCTGAGTCTTCACTCACAACAGACGTTTCAACATTATCAGTAGCCCCATCCTCCTCAAAGACGGGGGATCAGTATTTGAAGTTTCAGCTTGTAGCTGACATAACAGCCTTGTTGCCTATTTCTCAACTTGCTGAAGTGTTGACAATCGATGTTAGTCAGATTACACCGATTCCTCAACTCCCTACTTGGGTGATGGGAGCTTATAACTGGCGGGGTGAAGCACTTTGGATGGTTGATTTAGCTCACTTGATAGGTTTCATGCCTTGGTATCAACAACTTTCGCTCACTACAACCTATACCGCAGTTATACTGCGTGGAAGTTCTAAGAGTATGCGAGAAAATAATACTGATAGCCAAATAGTAGGTCTAGTAATTAACCGTGCAGAAGCGATTGAGTGGTGCGATCCACAGATGTTGCAATCTCCATTGTCTGATGCGACAACCCCTCAATTGATACCGTTTTTACGCGGATACCAAGTAAAATCCGATGGCGAACAGTTAGCTGTTTTAGATGATGAAGTTATTCTTTCGACCATATCAAGACTATAGGACTCCTATTTGATTTTTGAAATCTCAGTAGGGTGGGCATTGCCCACCACAAGCTTTATGTGGGCAATGCCCACCCTACTTTGATTTTTTCAACTGCTCAGTTCTCATGAGGTAAATTTCATGGCTCAGAATCCTCTTGGGTCTTTTATACCTGACTCCCAAAAAGCGAACAAAAGCAGAAACTCACTTAAAACTCGACAGCTTTCTATTCAATGGAGGAAAGCGAGTTGGTGGAAGGCGTTAAGTCTCACTATGCTAAACGCGATCGCAACTTTGCCGAAGAGTTTGCCAAGAAAGGTAACGGCTCTAGCGATCGCTACCAGTGTGATTCCAGTTGCTACTGTTGGAGGTATTGCTTATACTTTGGCAAGTCGTACTATTACAGAGCAAATTATTGCAGAGCAAGAAAACCGCATTCTTGGTATGCGAGGTGTAGTTAGCACTACCATCAATCGGTTCGTTGAAGATGCTGAAGCAATTGCTAAGTCACCTTTACTTGTAAACCCACAACAGGTGGACACAACAGTTTCCGATCCCTCCCTCTTTGCAAACACGTACTTAAGTACAAAGGCCACTGAAGAGCAAAAGGTAGCTTTGTTAAACAGTTTTATTGAAGCTAGCAATGAAAAATATGACAGCATTGCTATAGTTGACACAACAGGTAAATTACTGTATCAATCCCATTCATCTCATTCTTTTAATCCTTACAAGGATTATAATTCTGAAGAATACGTTAAGCGTGCCATTGAGACCCAGTCTCCCGCCATTAACAACCCGAGTACAAATCTTTCATCAGGTAAAAGTCACTTGGAAGTAGCCGCACCTATCAAAAACACTAAAACGGGTGAGATGGATGGTGTTGTGCTCGTTCAAATGTCAGCAGAGCATTTGGCTGAAATACTCAGATATATTCAAGGCCAAACATGGGAATACGAAATTGTTGGTCCGGATGGACAGGTTTTTGCAGCTACCGAACCAGAGTTGATAGGTCACCCAGCACAAGCAGATTATGAGGGATTTTCTGAGTCATGGACACAAACATCAGAACAACTCCACAAGGGTTTAATAGTGACTCGGATTGCACAGGATAAAAACGATCGAGAACAAGTTTTAGCCAGTTTTATTGGCATGACAGAGTTGAAAGGGGTGCAAGAGCCTGGTTGGGCTGTAGGTATTGTTCGCCCTACAGTGGAAGCTTTTACTCATTTGGGGAGATTACGCCAAGTTCTACTTATAGGAATAGGATCTGCTGCTTTACTGGTAGGAATAACTGCAGCTATTTTAGTAAAGAGGGCTACTCGTCCTCTTTTAGCCGCAACTAAAGCTGTTGAAAAAATGGGACACGGAAAATTGCATACTCGTCTGAGCGTACAAGGAGAAGATGAGCTGGCCGTGTTGTGCAGTACCATTAACAACATGGCAGAGCAAATACAGAAGTTTGTGAAAGAAAAAGAACTCTTGCAAAAACGGGTGTTTGAGTTATTGGTGGAAGTAGATCCTGTGAGTCAAGGAGATCTCACAGTCTACGCTAAGGTGACAGATGATGAAGTTGGTACTGTCGCTGACTCTTATAACTACGTGATTGAGAGTCTGCGGGAGATTGTGATTCAAGTCAAAAGTGCAACCAACCAAGTAGAAGTAACTGCAAGTAACAGTGGCGAGCTTGTTCAAACATTAGTCGAAGGTGCTTTGCAACAGTCAGAAAAAATGACAGCCGCTATTCAACGAATTCAAGCCATGGCTGATTCAATCAATGCTGTCAGTGCAAATGCTAGAGCCGCAGAAGCAACAGTTCAACAAGCTACTGAAACTGTCCAAATGGGTAACGAAATGATGACTTTAACAATAGAAGGAATTGTGTCAGTTCGCGAAATAGTAACAGAAACATCAAAAAAAGTCAAGTATTTAGGAGAATCTTCTCAAAAGATTTCTACAGTGGTAAATTTAATTAAGAATTTTGCGGAGCAAACAAATGTTTTAGCACTCAACGCTTCGATAGAAGCATCTCGCGCTGGTGAAGAAGGTAAAGGCTTTGCGATCGTTGCGGAGGAAATTCGAGAGCTAGCCCAGCAATCAGCAAAAGCCACCGATGATATAGAAAAGCTAATCTTCAACATTCAACGAGCAACCAGCGAGGTGGTTGCTGCAATGGAAGTCGGTACTGAACAGGTTGTGTCTGGAACTAAATTGGTAGATGAAACCCTTCTTGGGTTGAATCAAATCTTCACAGCCAACACTCAAATCAATCAAGTGGTAGAAGAAATTGTTAGAGCAACAATGGAGCAATCTCAGAATTCTGCACTTGTGACTCAAACAATGACAGAAGTTGCGAAAATTGCGGACAACACAGCAAAATCAGCTAGCGATGTGTCTACTTCCTTTGAGGAATTACTGACAGTCGCTCAATTGTTGCAAGAGAGTGTCAGTCAGTTCAAAGTACAGTAGCTTCATGTGTTCTACTGATGACAGGGGAGAAGCCAATTATGTTGATGTCCCGCGATGTTCACGACCAAACTTATCAATTCTTCATTGAAGAAGTTCCCGAACTCCTACAAATCATTGAAACAGGGTTACTCACCTTAAGAGCAGAACGCACTCCTCATAAACTTCATGAGTTAATGCGAGCTGCTCACTCTCTCAAAGGAGGTGCAGCTATTGTAGGGCTTGAAAGCATCACAACTATTGCCCATCGACTAGAGGATATTTTCAGAGATCTTTACGATGAGACACTAGAAATTGATGCCGATCTGGAAGGATTGCTGCTACAAGCTTACGATTGTCTGCAAGTGCCCTTAACAGAGCAAATTCAAACTGGTCACTTTAACCCGGAGTCAGCCCTAACCTCTGCCGATCCTATATTTACCCAAATAGAAGCAAAACTGGGAGATAGGCTTGCACAGGCTATTTATCATATACCTGACTCTGTAGATCTCAATGTTGACATGGTTGCATCAGTCTTTACAGTTGATATAGCTGATAGGTTAGATTATCTACATACAATTGTTGCTAACCCTCAAAACTATAAAATTGATGAAGAGTTACGCGCACAAGTAGAAGTCTTTGCCAGATTTGCTGAGTTTTTAGAACTTCCAGGATTTAAAGCAATTGCAGAAACAACTTTGGCGGCGCTACTTGCTCACCCCGATCGCGCATTGCACATTGCTGAATTGGCACGTGCTGATTTTCAAGCAGGTCGATCTGCTGTTCTTGCAGGCGATCGCGCCCAAGGAGGTAGCCCCTCAGCAGATCTGATAGCTTTGGCAGAAAACACCATTATTGACGAAATCCCTTTAAATCTATTCGACTCAACCAGTGTTTCCTTAAACTTAGAAACTCTTGAAGAAACATCTTCAAATTTATTCGAGCCTGCGATCGCGTCTTCAAACATAAAACCTGCTCCCCCTCTTTCCTTAGAAGAGTTATTAAGTAAAAAACCATTTACTACACAAGCAAGTGATGACAGCCCTACATCTAGCAGCGCCACTGTGCTGTCTCAGATCCCAGAACATTCTTCAATTCAGCCCGTTGCAAAGCAGGAAGTTCAAATTCGCAAACAAGCTCAGGAGCAGTTTTCTACCAATACCTCTAATATTTCAGTTCGGGTCGATCTGACTCGGTTAGAGCGGATGAATAATCTCTTGGGCGAATTAACGATTAACCGCAACATATTTGCTCTTGAAAATGAACAAATTCAAGCCGCTATCCAAGAATTACTCCATCGTTTTGAGCGGTTTCAAGAAGCTACTAAGCAGATACAAAATATATCAGATATGATGCTTGTTGCTTCAGAATCCACTAGTCGCAGACACAAGATAGCAGCTTCTAAATTTTCCTTGACAGAGTTTGATTCTTTGGAAATGGATCGCTATGGAGATTTATACTCCTCCTTACAAGACGTTTTAGAAGAAGTAGCGCAGCTTAAAGAAGCAGTCGATGATATTGCCATGTTTAGTGGACGCTCAAATCGAACAATTCGACAGGAGCGTCAAATGCTTTCTCAACTTCGGGATGAACTCATGTGGTCTCGTATGTTACCAATCGGTAACGTGCTGAGTCATTTTCCTAGAATGATACGGGATATGTCTACTACCTATCACAAACCTGTTAACTTAAAACTGACAGGGACAGAAGTACAAGTTGAAAAAGCCATTGTTGAGAAGCTCTACGATCCACTTCTGCACTTACTTCGGAATGCCTTCGATCATGGTATTGAACCCCCAGAACTTCGGCATCAACAAGGAAAACTAGAGCAAGGCGAGATTGAAATTCGAGCTTATCACCATAGCAATCAAACTATTATTGAGGTACGAGATGATGGCCAAGGGCTTAATTTAGAACGTATTTGTCTTCAAGCTCTTGAAAGAGGTTTGTTGTCGCCAGAACAATTAGCAGAAGTTTCTACAGATGAACTGTTTGAAACGATCTTCGAGCCTGGATTCTCAACAGCAAGTCAGGTGAGCGAACTTTCTGGACGAGGCGTTGGGTTAGATGTTGTTAAATCTGAGTTACAATCTCTGAAGGGCAATATTACAGTAACCTCTTCTCCCGGTCAAGGTACAACCTTTACCTTACGGTTGCCGTTTACACTAACGATTGCCAAATTATTAGTTTGCTCGATGGGTTTCATAACTGTCGCACTGCCAATTGATAGCATCGTCAGGATTATTAAAACTCAAGGCGATCGCACTGATCGAGCTGGTGAGCGTAAATTTTTAACTTGGCAAGAGCAATCTGTACCTGTTTATCAATTAATCGATCTTTTAGAGTACAATTGCCCATCACCAAAAACTTTCTCTAGCAATGTGGCAAGCACTATTTCAGCAGACAATAAAACTCCTCCACTATTGCTGCTTCGTCGAGAGCAACAGATGTTTGCACTGGAAGTTGACTGCTTAGTTGCGGAGCAAGAACTGGCGATCAAGCCCTTTGGAGCGATCGTTCCTCCTCCTAACTATATTTCCGGTTGTACTGTCTTAGGAGATGGCAGCCTCATTCCTGTTATTAATGGGGCTATGTTATTAGAAGACTTTTTGAAACAAAGCAAAACTGGTAAAACCGCTACCCCACATATATCACAGTCTTTAGCAACCGATTGGCATTCTATCAATAACACACACTTCACCCCCACAGTGCTTGTTGTTGACGACTCTGCTACTGCTAGACAAGCGTTGGTTTTCACGTTGGAGAAAGCTGGTTATCGAGTTTTGCAAGCCCGTGATGGATGGGAAGCTATTGAACAACTGCATCTCTGTGCAAACGTACAACTCATGATTTGTGATGTTGAAATGCCTAACATGAATGGATTTGAGTTCTTGGATTACCGTCTTCAAGACCCTCAACTCGCAAAAATTCCTGTAGCAATGCTTACAACCCGCAGTAACCGTAAACATCGCGATCTTGCAATGGCTTTAGGTGCTAGTGCTTACTTCACTAAACCTTATATAGAATTAGAGCTTTTGTCAGCACTAAAAAATATCATTGGTCAGGCTTAATAAATTGGCGAAGGCTGTATGTCTCAAATCAAAGAAACGACAACCTTGATTTTACTCCTCCTTATTGCATCCGTACCGCTCGGTATAGGTTTTTGGTGGGTCAGTCATTGGTCTGGTTTAGAATTAAAATTTGTGACTAACTTGTCTGTGGGTTCTAAAGATGTTGCTAGGAAAAAACTTCAGAACCTTGACAATTGGGAGCGCACTTCTACTAAAGTGCCAGAAACTCCGTCTGAGTTATTTAACTATGCTGCTCAAGAAAAACTCCGAAAAGCAGGTGTTAAGGCTCAAACCTTTGACGCAGTGCCAAATATTCCATCAGGGTTATTTAATTATGGAGGTAGTACAACTTGGGACCCCATCCGAAAAACAGTAGACCCAGTTATTCAAAGCACTTGGCCTCAGTTTAAATTGCGCTACCTCAATTCCCCAGGCTCTCGTACTGAGATCAAAATGTTATTAGAGAATCAGCTGGCTTTTTCTCAATCTTCTCGTCCAATGGAAGAGAAAGAATACCAACAAGCACTGCAACGCGGTTTTGCTTTCAAAGAGATACCAGTCGCTATAGATGGAATTGCGATCGCAGTTCATCCAAGTCTAAAAATTCCCGGTCTCACAATTGCTCAACTCAAAAAGATATATACTGGTAAAATTCACAACTGGAAGCAAGTTGGTGGACCAGACCTCCCGCTCACTCCTTACTCTCGATCTCAAGAAGCAGGTAGTACAGTTGAATTCTTTGTAGACAAACTGTTGGAAGGTGAAAAACTAAGTCCTAAAGTCAAGATAGTTGCTAACACAACCAGTGGACTGAGAAATGTAGCTTCAGACCCTGGTGGTATATATTATGCAACTGCCACTGAAGTCGTGACACAGTGTCATGTTAAACCTTTGCCAATTGGGTATCAAGCAGATCATCTCGTACCTCCTTATGAAGAACCTCTTGTAGAGCTTTCGCAATGTCCAAATCAACACAATCACCTCAACAGAGCAGCCATGCAAAGTGGAGAGTATCCAGTCACTCGCCGATTATGCGTGCTCGTTAAGCAAAATGGTCTAGAAGATGAGCAGGCGGGTTGGGCTTATGCTGCTTTGTTATTGAGCGATCAAGGTCAACACTTGATTAACAATGCTGGATTTATTAGCCTTCACTCCTGGATTAAGGACTAGGGGGAGGGAATGAGGGAGGGAGGGAGGGAGGGAGGGAGGG
>NZ_KQ976354.1:8598038-8691296 GCF_000346485.2 Scytonema hofmannii PCC 7110
CTCTCACGGCTACCAGTATAGGTATCACTTCTAAAGTCTTATCAGAATTGGGTCGTCTCAATTCAAAAGAAGGACAAATTATTTTGGGTGCTGCCGTTATTGATGATGTGCTGGGGATTATTATTCTAGCAGTGGTCGCAAGCCTTGCTAAAGAAGGCACGGTGGATTCGGGCAAAGTCGTTTACTTGCTGATTAGCGCTACCTCTTTCCTTGTAGGATCGATTGTCTTGGGTAACGTCTTTAGTAACTCTTTTGTCGCGATCGCTAAAAAGTTAAAAACTCGTGGTGAATTAGTGATACCAGCATTCACCTTTTCCTATATGATGGCATACCTTGCGGCTGTTATACAGCTAGAAGCCATTTTAGGTTCTTTTGCAGCTGGGTTAGTTTTAGATGAGACCGACGAGCGCGTCCAGCTACAAAAACAAGTCATGCCCATTGCCGACTTACTAGTCCCTATTTTCTTTGTCACCGTTGGCGCAAGAACCGATTTGGGAGTGCTAAATCCAGCTATTCCTACCAATCGCGAGGGCTTAGTTATGGCAATTTTCCTAATTGCTGTTGCGATTATTGGAAAAGTTGCCACAGGGTTGAGTGTTTTTGGAATACCTCAAATCAATCGTTTGGCAATTGGTGTTGGAATGATCCCTCGCGGTGAGGTAGGATTGGTTTTTCTCGGTATTGGCTCCTCTACAGGAGTTCTCTCCAAACCTTTAGAGGCAGCAATTATCATGATGGTTATTCTGACAACATTTTTAGCGCCACCTTTGTTAAGATTTGTATTCCCAGAACCAATTGAGACAGCAACCGACACAGAAAAATTAATTTTTGACGGTTCTGGTAGCAATTCTCTTGTAATTGGATCATCAGATGCTAAAATTTCTTCTCCAGATAAAAGGGAGTAGGAAGTAGGGAGTAGGGAGTAGGGAGTAGGGAGTAGGAAGAATTCCACATCCCTCACTCCCTCACTCTCTCACTCCTCCCCAATCCCCTAACCCTGTGTCTGTACTTAGTTCTTTGTAAAGACTGTTTCCTATATATTGTCAAGACCAATGGAACTCATATTCCCAAATCTACGTCTCCAGAGATGGAATTTTTAGAAGTTTTTTCTAAAAAAATCGACTTTAGGTATGTTCTTTTTGTCCTTCCATTCCCCTGCTCTCTAGTTAAACCCTAAATATTTTCTAGCCTTTAATACAGTAGGACTTAAAAATCACAGGGAGTAGGGAGTAGGGAGTAGGAGTTAGGAAAAAAGCACTTTCTACCTTGTCCCCGACCCCATTCCCCATTCCCTATTCCCTTTCAATTGGTGCATCAAATACCAAAAATGACACAACTCGATAAATCCCTTGTCGATTCAAGTGTTACCCATAGGGATTGACTGCTGTTGAAAATGCTGGTTATCTCATTAGTTAGTGTAGTCTAGTGCTTTAAAAAAAATGGACTTTTTTAATGTCATAACGGCATAGCAAATAGAACAGGTATGCTAGATTCGACGCCACTATTCCAATTCCTAGTAAGGATTTGATGCTTTTGGCATCAAAACCAAGGTGTGGGCGGTGATGGTGTGAGGATGTGCCAACACTTTGAAATTTTGACGGCTCTATGAATGCGAATCAGGAGAAAACACTGTGAAAATGCACTGGTTACTACCTGGTACCTTTGTAACTACTTCATTATGTATGCTGGCTACGCCTGCGGAAGCAGCGAAGTTACAGTCTTGGCGTTTTGATGCTAATCAAAATAGATTGGAAATCAATACCGAAGGTGCTGTGCAACCTCAGGCGCAACTGGTTTTTAACCCCACGCGCTTGGTTATCGATTTGCCAGGAATAGAATTTGGGCGTCCGCAGTTGACTAAGTCAGTTGGTGGAGCCATTCGCTCTGTTCGGATCGGTCAGTTTGACAAAGCAACGACTCGTGTTGTTGTCGAATTGAGTCCGGGTTATACCCTCGATCCAAAGCAAGTGAAATTTGAGGGCAAAACTGCCAGTCGTTGGACAGTACAATTACCAACACCACAAGCTGAGCAAACAGAAACCTCGAATGTAAGCGAGCAAGTTACGATCGCGACTTCGAGAAACGTTTCACCCCCCAGAAATGCTTCACCTCTGAAAAATGTTTATAGCGTTGTTACAGTAGACTCGCAAGAAAACAAACCAGAGTTTTCAAAACAAGTTGTGACTATTCCTGAAGCTACAACTCAAATAGAGAGCTTGCAAGTCACAGGAGACGGTTTATTTGTCCGCACAAATGGAGAAACCCCCAAATTTCAAATTATTCGCAGTCGCGATCGCTCTACTATTTTTGTTGATATCCCCGGTGCTACCCTCACGTCAAATTTTTCACAGCAGGATGTCAAAGTTAACCAGTATGGGATAAACCGTATTGAATTTAACCAACTGAGAACAACAAGACCAACTGTCAGGCTGACATTAAGAGTAGATCGAGATAGCCCTGACTGGCGGGTCAGTACGAGCAATATTGGTAGTAGTAGTGGTTTGGTGCTGTTACCTAACCGATTTGCGACTAACTCCCCCAGAGAAAATAATTCAAACAACTTAAACTCTCCAAGTGAGAGTCAATCGATACCTTTACCAGATCCATCAAGCAACAACTCCATTGCGACAATTCAGTCAGTGGATGTTGCTGGTACGAAACTGATGATTAGAGGCGATCGTGCTTTATCATCAGTCAACACTGGTTGGGATAGGTCTTCTGGTTTCTACCGAATTACTATTCCTAATGCTAAGTTAGCTCCTTCCGTCAAAGGTCCAGATTTTAGTGCCAACAGCCCCATTTTGCGGGTACGCTTGCAACAGCAAGACTCTCGTACAGTGGTTATATTTGTTCAACCCTCATCAGGAGTGCGATTTGGGCAACTCAACCAACCAAACAATCAACTCCTCTCTCTGGAACTAGAACGTACCCGTACAATATTGCCTCCCGTAGGATTACCGCCTATCTCGCGAACAAATCCACAGCCTCTACCACCCAGAACAACGACTCCTCCATCTCGGAGTCCTCGCGTCCCCAAAGGAAGAGTTATTATTGTTGTTGATCCCGGACATGGCGGTCAAGACCCAGGAGCACTTGGTATCGGGGGAATTCAAGAGAAGGACGTTATTTTACCCATTAGCTCGAGAATAGCTGAGCTTTTGCAGCAAAAAGGCGTACAAGCAGTGCTAACCCGAAATGCTGACTACTTTGTGGGTCTTCAGGGGCGGGTTGACATGGCAGAGAAGGTAAATGCTGATGTATTTGTTAGCATCCATGCTAACTCAGCAGGAGCCGGTCGTCCAGATGTTAGTGGTTTAGAAACATATTATTACGATAGCGGCTTAGGCCTAGCTAGAATTGTTCACAGCAGTATTCTCCGCAGTGTCAACGTTAAAGACCGAGGAGTCAGGAAAGCAAGATTCTATGTCCTGAGAAAAAGTTCTATGCCTTCGATTCTTGTAGAAACAGGGTTTTTAACTGGTCGTGAGGACGCTGCTAAGCTAGGTAACCGCCTGTACCAAAATCAAATGGCAGAGGCGATCGCTAATGGTATTGTTGAGTACCTCAGACAAAGATAACGGAATCTACTTTGTCTAAGAATAAATTCCCGATGGGCTGTTGCCTTAGCACAATTGCAGGCAGCAGCCCTTATTCTTTTAAATATATTGTGTAAAAAGTGTTTATTTAGACTTCAAATTGGGAATACTGTGTGACATCACACCTAACTTACCTGATGGTGATGCACATGAGTACGGCTATAAGACCCAGGATTTCCAAAAAATCGCACAACTTCTTGCCTTTGTCACCTGAGAGATAGGACTATAAAAATAAGAAATAAGCAATTGACCCTTTGAGATAAACTTTGTAATGGTAATATTTTCTATTATTTCTAGTGACTGATAAGGGTTTTTGCTAGCTCAACCCAAGCATCTATATTTTTTCAGTTATACATCAGTGGGGTCTATGAGTCCCTACCATATCAGTCAACCGTATCTGACAGATAAAGTGTGAAGTATGAAATATGAGTAAATTCCACCAAAAAATTGAACATTTGTACCGAGTTATACTACTTTTTTCATTCTTTATGCTTCATTCTTGTAAACTTCATCCGGCAAAAATTAAGCGCAAGCTTTATTTCTAAAGTGACTTTTTATAATGCTGAACGGTAAAGGCGTCAGTCCTTGCCAAAAGTTTAGGCATTTTGACATCTCTTATAAATACGAATCTGGAGAAAAATTGTGAAAATTAACTGGCTGTTACCTGGTGCTGTTGCAACAAGTGCTTTGTTCATAGCTTCGTCGCCAGCGCAAGCAGCGAAACTGCAATTCTGGGGATATGATGTCAATAAAAATCGATTAGAGTTTCGTACTGAGGGACCTGTTCAACCCCAGGCGCAACTCATTTTTCATCCCACTCGCTTAGTAATTGATTTACCTGGTGTGGAATCTGGACGCCGACAGCTCATGCAACAAGTCGGTGGTGCTATCCGCGTTATCCGTATTGGACAATTAGACGAACACACAACTCGCCTTGTTGTAGAACTAAGTCCGGGTTATACTCTCGATCCAAAGCAAGTGAAATTTGAGGGGAGAACTCCCAGTCGTTGGTTCGTACAATTACCGACGCCAGAAGCAGAACTTGGAGTTCCCTCTTCACTAAATGTTTACAGTGTTGTCAAGCCTAACCCCAATACAGCACAAAGACCGGAACCAAACGTTAATGTCTACACCGAACCTGTCCCCAATACAAACCTTGAGCCACTTCCAAGACGAACGATTGTGAGTCGTACTAATAACAGCAATCTTGCTGAAGGTATGGCTCAAATTGAGAACTTACGTGTCACAGGAGATGGGTTGTTTGTCCGTACCAGTGGTAGCATTCCTAAGGTAAAGATGTTTCGCAGCAAGGACAAAAGCGCAATCAACATTGATATTTCTGGTGCTGCTTTATCCTCTGATTTCCCGATGCGGGATGTACCCGTTAACAAACATGGAGTTAGACACGTAGAATTTACCGAACTCAGATCCGATCCACCAGGTGTCCGGATGACGTTATGGGTAGAAAAAGATGGTCCAGATTGGGGAACAAACGTTAGCTCTAATGGAAGTTTGGTAATTCTGCCAAACAGCAGTGGAGTGACAGTATCAGAGAATAACGCTAGGAGGAATAACGACGATAGTAATTCCAGTCGTTACTCCGACAATAATTCTAGAAATAATGACGATAGTAACTCAAGCCGTTACTCCAACAATAACCTCCGTTCTTACGAAAGTGTAAATGACTCATTGTCTACAATTCAATCTGTAGAATTGGCTAGTGCTGGCGCACAACTGTTTATTAAAGCTGATGGCACTTTAGCTTCTATTGATAGCAACTGGGAAAGATCTTCGGGTTTTTTCCGAATCACGATACCCAATGCCAAATTAGCAACTCCAGTCAAAGGTCCAAATTTGGATGCAAGCAGCCCCATTCTCCGCATCCGACTGCAACAGAAAGATTCTCGTACAGTTGTTATGTACGTTCAACCCGCACCTGGAGTGCGAATTGGACAACTCAATCAACTGACAGAAAGGGTTTTGTCCCTACAATTACAGCGCACTCGTTCCATAACTTCGCCATTTTCTTTGCCGCCTTTAGCAAGACCATCATATCCACAACCTATGCCTAACGGACCAATGACAATTAATCCAACTTATGGGACACAGCCACAAGCACGACGAAGAGCACCCAATGGGCGCGTTGTGATTGTTGTCGATCCCGGACATGGTGGTAAAGATTCTGGTGCTCCCGGTATTGGCGGATTGCTAGAAAAGAACGTGGTTCTGCCTATCAGTCAAAGGGTAGCATCCGTTTTGGAGCAAAGCGGCGTGCAGGTAGTGCTTACTCGCAATTCTGACTACTTTGTGGAACTTCAAGGACGGGTAGACTTAGCAGACCGAGCCAATGCCGATTTATTTGTTAGCGTTCACTCTAATTCTATTGAGGGTCGTCCTGATGTCAATGGTTTAGAAACGTATTACTATGACAGCGGTTACGATCTGGCTCGTGTCGTTCATAATACTATTCTCGAAAGTATCCCAAGCCTCAAAAACAGAGGAGTACGGAAAGCTAGATTTTATGTTCTAAGAAAAAGTTCTATGCCTTCCATTTTGGTAGAAACTGGCTATATGAGTGGTCTAGAGGATAATCCCAGGTTGGGAACTCCCGAATACCAAAATCGCATGGCGGACGCCATCGCTCAAGGTATACTTCGATACTTGCGACAAAGATAGTGGTTAGTGGTTAAGAGTACAACTAACAACTAACAACTAACAACTAACAACTAACAACCTAAATTAATATTTTCTGCCTGTGCTGAGCTATTCTGATTTTGATAACGAACCCCAACGTGCCTCAATTGGCATTTTTGATAGTGGTGTAGGTGGTTTAACGGTCCTGCGACAACTCTACAAGCAACTCCCCAATGAATCGATTATTTACTTTGGGGATACGGCTCGACTTCCTTATGGCATTCGCACACCAGGTGAAATCGTACAGTATGTACGTGACATCCTAGACTGGATGCAACAGCAACAAGTGAAGATGGTTGTCATGGCATGTAACACCAGTTCTGCTTTAGCCCTAGAGGCGGTGCAGGACAAATATCCTTTTCCCGTTCTAGGAATTATCCTCCCTGGGGCAATGGCAGCAGTTGAATGTGGCAAACGCATTGGGGTGATTGCCACTCCGGCAACTGCCAAAAGTAATGCATATCGACATGCTATCCTAGAAGTAAATCCCCAAGTTCAAGTCTGGCAAGTAGGTTGTCCGGAGTTTGTGCCGCTCATTGAACAACATCGCGTTCAAGATCCCTACACCATAGATGTGGCACGCTCATACCTCGAACCACTCATACACCATCAGATCGATACCCTAGTCTACGGCTGCACCCACTATCCTCACCTAGCACCAGTCTTGCGATCGCTGCTTCCATACCAAGTACAGTTGGTCGATCCTGCCATACAGGTAGTTGCTGCTTGCGCTCAAGAACTAGATGTGATGGGTTTGAAAAACACCCATCCACCAGTACCCACGCGCTTTGCTGTCAGTGGCTGTCCGCAACAGTTTGCTCAGTCCTGCTTGCAATGGCTAGGTTACACCCCAACCGTTGAGGCAGTATGCTGGGCTGAAAGAGTAGGGAGTAGGGAGTAGGGAGTAGGGAGTAGGGATAAGAGAAAGAAATTACAAACTCTTCCCTAACCTCTAATCCCTAACCCCTACCTCCTCTCTTGACTCTTGACTCTTGACTAGTGTAGGCTAGTAGCCTCAGTCACATTTGACGTTAAGGTTACCTCCCCCTTATTCGTATGGGAAACTCGTGAAGAGTCACCACTAGCTGTCTTATTTCCGGTTCTCTTTGCTAGTGCCAACAAGAGGTAGACTGCTAACAAATAACCAGAAGCTAATATAAAAATCATCATAGGCATTTTTCCGTAAATCATCGTCTCTACCAGGTCTTGTGTCCAAGGGTTATAAACTTAAATAAATAATGTAGAACTGCAGCCACAAACTACACTTGTAGCGGCTGTTTTTCTACGTAAAAAACTATTCGGTAGAGCTAAATGCTCTCCGAGGAATCCACTTGTAAGGAATTTTTTGCAAACTACACCTATAGCAACAAATAGTTGATTTACCAAAAAGCAAACGCAATCCGTTGTTTCAGCATTCTACCCAGTCTGCATTATTTTGCACGCACTTGACTCTGTACTTGCATTGCAAGCACTTTTTCTGTGCTCATAAACTATGACGTTTCCCCTATAGAAAACGCATGGCTTTAACCTTGAGTTTTGGAGACGAGGGACTTAACCAACGAATAACTCCCTTGGTCAAAGCCCACGATACTTTATTCACTCACAACACCAGAAAAGGAAAACACCTCTTGGTGATTTTCTCGACCGGATGGTGAATCTCTCAATAACTTAAAATCCCTTGATTTTAGCGTAACACAACCACCCTGACTTTTTAGCCAATTTTTCTGCTAAATTTAAAATTTTCTAGGGTTAGTTACATAGGCTTTGAAGATATTTTTCTTGACTTAAAAGCCGACACTGTATAAAAAAAAACTATAGTTGACTCATAAGTAAATTTTACCTTGTTTTCAATGTTACTAGTAAAAATGTTATGGTAAATTTACTGAAAATTAAAGTTTTTATGAAGAAAAGCACTTTTGTTTGATATCTAAGATTTTAGCAAATTTTAAAAAAAGTATTAAAAGCCGCTTTCTAGTGCGAAGATATACCCATTACTACCTCAGTATGCTTTTCGCCACATTAGAAAAAATGAAAATTTAACACCTGAGTTTTTTAACTACCTGTTACTATTTTAAGAATTGTAACAAGGCAGAGACCAACAGGCAAGTACCCACAACGCTTTTAACAGTGACCAGTAACGAGTAACCAATTTCTCGATCGTTCTATCCTTTCTATCCCAAAAAAGGACTAGATTATCTTAAAATGAGTAGAAGATATGTAAACTTTCGTAAATTAAAGCCAGAGTCTGCCCATCCATGACCCCAGCCACCTCCCTTTTTTCCCCAGTGGAAGCTGACCTGCTTTTACTAGCAGACAATCTAAAACAGCTAGTTGGAAACGGTCACCCCATTCTTTGTGCAGCCGCCGAACACTTATTTGGAGCTGGGGGAAAGCGTATCAGACCAGCTATTGTTCTACTCGTCTCGCGGGCAACAATGCTCCAGCAAGACATTACGCATCGCCATCGCCGCCTAGCTGAGATTACAGAAATGATTCATACAGCTAGCTTGGTACACGACGATGTGGTTGATGAATCAGAAATGCGACGTAATGTTCCGACCGTTCACAGTTTGTTTGGTAACCGGATTGCAGTTTTAGCAGGAGATTTTCTGTTTGCTCAATCTTCTTGGTACTTAGCAAACTTGGACAACCTTGAAGTGGTTAAACTGCTGTCGCAAGTGATTATGGATCTGGCAACTGGCGAAATCCAGCAGGGATTAAGTCGATTTGATAGCAGTATAACTATTGAGACTTATTTGAATAAGAGTTATTACAAAACCGCGTCTTTGATTGCTAACAGTGCTAAAGCGGCAGGGGTTTTGAGCGAAGTTTCCCAAGAAGTCACTGAGCATTTATACGACTACGGGCGTCACATTGGTTTGGCGTTCCAGATTGTGGATGACATTTTAGATTTCACGAGTTCGACAGACACCTTAGGTAAACCAGCTTCTTCAGATTTAAAAAGTGGCAATTTAACAGCACCTGTTTTATTCGCTTTAGAAGAACAACCGTACTTGGAAGTTTTGATAGAAAGAGAGTTTGCTCAAGAAGGAGATTTAGACCAAGCCCTCTCCTTAATTGAAAATAGTCAGGGTCTACAGCGAGCAAGGGAATTAGCAGCCCATCATGCTCGGTCAGCATTAGAGCATATAGCAGACCTACCCGCCTCCGATTGCCGTCAAGCCTTGATTAAGATGGCTGACTACGTGTTGAGTCGTCTCTACTAATTTTCAAGACTTAATAACCAAATCATATACATAGACCAAGTCATTGGTTTAGCATGAGAGTATACATGCTAATACCTGATAGCTGATAAAATTTATGCAATGTCCGGAGGAATTTGCATATTCTTTCTGTTCTGTTGAAGCTTCTGCTGAATTAGGTTTTCCAGGTCAGTGCGCCTAATTTCTACTCCATTACTGGTAATGTCAGGAGTTTCAAAAAAAACTATACTCTCTACGGGTTGCATTGCTACCAGTTGGAACAGAATGTGAGTGACAGGGACGGGTGTAGCTACCAATTGAGGGTCAAGCCCAGCATTTGATTTGCCTGGGACATCCTGTAATGTAGGGAAAGCATAAATTACACGCTTTTCCAACTGTGGATTTGCGCGGTTGCTTAATGTAGTCAAAACCCAGCTGCCATCTAAATTTTGGAGTATGTAGTATTGGGAACGGCGTAATTTCTGGGCGATCGCGCTAAGGACAGGAGCGATTGCTGTGACAAGTTGCGGTGTTACACCATCTTTGGGTGCATTGTCAATCAGCAATTGAATTTGTGCTTGTAAATCCATAATTATCTGTAAACTGCGAGTGGTGTTCATAACATCTAAGCAGTGACCAGTAAGCAGTGACCAGTGACCAGTGAGCCTTTGGGTTTGCCTGGGGATCTAGAAGGGAAGCTTGCCTCTAGTACTGGACTTACCGCCTACAGAATTGATTCACCAGTAAACATTGACCTATAAACAATTGATAACAGGTTACTGGTCACTGGTCACTGGTCACTGATTAAGAAGCAGGCTTACAGGTTGTACTCAAGTATGTTAGGGTCTTTTTAAAACTTGATTATGAATTCAGCCGCAACCGTAACAATTCAGGGAGTAAGTTCTATCGGCGTGGAGGCGATATATCAACTCCTGTTTAAGGAGCTTCAGCAGTCAACTAAAGCTTCGGCTCCCAACTGTCGTGATGTGTCAACACGAATCGCTGCCGAAGTTAACAGAATTTGCAGTGAGAGCAAGCGCATCCAAGCCGCCGGTGGTGTGGAAAACTCTGCGATCGCTCTAGCCAAACACAGGCTGCAACAGTGTCTCAGGTACTACGAGTTGGGTTCTAATCGAGGTAGGGTAGAATTACATAGCACCTTAAGTGCGATTATTTATCGCTACATCAATCCCCCTCAAAGACAGTTGAGCTATCAAGGACGGCTCGTTGTCATTGAAGATTTCTTACAGAGTTTTTACTTAGAATCCTTAAACGCTTTCCGACGAGAAAGCCAACTTACTGCTAGTTATCGTCCGCAAACTCTGTTGGAATTGGCAGAGTATATGGCATTTACCGAACGCTATGCCAAAAGAAGGATTCCCTTACCTGGACGCCAGCAACAACTCATTATTCTTCGAGCACAAACATTTTCCCAACAACAACCACCGGAAACTTGTGTTGATATAGAACAAGCCGCAGAGGGAAGCGGCAATGAAGGCGATGGTTCTTGGGAAGATCCTGCAGTGCAGCAATTGCGAAGTGCAATGGCAACACAGCCAGAACCCGAACCCCAAGAAGACACTTTGCGTTCTGTAGTTGTTACAGAATTGATGAACTACCTAGAAGAAAAACAACAATCAGACTGCGCTGATTACTTTTCCCTCCGCCTGCAAGATTTATCAGCACAGGAAATAGAGTCTATCTTAGGGTTAACACCAAGACAAAGAGATTATTTGCAACAACGATTTAAGTACCACTTAATTCGATTTGCGCTGTTGCATCGCTGGGAACTAGTGCATGAGTGGCTAGAAGCCGATTTACGCACTAACCTGGGATTGACACCACAGCAGTGGCAAATTTACACAACAAAACTGGACGATAAGCAAAGGTCTCTATTAGAGTTGAAACAACAGGGAATACCTGATGAAAAGATTGCCAAAACTTTAGGGTTATCAATGGCACAATTGCAAAAACGGTGGTTTAAAATTCTTGAGTACGCTTGGGAAATTCGTAACTCTTTAATATCCGGATCGGGTGCATCTACTCATGAATAGTGACTCAGAATCCTTACAAAACCAGTTGATTGCTTGGTTATTGGGCGACCCCCAAACAACTGAAGAAGGAAACTTGGTAGATTGTAAGGACGTTAAGGGGGTAAACAATCTAGATGAAACAGCCGCCGCTTCCAACGGTGGCGATTTTCGATCGAGACAACCACCCCAAACCTTTCAACTGGGAGAAATTCCTACTGTGCAAGAACGTTTCCAAGCCGTCCTTAAACGTCGGTTACAAATTCAATTAAAAAACCCCCCGCCGCTATTCCCTTGGGAAAACCAACTGACAGACTACCCCGATTATGTAGACAAACCGTCAGTTGATTTGGTTCCGGTTTGGGGGTGGACGGCACAGCAAGTCAAGCTGAATTTGCCGATTCTGTTACCGGAAAGAGTTTTCCAAATGTTACTGGAGAAGTGCCAAGGGTTAGTGTCGTCTTCATTACCATTGGGGACTAAACTAGTTCAAGCGGTGGAAAACCTCTTCCCTGCTGAGCCTGAGGTAATCAATGACATCGCCGGATTAGTGCTAAGAAGCCCCTATAGATCTGCCGTGGATGCTATAGAGACCATGCCGAATTTAGAAAGTAGCTACTCAGATTTACAGCCCCGCCAACAAATGGCACTGTCATTAATGGCAGCAAAACAGCTGTTAGAAAATTTGACGCTACCCATCGGAGCAACCGATCCACTTGTAGAAAGACAATGGTTAACTAGCTCAGGTGTTCTTACTTTAAAGGTGGAATACCAAACCCAAGGACAAGTCACCAAGCTACGCGTTCAAAGCGAGTTACCTGGAGCGGGAATTTTAAATCTTCAGGGAGAAGCCTCTCAAGCAATGGTAGAGTCTTCAAGTCCGGGATGTGTAAGTGTCGAATTAAATGACATACAACTCAACCAGACTTACACCCTAGAAGTCGAGTTAAAAGAAATAGACACTAGACCACTTGTTTTTGTGATTGTTCCCACGGCGTAGATCGCTTTTGCCATCGCTAGCACCTTAAATTAATAAAACGCCATTGTGACGAAATGAAAATCCTGGTTTTGAGCAATTCTCTTTTCAATTTAAAGCGTCATTAGGGCGTCTACAGAAAGCTGCTATGAGGAAGACACGAAGAAGGGGTACGGTTTGACCGACTCGCTTGGTGTTTGTAGCGTCCAAGATTGCCGCTTTGATTACATACCCATAGACTGCTTTCTTGCTTTTAAATGATTAACAAATCCAGGATGAATTGGCGTCTACCTGTTGTCGATCTCTTGCGGCAAAGCATGCAGGAGACGCCATTGGTGGAAGTAGAAAATACAATTACCTTACGGGTGCTAGTGCTAGCGTTGGTGGTTGTTGGGATTATCGCCACGGATATTGCTGCAGAGACTAAATTTAGTTTTTGGGCAGTACCCTTTTCAGTCGTTGGCGCGATTTGGAGTTACCACCGTCGCCGCGAACGTAATGTCTCGGTTAAGTTTTGTATTGCCATAGGCATGTTGGCAGCACTGGGTGCTTTTTTTGGCAGATTATTTGGCGAGCTAAATGACACGCGTTTGGCTTTAGCGGAGTTATTAATTCAACTCCAAGTGCTTCACAGCTTTGATATGCCCCGTCGCAAAGACTTGGGTTATTCAATTGTCATCGGGTTGATTTTGCTCGGTGTCGCCGCAACACTGAGTCAAACGCTAGCATTTGCGCCAGTGCTGCTGTTATTTTTGGCAATTGCTTTGCCGACCTTAGTGCTTGATTACCGTTCTCGGCTAGGATTTCAAAAATTTGTTGCGTTCCCTGGTTCAACCAGGGAACAACAAAAAACTTCTTCTTTTTTAAGTTGGAAATTTCTTTTCTTCAATTTTTTAATAATTGTGGTAGCGGGACTGGGTATTTTTGCTGTCTTACCCAGAGTTCCCGGCTATCAACTGCGAATGTTCCCAGTCAGCGCTCCGATTAATGTTAAAGGAGAGTTTACCGGGCGTAGTATTATTAACCCAGGTTATATGCGCCGAGGTAACGATCCCAAAAATCAAGGTGCTGCTTCCAGTGGATTGGGAGAAAATCAACCGGGTATTCCCGGAAAAGTAAATGATAATTTTTATTACGGTTTTAGCAGCCAAATAAATCAAAACCTGCGGGGAGAGATGAAACCCAAAGTTGTGATGCGAGTGCGATCGCAGAGCAAAGGTTTTTGGCGAGTCTTGGGGTTTGACCGCTACACGGGTAAAGGTTGGGAAATTTCTCGCTCCGAGCAAGTTGAAACAATCAAGCGCTCTCCTTGGTCTTTCCAAATTTTTCTGCCTAGAGCCATCAACACCGGTCAAAGTCAGGATGTAGTACAAACGTATACAGTTGTGTCGGATTTGCCCAACTTAATCCCAGCCATGGCACATCCCAAAGAAATCTACTTTCCGACACCAATAGTCGCGGTGGATAAAGAAGGCGGGTTGCGAGCACCTGTTGAATTGTCAGAAGGTTTAACTTACACGGTGGTTTCAGAAGTACCCCTTCGCGATCGCACTTCGTTGAGAACAGCTTCAACCAAGTATCCAGAGAGTTTTAAAAAGCACTACCTACAAATCCCTGATGGAATTGCCGAAAAAGTCAAAAAACACACTGAAGGAATATTAGCCAACTACAATCTTGAACGGGTAGGTAAGTCTCAAAAAGCCCTGGAATCACCCTATGAAATAGCTCTTTACTTGGCTCAGTATTTAAAGCAACACTATAATTTTCCAGATAATCCTTTAGAATTGCCCTACCTGAGTGAAAAAGAAGACCTGGTAGAAACTTTTTTGTTCAAGCACAAAGGAGGTTACCCAGACCACTTTTCCACAGTACTGACAGTGATGCTGCGTTCCATAGGTATACCAGCGAGGTTGGTAGCGGGATTTAGTCCGGGAGAATTTAATCCATTTACGGGAATGTACGTTGTCCGCAATACTGACGCTTACGCAATGACAGAAGTTTACTTTCCCAAATATGGCTGGTTTGCCTTTGACCCAATCCCAAATCATCCCCTGATTCCCCCTTCGGTGGAAGACACAGAAACATTTAGTGTTCTGCATCAATTTTGGAACTGGGTAGCTGGGTGGTTGCCAACTCCAGTCAAAGGTTTTCTCACCACCATATTTGGAACAATATTCAATTGGATTTTCAGAGCATTGTCGTGGTTTATCTCATTATTTAGCCAAGGTTGGGCTGGAGCGATGGCGGGATTAACGGTAGGAACAGCATTCGCCTTTTGTAGTTGGATGGCATGGCGTTTGTGGAGACAGTGGCGCGATCGTTTGAGGCTAAGTAAATTACCGCCAATGGAAAGCCTCTATCAACAAATGCTCAAATGGACAGATCAAAAAGGTTTAGGTAAACATCCAGCACAAACACCTCTAGAGTTTGCTCGCGGATCTTACGACCATCATGCCTTTGGAATTGCCGAAGTCATTGACGAAATATGCCAAGCTTACGTAAGTTGGCGTTATGGTGGCTATGCTCCTGACTTAAATCGGCTGCAACAAAGATGGCGAGAGTTAAATAAAACACCTAAGTAGCTGAAAAAGGGAGTCGGGAGTCGGGAGTCGGGAAGGAAAAGTTTCATGATTGGTGATGAACTTTTTTTATTGAGACCGCCTCCCGAATTTACTTTGTCAAACTCTGAAGAAACGCTTGCTTAGCCTCAAAATGCTTCCTAACCTCCGAAGGAGTCAAGAGTAAAACCGTTGTTTCAGGTCGAATTGGTTGCAACAAAGTATTTTGACTGCAATGAGAATCACTTGCTTTTCGGTACGTGCAATCAGCATTTATACCAGGTATCCGAAAGTAATCGCCTACTTGTAATTCTTGAAAAGTCATCAGACATATTTAAAGGTATTAATATTACCATCATAACGTTGCTGGCTGAAGCCGTTGCAATGAAAAAGTTTTATAACCAATCATGAAAATCCTTCTTCCCTACTCCCCACTCCCCATTTTCCTGACATAACAAGTCAAGTTATTAGCTTGACTCAGTATACTTTACCTATATCCTTAGATAGATTTTTAATGCTGTTAGGTCAGAAATAGCTAAAAAAAGCGGTTCTTACCTAAAAACTTGAATTGGCTTTGATTTATTCGTTGTAACTCCTGTTTTTTATGGATAACATGGAAAATAGTTCAAATTAAGCTTCTCACACCACGTTTGGCGTCAGTTTTGTTATGGACATTCAGTTAATCAACATCGGTTTCGGCAATATTGTCTCTGCCAACCGAGTCGTTGCCATAGTTAGTCCAGAGTCTGCTCCAATCAAACGAATCATTACCGATGCACGCGATCGGGGTCAGCTCGTAGATGCAACTTATGGGCGGCGTACTAGGGCTGTCATTATCACTGATTCAAGTCATGTTATTCTTTCAGCAATTCAGCCGGAGACGGTAGCAAATCGCTTCGTGATGACTCGCGAACATCAAACTGTAGATAATTGACAAATGGAGGTTACAAACCCTATCCTATTTTGACAACATCAGCAGTACCATGTGGATTAAACTAGTTCTATGTTAATAAGACTACAAACGCGTTAGTCGATAGTCGCCCTGCCAGCTAATGAAAGACTAATGACTCTTGAGCTAGGTTTATCGATCAATTCACAGGTTAAGCGGATGATGCAAGTTTTATCCACCAGAAGTGGTGCTACTACCAAAGAATGCCCCCCTATTAGCAGGCTAATTATTTTGACTGGTCCGAGTGGAGTAGGTAAAGGTACTTTAATGCGAAGTCTTCTACAGCGTCATTCGGATCTGCATTATTCCGTATCCGTGACGACTCGGCCTCCTCGTCCTGGAGAAATCGACGGAAAACACTATAACTTTATCAGCCATGGTGAGTTTGAAAAATTAGTCGCGGCTGGCGAATTACTGGAGTGGGCGGAATATGCGGGTAACTATTACGGTACTCCCCGTGAAACCGTAATTAACCAAATTCGCTCTGGTAAATGTGTCGTATTAGAAATTGAGTTAGAAGGAGCACGACAAGTTCGCGCTTCTTTTAAAGGCGCTCGCAGCATTTTTATTTTGCCGCCCTCTATAGAGGAATTAGAAAAAAGGATACGCGGTCGCGCTCAAGATTCAGAAGAGGCGATCGCACGCCGTTTGCGCCGCGCCAAAGAAGAAATTAGCGCCGCCAATGAATTTGAGATTCAAATCGTGAATGACGACCTAGAATCCGCACTAAAGGCTGTCGAAGCAGCTATTTTTGATTAGTGGTTAGTGGTTGGTGGTTAACAACTAACCACTAACCACTATCTATTAACTATTAACCAAACAGACCTTGAATAGACCCTAAGTTACTAGTCAACAAGTAAGCGACAACCGCGCCACCAATACCACCGATTAAAAAAGCGCTGGCAAAGTTGTTCCAGCCTTCTCCGGATTTAAAAGCATCTGGAGGATTGGGTGTGGTAACAGTAACGTGAGGCTGAGGTGGATTGCTGTTGGCATATAGAGATAGAGAAGCAGTCGCAATCACAATCAAGCCCAGGGTTCCTAATAAACCTGCTAGGTTCGCATTGTCGGTATCGCGCAGAGGACCCAATTTGGCAAAAGGACCAAAGATCCAGTAACCATGAGCCATGCCAATTTCCAACCCACGTCTAAAAGTAGTGAGTCCAGGACGGTACGCAGGTAAGTTGTTGATGTACCACTTGGTTAAAGGAGAAGCACTGATTGGTGTTTCCAAGTTGCCTCTCTGAGGGTCCCGCCATTCTGGAAAAACAACCTCGCGATTTCTAGCATCGCTTGGATTATTTTTTGACGCATCTACGGCTTGTGCTATATCTGCCATACTTTTATGTTTGCCTCTAGATAAAATGATGGCTTTATTTCAAGTTAATAATAATTGTTAATCTTAGCTAAATTTCACTTTTACTACCGAACTTTATAAAAATTAATTTGGTTTTTAAAATGCTCAAACCCTTACATTTAAAATATAGCAATCCTAAATTATTCATGAGATAAAGAAACCCGGTATCTGAGAGATACCGTGGTTTGATGAGGCTCAGCATTTTCTCACAAATCCAATAAGATTGCTATATGAGTAAATTTTTTCATCACAATTCTTTATTTAAATCAACAGGACTATGATTTAATTTTTGAAATATTACGTAGGTAGGTAGTTAAAATTTTTCATCAATCATTTTTTATGATTACTATATGAGTTAGAAGCTAAAAGTTACGAGTTAGGATTTATAATCTATGAGTTTCTGAAGAAAATTTCTTCGGAGAAATTTAGACAGGGAAAGATGCCTACTTCTAAAAACTCTAGACTCAATATCTAACTCTTAACTCCTAACTTCTAACGTCTAACTGTTATCCCCTACTACGGCAGTGGATGAAAAAGTAGGTCAGGGAAGAAGTAGTTAAACACAATCAACACAACAGCAGTGAAAATTAAATTGGCAAACAACAGAACTGGTGCCAATGAAAGATATCCAAGAAAATTATTTTGCATGAAACGTTCTCCCAGTAAGTCAATTGATTTAGAATTACTTAGTTAATAGTTAGTTGTTAGTGGTTAGTGGAACTACTTGTCTACTAATAACTACTAACTACTAACCACTAACTACTAACGCGGTGAAATGGGAATTTCTTCATCCTTGGCTGTTAATTGACCTGAAAGGAATTCTTGCAGTGCAGCTATAGGCCAAGTAAAGCCAGAAATCATAAGGGGTAGAGCTTTAGCCACGTCAATCTTGACTTCTCCCCATTCCACATCTCCACCTTCTGCCTTATTTTTCTGTAGATAGGTACGACCTACCCAACCAATCCAACCAGCAATGTAAAGGAAAAGAATACTAGGAATGAGAAAGTCTCCAGCACGATCCAAACGACCATCCACAATCAGGTGAGGAAGACCTTCAGGACCGCACAGGGCTTGAGAATAACGCTCAAAGCGCTTTTCCCCTGATGCGGGGTCAAAAGTAGTAGGGCGGGCAGTTTGTACCCGCTCTAGGAAAGCAGGCGATTCTTTGCAAGGAACTAGACCCGCACCTAAAGCTAGCGCTTTAGGAGCAAAGTTGAACCAAACACAAATCGATACAATCAGAGCAAACAAGCATCGCATGGAGTTGTTTCCTTTTATTACGAAACAAAAAGTTGTCTGTACAAAACGAAGCGGCTTGTACAACCTTGATTTGCAAAGTTAGCAAGTCATCACTAGCAAGTCATCATACTCTTGAGCGTGAACCGAGTAAAGTTGAAGTAAATAAAAGTTAAAGCTTCTCAATGGGAATGGGGAGTGGGGAGTGGTGAGTGGGGGATGGGCAAAACCACTCCTATTTACTATCCTGTTAATAAAACGTTTTAATCTCCCCCTACTCCCTACTCCCTTATTCCACAATGACAACTGTTTTAGCCATCGAAACTAGCTGTGATGAAACTGCGGTAGCAATTGTTAATAATCGTCAAGTTTGTAGTAGTATTATTGCTTCTCAAATCTCAATTCATCAGCAGTATGGTGGGGTCGTGCCGGAAGTCGCATCCCGCGAACATTTGGATACCATCAATGGAGCGATCGCCCAAGCTTTAGAACAGGCGGAACTCGATTGGCAAAGAATCGATGGGATCGCCGCAACCTGTGCTCCTGGGCTGGTGGGCGCACTATTGGTTGGGTTAACTGCTGCCAAAACCTTAGCAATGGTACACAACAAACCATTTCTAGGAGTCCATCACCTAGAAGGTCACATTTACGCGACTTACTTAAGTGAACCCACATTAGAGACACCTTTCTTAAGTTTGTTAGTTTCTGGCGGACACACAAGCTTGATTTATGTCAGAGATTGTGGTAGCTACGAGACCTTAGGTGAAACACGCGATGATGCAGCAGGAGAAGCTTTCGACAAAGTTGCGCGTTTGTTAAACTTGGGGTATCCTGGAGGACCGATCATAGATAAATTGGCTAAGGAAGGAAATCCACAGGCATTTACACTGCCAGAAGGAAAAGTTTCCCTACCAAGTGGTGGATATCACCGTTATGATGCCAGCTTTAGTGGATTAAAGACCGCAGTGTTGAGACTTGTACAGCAGTTTGAGAAAAATGATCTGCCACTTCCCATCTCTGATGTGGCAGCTAGTTTTCAGGAAACAGTAGCGCGATCGCTAACCAAGAGAACTATTGCTTGTGCGTTAGACTACGGTCTTTCCACGATAGCCATTGGTGGAGGCGTAGCGGCTAACAGTGGTTTGAGAAAACATTTACAACAAGCCGCAGAAACTCATAACCTGCGCGTGCTATTTCCCCCTCTCAAATTTTGTACAGACAATGCGGCGATGATTGGGTGTGCGGCGGCAGACCATCTTAATAGAGGTCACACCTCAGCCCTAACGTTAAACGTCCAGTCCCGGCTAGCACTCACTCAAGTTATGGAGTTGTACCAGTGACCAGTGACCAGTGACCAGTGACCAGTGACCAGTGACAATTAACCATTAACCATTGACTGTGGACTGTGGACTGTGGACTGTGGACTTTTGACTAGAGAGTGAATGTGAGTAGCAACGACGTCCGGTTGTTCTAACATAGCTAGATGACCGCAATGGGGAATTTCAATTACATTGTCCCCACTGTATTGAAACAGTCGATGAAAGCTAGCTAGATGACGGACATATTTTGGTTCCATAACCTTGTCTTCTTCCCCAGTAAGAAAGTAAACTGGTTGATTTAATTGGGAAACCAGTTGAGGTAAACGATTAACCTCTTCTTCTGTTGTAGAATCTAGAAGCGATCCCAAAGCAGCTTCTGGATCTGCAACAACAAAATCAATCACTCGTTGACGCGCCCAATTGCGCTCTAGAGGGCGGGCTACATTTGCCCTTGTAAACAGCAAATCAATTAAAGGCAATTGGCTTAGCCAGCGTGGTCGGACTTGTAAAAACTTCTGACCTAGTGAGCGGAATTGTTCAAAAGCTTCTTTAAGATAAATACCACCGCCTGAATTAATACAGATAATGCCTTTGACACAATCAGGCATTTCAGATGCTGTCCAAAGGGCAATAGTGCCTCCCAAAGAATGACCAATTAGCCAAGCACTAGAAATATTCAGTTGTTGTAAAAGACCGACTAAATCCTGAGCATAGGCTGCTGGGCTGTAGAAAGAATCGAAGGGATTAAGAAGAGCACCCGTGGATTTAGAGGTCAGATTCAAATAAGCTAGGTCTCGACTAGAATCGGTCTTTAACTTCGGCTGGGATTCACCAAAACCCCTTAAATCATAACAAAGGCATTGGAAACTATCTGCCAACTGGGAGATGACAGGTTGCCAGTATCCACGACTATTGAGCCATCCGTGGATAAAAACAAGAGTGTGAGGGTAGGATGTAGGAGCGGTTAGCTCGTATGCGTGTGGAACGCCCAGGATTTCGATGGTTGCCATATCTCTATGGTATCCGTTTCGATTGGAGATTGGGGATTGGGGATTGGATTTTGGATTTTGGATTTTGGATTTTGGATTTTGGATTGGGGGAGAATGGTCACTGGTCACTGGTCACTGGTCACTGACTCCTCATCTCGCCATCAACCTCTGACGCACTCCTTCAGCAATTTTGTGACCCAAATATTCTGGGATTAAGCTTTCATTTGGTCCTAGCAAATAGAGAATCAAACGCGTGCGCCCCCGCCAAACTAGTAAATTGGCATTGACTACCAAAAGGTCTTCCTGCCAAATAGCGTACATAACTTTATAAAACAAACCTGGTTGGTTATCAGCTTCAATCACTAGGGCTGGAAGATGAAAGACTGGATCGACGTAGAACTCGGTTTGTACTTGCTCTAAGCCAGTATCCAAATTAAATTCCACTGCCAGCATTTCTTCTACCTCGAACCGCCCACCTAACGCTTCTCGAATGGCACGGCAGACATTTTCTGATGTTTTCTCTGTAAGAGCTTTGCTACCCCGAGATACCAAGAGTTTGATAAAAACTAACATCGGTGGTCGAATTTGACCGTATAAACTCAGACCGTGGATAGTCAGCCCGTAAGCAGCCAGTACGCCAAAAATATCACTCAGTAGAAAAGACTGGTTGCGATAGGCAAAATGTAAAGCACTTTTGCTACCCTCAGGTTTCAGCTCTATAACAGCGCGTCTACTTTTATAGAGGCGGTATGCGAGCCGCAAATTTTGTAACTGAATCTCACTGCTAACAAATTGTTCGTAAAACTGAGGAAACGCTCGGTTAAAGCGTTTGAGAAGTTCTAGTGTAGAAGATTTTAAGCCAGAAGCCATAATTCCGGGAGTGGGGAGTGGGGAGTGGGGAGTGGGGAGTGGGGAGTGGGGCATTACCCATTTTCAGTAATTTCTCCTTGGCTCCATAACATAATGCTAAAGTTGAAAGAGATTAGTGTGAAACACGCACTTGCTAGCTACTGCTATTCAAAATCCTAAAAATACATAATTATGAGTGTAAGTGGAAGGAGAAAGGAGGGTGGCGTGCAGGTACAAGTGAATCATCACTTTTTCAGTAGAGACCAATTTAGTTATACTACCCGAACCACGTTGGCATGGGTTTTTGGAAAACTTGGTTTAGTACATCAGATACAGCCACAACAGCTAAAACAAACCCCTTTGAGGAGATGAGCACAGACGCTACGGGTAATTCCAGTCCCAGTGGCAAGAGTGAAACTTCTTCGCAAGAGGCTCGCATCGTGTTCAGCACTGAACGAGACATCGACCTGTATGAACTAGAAGAACTCTGTGATTCTGTCGGTTGGTCGCGACGTCCCCTCAGAAAAGTGAAAAAAGCGATTGAGCACAGTTTTCTGGTTGCCACCATGTGGCAGGTGCGAGGAAACAAAAGACGACTTATAGGTTTTGCCCGTGCTACTTCAGACCACGCGTTTAACGCTACTATCTGGGATGTCGTAGTTCATCCGGAGTTTCAAGGTCAAGGATGTGGCAAAGCGCTGATGAAATACGTACTTAAAAAATTAAGGAGTGAAGAAATTAGTAATGTGACTCTTTTTGCAGATCCTCATGTTGTAGACTTTTACCGGACTTTGGGATTCATGGCCGATCCGGAAGGCATTAAAGGTATGTTTTGGTATCCTCACTAGATTTTAAAAAAAGAACTAGCCAACTCCAGTTAATTTAGCTATAATGGTCTAGGTTAGACAGCCATGAAAGCGAAATAAGCAAAAATATGGCAGATAACTTATTGTCGGGATGTAGCGCAGCTTGGTAGCGCGCCTGCTTTGGGAGCAGGATGCCGCAGGTTCAAATCCTGTCATCCCGACTCATTGAATACTGAAAAAAAACCAGTTTTGTCAAAAAACTGGTTTTTTTGTGCAAATCATCAAAAATTAAGATTTGAATTTGCTTGAATTTCTGCAATTTTTATGTAAATTGACTTACATGAAATTGCAGATTTTTCCGAAACATAGCAATTTCACTGTTTTCCACTTAACTTCTAGTGGTTAAACTCAATTGCAGCAAAGCCTACTTGAAAAAGTATACATATTGTGTAATCATTGTGACATTTTTCTACTATTTGCAATAGGAACGATTTACTATTTATTAGCGTCCCTTTTTTTAGGTAAAGCCAATAAAATGGCATTTGGCACCTTGGCTAAAGAGGAAATTGTTTGCCATTCTGGTTAACATACACCAGTATCTACAAAAGTATGAAGTATGAAGTATGAAGTATGAAGGATTAGCATCTTACCCTTTCCCCTTCATCTTTTAGCCTTGATCCTTCATATTTTATCCTTTATCAAATCTATTGAGAAACATTTACTGCAAGGAGAAGTCATGAAATCACTTATTCGCTGGAGCACAACAGTAACTTTAGTAGGGAGTACTCTACTGGCGACAATTTTTAGTGGAGCTGTTCCGGTGCTTGCATTAACAGAACAGCAAATCAAAGAAAAATTAGATCCAGTACCCGTATTTTTGATTACTAACAACAAAGGCGTTCCCTTAACTCGTACAATTCCGGCTAACGCTCAAAACGGGCAAAATGCACCGAAAAAAGACGTTGCTGTCACAGACGTTTTTATGAGCGGTCAAGAAGCACAGGCTTTTGTCAACGAGCTGCGAAACACGAAAGGCAGTGACCCGAAAATGGCAGAATTGGTCAAAAGCTTGCAAGTGACACCAGTCCCTCTTGGATTGATTTATCAAAGACTTCGCGATGGTGCTAATAAACCAGACCGCCCCGTATTTGCTTTTCAACCAGGAAAACAAGACTTGGAAGGTGCGATGACATTATTGCGTCAAAGCGGTAAAAACGTGCAGCAGTTCCCCAGCGTACCTGTCTTTATTGTGAGATCTCCCGATAAAGGATACGTATCGGTAAAACGAAAAACTGACAATAAAGAAATGATCCCTCTGTTTTTAAGTAAGAAAGACGCACAGGGTTTATTGGAACAAGTGAAAGCACAAGTTCCCAAAGCTGATATTCAGGTTGTAGATATAGACAACGTGATTAAAACTTTACGCGAGAAAAATGACGCATGGCTCAGCCAAGTAGCTATAGTCCCCTCTTCTGATAGCATGCAATATGTTGTCACCAAGCAAGGGACTGCTAAACCAGCTGCACCTGCACCTAAAAAATAACAACTGGTTTTCATCTTAGATTGAGTCATGGCGGATAAACAGTCAGTCGTCACTGGGTTACAGCTTTGGCAGTGGCGTAATACGGCAATAAAAGCTGCTAACGCCTTTGGTGTCCCAACTGCTGAAGTAGATTGGCTGCTTCAAGAGATCGCTGGGTTGGATCGTTTGACACTGCTTTTGGAATCCTTCAAAGACAAACCACAAATTCCGCTACAGTTATCACTGTTCGATTTAGACCTACTGTGGCAAAAGCGATTAAAGGAGCGTCTACCAGTGCAGTATATTGCTGGAGTGACTCCTTGGCGAAAGTTTAAAATTGCAGTGTCAAATTCGGTTTTGATTCCCAGACCAGAAACAGAATGCTTGATAGATTTGGCAATAACGGCTACAGTCAATCTCCCTTACCTTCAACAAGGGCATTGGGCTGATTTGGGGACTGGTAGTGGAGCTATTGCCGTAGGGCTGGCAGATACATTTAAGAACGCAACAATTCATGCTGTTGATTCCAGTCACAAGGCATTAGAAGTCGCAATGGCAAATGCTCGAAGCTTGGGTTTTGAGGAACGTATTCAGTTTTATCAAGGTTCTTGGTGGAATCCCTTAGAATCTCTCAGGGGTCAGTTTAGTGGAATGGTATCTAATCCACCGTATATACCCACTAGCACCATCCCTACTTTGCAACCCGAAGTTACCGACCATGAACCACATCTGGCTTTAGATGGTGGTCCTGATGGCTTAGACTGTATCCGCCATTTAGTAGAAGTTTCGCCCACCTATTTGCAACCGGGCGGAGTTTGGCTGATTGAGATGATGGCAGGGCAAGCAGACGCTGTCCGAGAAATATTGCAACGTTGTGGTAGTTATTGCAACATTCAAATTTATGCGGATTTAGCTGGTATCTATAGATTTGCTCTTGCTTATCGGAAAAGTGAGGGATGAGGAGTGTTAAGTTAAAAGTATTATTCTTATCCCTACTCCCAACTCCCCATTCCCAACTCCCCAAAGATGACAGTTGTTTCTCTAGATGCTCTCATATCTGGCGCACGTGCCGGAAAACTTGTTAGCTTTCCGACAGATACAGTTCCTGCTTTGGCATCCCTACCTGAAAGAAGCTCGTTAATCTATGTTGCAAAGCAACGAAGTCGAGAGAAACCTTTGATATTAATGGCTGCTCATGCAGATGAAGTTTGGGCATTTACTCAAGGTAGAGATGAAGAATACAAAGTTTGGCGTGAAGTGGCAAAGAAGTATTGGCCTGGAGCACTGACTTTGGTACTACCAGCTTCAAAACGCGTACCAAGAGTCATGGTCTCCGATAGTGATGAAAATTTTAGTCAGTTCACGAATCAATTAAGTAACTCTGTTACAGTAGGAATACGGATTCCAGATAATGCGATCGCCCGCAAAATTTTGGCACAAACAGGTCCACTGGCCACGACTAGTATCAATTTATCAGGTCAGCCTCCTTTACTGACAGTCAGCGAAATAGAAGCTCAGTTTCCTGATATTCTCAGCTTGGCAGCAACAGAATACGATACTGAATTACAAGGAATCGGTCTACCTTCTACTGTAGTGAAATGGACTGAAGAAAATTGGCAGGTCTTGCGGCAGGGTGCTATAAAGGTAGAATTTTAAACCTGGTCACTGCTCACTGATTACTGGTCACTAATTATGGATTGGAGTAACTGGATATCTTTAGGAATAGGAATAGCGTTGGGATATGGTATTTGCAGATTATTAGCAAGGCAGGAACCAACGTCTAGTTCATCTGCCTTATCGCCTCAAGATCATCAAAATGTGTCAGCACTTTTACAACAAATGAAGCAAACGCAGCTGGCATACTATATGGCACGGGAAATGAGCCAGTTTAAAGCTGGGTTTTTGGCAAGAACAACCCACGTTTTGCGATCGCCTCTCAATGGATTAATTGGGTTGCACCAGTTAATTTTGTCAAACCTCTGTGAAGATCCGGAGGAAGAGAGAGAATTTATTTCCCAAGCTCATGAGAGAGCACTGAAGTTGCTGAAGCTAATAGATGAAATTCTTAATGTTGCTAGGACAGAATACGGTACTAATAAATTAAATATTCAGCCTCTATCACTTGTAGATATTTTACAGCATCTTCATGAAGTCATTTATATGCTGGCTGAGAATCGCAATTATCCCTTACTCATGTCTCCGCCAGATCCAGAAATTTACGTTTTAGCAGACCCTTACTGGTTGCATTACGTTTTAGTAAATTTGGTAGAAAGTTGTATTGCCCAAATGGAGGAGGGTAGTCTTCGCATTTCTGTTGGGTTTTCTCCTACAGACGATCGCGTTTGCATTTGGCTGGATGTACCAACTCATGCTATTCCCATACAAGAACAAATAGACTTAATTGCAACTGATGATAAATTTTTCAAGCAAGAGGAACTGAAATCTTGTTTATCTCCAGGAATGAAGCTACTACTCAATCAAACACTCATAGAAGTAATGGCGGGAAAGCTAGAAATTTTTGCCTGTCCTGTAGATTGGGAACACTCAGATAGCTATACAAGGCTACAATTGTCTATCCCTCGCGTAATTCCTGAAGTTGAACTTCAGTCATAGAAAGGGAACAATCGAATTTGAGTAGAATCCATGAATTTTACCGAAGAGAAGGGTATATTTTTTATCCTTCATCTCGTTGTGCGGGATAAAAGTAAATTATATCTTTAAATAATAGTTCCAGTTTACGTAGTCAAATATAGGCAAACTACTACACCTGGGTTTAAGCAACACCTTTTTTATCGACTGCTCGACAGAACAAAGGTGTTAAACGCCAAAGGATGTACTACCAGACACCCCCTATCCCTCTCTACAATCTCTTGCAAGCAATTAAAAGAGTTTGGGATTACTTTTCTGCCGATGTTAAATGCACCGTTAACATCTGCCTGAATTCTCAAACCATCTTTACTTACATACCACGCACGTTGTGTTCGCTTTCCAGAGAAAGTATGTTTTACCTTATTGTTAGGGTTGAATGTTGGGATGATGTCCCAATCAATTAGCGAAGCTTTGCTAGTGTAGGATTCTTCGCCTACCTTAACGGTAATGCCAACTTTTTCAAGTTTGTAAGTCAACATCTCGATAAATATCGCGTGTGGAATCTGAGTAAAGTTTTGGTTATTTCTCTTGCCAATATTTAGAGAAGTTTTCCATTGTTCGTTTTTCCCGATAGCTACTATCAGTACACCGTTTTTTACCAGTTCGTCAACTATCATTTTGGTTGATTGATGTAAGTAGCTATTCACAAAGTTGTTTCGGTTACGCACAATGTTTTGAATCCGAGATGATGTGCCTCTTCCGTCAGGTAAAAACCCGCGAAACCTAGCTAGCTGCTTATTATACAATTGGTTAGCCGATTTTAACGGTTTACCATTTATGACTATTGGCTGTATGGTCGGGTCACTAAACACAATTGTTGCTAGATTGTCTAACCCTATATCAATAGAGGCAGCTAACTCTGGATTTAGACTACAGAAAAATTCCGCATTGTCTGGAACATCATAAACGACTTCTATCACAAAACAACCTGTTTTAGGTATGATTCTCACCTCACACAAATCGTCAAATTTTAACCGGGGTTTTACAGGTAGTTTAATTGGAGACATTGAGGGGACAATGTAGCCGTTCTTGAACTCCTTTTTACTAATAGCTTGATAATTAAACTTGACAATATTGAGATGGCTCTCAATATAACTAGGCGGTTTTGGACAACCCGTAAATTTTTTCGGCTCTAATTTGTATGCCTCCATTGCCCTGAAATAAGCAGTCCAGGCATCTGCATTTTGTTTGAAAACGAGTTGAGCAACTTTTGCAGGCATCATGCTATAACTGCTGTTTGATTTAAACATGACATCTAACTTTGCCTGCGACTGCGTACCCCAGCCGTAAAAGAAACCTTGACGTTGTGTAAATTGAGCCGTGTTGTAAAGTTGGCGCGAGACTTTAGTAATCTCCTCACAATAAGGAAACCACTCGTGCTCGTGTTTAATTGTGTGCTGTTCTACATTTTGCATCTTTACCGGAGACCATGCTATTAATAAATATACTTTAGCTACAGACCCATTTCCAGAGTGGATGACTGGGACCTTGTTGGCGAATTTGAAAAACCTGTTTTTCGAGACGTTGTTTTTCATCCTCAGGCATTCCAAATAAGATATTTCGACTTTGCCAAATCAAGACAGCTAGGGTCATGGCAATACAGAAAGATAAACCTAGAGTAGACAATGGATGATAGTAGAGACCATATCGCACGGCTACCCAAGTAAAGTATTGCCGCCATAAAATAAGTTCTTCACGCAAATTCCATAAACAAACAGGTGCGAGAGTAAGCCATAAAAAGCTAACAAACAACCATCGAGCACCTACCTGAAGCTGGTGTAGTCTGAGCACTTGTTGAGCAAAACAGGGGTCGATGTTTTCCATTTCCCAGTGGTTAGTTGTTAGTTGTTAGTTGTTAGTTGTTAGTTGTTAGTTGTTAATGGCTACCAACTACTAACCACCAACAATGACAGGCGAGATGCCTGTCCTACACCACTAACTATCAGAGTCAAGCATCTACTGAGTCAGTAGGATTGGTTATTCCTGATTCGCCGTTGCGTTCTCGCCACAGAGACAGAAGCGTACTAGCAATGAAAATACTTGAATAAGCCCCTGCTGTAAAACCAATGATTAATGCTAAAGCAAAATTGTGAAGTGTCTCTCCCCCAAACAGAAAGATAGCAAGCAATGTCAGCAGTACAGTTAGTGTTGTGTTAATTGATCTAGCTAAGGTTTGATTAACTGCATCATCTACAATTTCTGCAAAGGAACGGTTAGGATTAATTTTGAGAGTTTCGCGAATGCGATCGTAAATCACTACAGTGTCGTTAACTGAAAAACCCGTAATTGTCAGCAGAGCAACGATAAAAAGGCTATCAGCTTCCGTACCTGCAACCAAACCCAAAATTGAGAAAGTCCCTACCGTGATTAGCACGTCATGAAATAGAGCAACGATCGCAAACACGGCATAATCCAATTGGAAGCGCACAGCCATGTAGATAACAATGCCAGCAAAGGATACTACCAGAGCGATGATACCGGATCTAAATAATTCTTGCCCAATCGTCGGACCAACAGTGTCAATTTGATTCTTCTGCGGGTCAAAAGCACCTATTTTCTCGCCGATCGCATTCTGTAACTGAGTCCGTTGTTCAGGCGTTAAAGTTTTTGTCCGAATGAGAACCCCATTGTCTTTGCCAGTTTCTTTGTCAGCAATCACTTGGATACTGCTATCACCCAATCCTTGGGCTTTTGCAACGTCTCGAACCACATTGATATCAATGGGTGTACCGCAGTTATTCGGTTGAGAACAATCCCGTTCAAACTGCAAGCGCGTACCACCTACAAAATCGAGGCTAGGACGCAGGGGAGAACCAATTTGCTGCCAAGAAATCACCATTGACATGACACCGACAAGAATAACGAGGGAAGAAACAATCCACCAAATCCCTCTTGATTTGTTTATACTGAGTTTCATTGAGCCACCTCTGCCTTATTCGTCACTGGCAGGTTCGGACAATAAAGTTCCGGTTTCCGCAGCGAGGGGAAAGAAATTGCCAAAAACATGAATGTGCGACTGCAGGTGATTGCTGTGAACATACTTACCGCCACCCCTAAAGCTAGGGTAAGGGCAAAGCCTTTCACCAAGCCAGAACCCAACCAAAACAGTGCCGCACAAGCAATCCATGTCGTGACGTTACTATCTAAGATACTGGAAAATGCACGATAAAAACCGGATTCTACAGAACGATACAGAGATTTACCAGCCCGCAATTCTTCTCGAGTGCGCTCAAAAATTAGCACATTGGCATCAACTGCCATACCAATACTGAGGATAAAGCCGGCAATACCTGGTAACGTTAGTGTAACTCCTAACAGTGCAAAAGCACCCCAACTTAGGAGAGAGTATATTAATAGAGATATGTCCGCAATTACACCTGGTAGTCGATAGTACACTACCATAAATATTAATACTAACGACAAACCACCAATACCAGCATAAATACTGCTTTGTATACTGTCCTTACCCAAGGTTGCTCCAACAGTTCGGATTTCACCAATTTCTACGGGTACTGGTAACGAACCACCACGGAGTTGTACGCCTAAATCGTTCGCTTGTTGGGGGGTAAACCGACCTGTAATCACAGCCGCACCACCAGTAATACCCGCCGCAGCAAATTCCGGTCCGACAGTAGGAGCACTAATAAGTTCGTTATCTAAGAAAATACCAATACTGCGTCCAGTACCTGCTAGTTTTTTCGTCAGCTCGGCAAATAATTCACCCCCCTTGTTATCAAAGCGAATGGCAACATTCCAATCATTGCCTTGAGTGGGTTCGCCGTAGGCATCTTTGAGGTATTTCCCAGTTAAAGGCGGATTTGTACTTTCAAATAATTCTGCAATTGCATTAGTGTTATTTTTTAACTCTTGTTGATTTTTGTCAATAGCAGCTTTATCTTTGCTCTTTCTCAGTTCGTCTTGCTTTGCCTTCAATTGAAATCTGGAAGCTTGAAGGGCAAAAAGTTGAGGTTCGGTATTAGGCTTTTGGGTGCGGAACTCTAACTGTGCTGTACCTCCTAGCACTCGTTCTGCTTGTTCTGGGTCGTTCACCCCAGGCAGCTGCACTAATATTTTATCTGTGCCTACCGTTTGGATGACTGGTTCGGAAACCCCAAGACCATTGATACGACCTTCAACAACACTTTTTACAGCTTCCAATTCTCTTTCAGTGATTTGCTGAATTTCTGGTGTTGTTTTCACCTCTATTGTTAGCTGCGAACCTCCGCGTAAGTCCAAACCTAGAGGTACGGGAATAAGTGATATCACCGCAATGGCGGCAACAACCATAATAGATATCAGAAATAGTAGCGATCGCTGTCTTTGCATAGTCTCACTCGCTGCGACAAAGCTTATGATAACGTTGTTTGAGAGCGAATGGCGATTAGGAATTGGGGATTATGGCTTAAATCATTTTATACTAATCCAATCCTTAGTTCCCAATTCCCAATTTCTCCTCTTACACGCGTAGCGCTACCATTTTCTCAACAGCTTCAACGATTTGCTCTGGTTGAACAATTGTCAGCCTTTCCAGAGTCCCGTTATATGGTGTTGGAATATCTTGAGAAGAAAGCCGCAGTACAGGTGCATCTAATTCGTCAAATAGACGGTCATTAATCGAGGCGATTAACTCTGCTGCAACGCCTCCTGTTCTCATGCACTCTTCCACAATAATTACGCGGTGTGTTTTTCTTACAGATGCACCAACAGTATCAAAATCTAGCGGTTTAAGTGATATCAAATCAATCACTTCGGGGTCATAACCTTCTTTTTCTAAAGTTTTTACTGCCTGTATCACGTGATGGCGCATCCGTGAATAAGTCAATATTGTCACATCTTTTCCGCTACGTACAACTTCTGCTTTATCCAAAGGCAGAAAATATTCTTTTTCAGGCAAATCTTCTTTCAGGTTGTAGAGCAGAACGTGTTCAAAAAATAACACGGGGTTGTCATCGCGAATTGCGGATTTCAAAAGCCCTTTAGCATTGTATGGTGTAGAGCAAGCCACAATTTTCAACCCAGGAACGGCTTGGAAGTATGCTTCCAAGCGCTGGGAGTGTTCCGCCCCCAACTGTCTTCCCACACCACCAGGACCGCGAATCACCATTGGGATTTTAAAATTACCACCAGAGGTATAACGCAACATACCAGCGTTATTAGCTATTTGGTTGAAAGCGAGGAGCAAAAAGCCCATGTTCATACCTTCAACGATTGGTCGCAACCCTGTCATTGCTGCACCCACAGCTAAGCCAGTAAAGCTGTTTTCAGCTATGGGAGTATCTAGAAGCCGGAGTTCCCCATACTTTTGGTATAAGTCTTTAGTAACTTTGTAGGAACCGCCGTAGTGACCGACATCTTCCCCAAGAACGAATACAGTTGCATCACGAGCCATTTCTTCATCAATGGCTTCCCGTAAAGCGTTGAAGAATAGTGTTTCTGCCATTGGACTTTTATTGAGATATTGTCTTTAGAATCTTATCGTGCATCTGCTCTCCCTGTTGGTGAGCAAACACACGATCTGGTCACTGGTCACTGTATATCAAGCTAGGCGTATCGGATACTTGACTAACCTGACTCATGGGGGAAGACTGACCAATTGGATTTTCTGGGAACCTTCTAGGTCTTCCTGGTTTGCGCTTGTGTCGCTGATTAATAGATTTTTCACTAGCGGCTGCTAGTTCTTCAGGCGTGCATTTAAATAGTCGCAGAGCTTCTAAATATTTTTTTGGTGTCATCGTGGGTTCTGTACGTCCTGCTTCCCAATTGCGGACGCTCGTTTCACTGATTGCAAGCCTGAAGGCAACCTCTGCACGACTAAGTCCCGCACGCTCTCTCAGGACTTGCATATCCATACCCCAATGCTCCCTTTTAAACTAAGTACTTATTTAGTAAATCAGTTGACGTATTAAAGCCAACAAAGATTATTTATTAACTATATTATTTTATAATCCATTAGTTCCGTATCTGGCAAATGGGCTATTCTCCTGAGTGCTACTCTTTGCTGTTTTGTGGTCTTATGACTCACAACTGCTGTCATCGTGTAATTTGGGCGATTGCGGACACGGTAAAAATAGCAAAATTTATCTTCCTATAAAAGAATAATCGCATACTTAAGCAGTCCCAACAAAAAAAGTTCATCACCATCAAGTTACGAAAATCGCTTTTCCCTACTCCCCAACCCCTAAAAACAAATGTGGCAACGAATTTGTAACGGTCATACCGTATGAGTTATCTACAAGTTGATAATCCATTCGATATTCGTTATCTTATCCGTTGCCAAATGTGTTGCCCAATAAGATTGCTACTCCTGCTGCAACCAACGTGCCGCATCTTTAGCATGGTAGGTTAGTATCAAGTCAGCACCTGCACGTTTGAACCCGATTAAAGTTTCCATCACCAGACGCTGCTCATCAACCCAACCGTTAAGTGCAGCCGCTTTAACCATGGAATACTCGCCAGAAACGTTATAAGCAGCAACAGGTAAGTTGCTAGCCTCTTTTACTCGCCAAATAATGTCCATATATGCCAAGGCGGGTTTCACCATGAGCATATCAGCACCTTCAGCGATATCTAAGTCAATCTCCTTGAGGGCTTCACGACCGTTACCGGGGTCCATTTGATAAGTTCTGCGATCGCCAAATTGTGGGGCGGAATCTGCTGCATCCCGGAAAGGACCGTAATAAGCCGAAGCGTATTTAGCTGCATAGGACAAAATCGGTGTATCTTGAAATCCCGCCTCATCCAAACCACTGCGAATTGCTTGTACAAAGCCATCCATCATACCAGAAGGGGCGATGATATCCGCACCAGCCTTTGCCTGAGAAACTGCCGTTTTCTTGAGTAATTCTAAAGTCGGGTCATTTAAAACCCGTCCTGTCAAATCACCCACTTGTAAATAACCGCAGTGACCGTGACTGGTATACTCGCACAAACAAGTGTCAGCAATGACAATCAAATCTGATACTGCTTCTTTAACAGCCGTAGCAGCTTTTTGGACTATTCCACAATCGTGCCATGCACCTGTCGCATCTACGTCCTTATCTGCTGGAATCCCAAATAAAATGATGGCAGGAATGCCCAGGTCATAAACCTCTTTTGCTTCTTCCACAATTTTATCTATCGAAAGTTGGAAGACACCGGGCATCGATCTCACTTCATGAGCAATACTTTCCCCAGGTACAGCAAATAGGGGGTAAATCAGATCGTTTGTAGTGAGTACAGTTTCGCGTACCATGCGGCGCAGTTGTGGATGAGTACGCAAACGGCGGGGACGATGAGTTGGAAACATAAAGCTTTGTAAACCCGAACTAAAAATCTGGAATAATGGACACAAAACAAAGCGTCACAAAGGCACAGTCAAAACGTTCTGTAGTCAGAGAAACTACAGAAAGCGCTTAACTTCCTCTGCCCTACTGCTGATGATGTTGTGGGGCAATTTTGTATTTTTTTGTATTTTACAGCTAGCCTGTAAGTACTAAATCTTAAAAGTTCCCTGAATTTCTTAACTGAAAAACTTATTAAAAATTAATAGTTCTTTGTCATTTGTCACTGGTCATTGGTTTAGAAGCAAGACAGTCATACGGTGGGCAATGCCCACCCTACAAGTGTTTCAAAAATCAGATAGAATTCCTATACATACAAGACCAATTACTGGTTACTGGTCACTGGTCACTGGTCACTGGTCACTGGTCACTGCTAAACAATCCGGAAGATGAAGGGGTAGCGGAAAGCTGTTTCAGAATTGTTTAGAACATGGAAAAGCGCCCAAATTGTAAGTCCCCAATGAACTAAAAACCACAAGAATCCGACAAAACCTAGTAAACCAACGCTTGCTATAACCAAGGCTCCAATTATAATTCCGTACAACCATACATTAAAGTGGAAATTGATAGCTTCTTTGGCATTTTTCTTAACAACTGGATCTTGAGTTGTTAACAGGATGATAATAGGCATACCGATTGAGATAAACAGAAAATTGAAGAAAATTGCTCCATGACACAGTGCTGATAAAACCTTTCGCGTATCCGTGTCGTACATTTGTCACTCCCGTGTAACTAAAAGGAATAAAGTGCTGAGGTTCGAGTTCTAGTTACAAATATTGAGTAGACTTGATATGAACGTTGTAGACAGCAAGCAATGAGTTTTGATATTTTCGTGTATAAATTCTACTCAGTAACCAGAACCCATTGCTCAACACTTATATAAGACCCTATCACAAGCTATTGTTGTCTTAATATTAAAACACTCGCTAAAGTTGGAAAAAGTTAAGTTAGATTACAAGCATTGAACAGATATGTCAACTGAACTCCTGCCCGAACTGCATACAGCAGTTGAAAGTCGCCGTAATTTTGCAATTATCTCCCACCCTGATGCCGGAAAAACAACACTGACCGAAAAACTTCTGCTCTACGGAGGTGCCATTCACGAAGCAGGCGCAGTGAAAGCACGGCGAGCACAGCGCAAGGCAACATCCGACTGGATGGCTATGGAACAACAACGCGGTATTTCCATCACCTCTACAGTTTTACAGTTTGAATACCGGAATTGCCAAATTAATTTATTAGATACTCCCGGACACCAAGATTTCAGTGAAGATACTTATCGCACTCTAGCCGCAGCAGATAATGCGGTGATGCTGATTGACGTAGCGAAAGGTTTGGAACCACAAACACGGAAGTTGTTTGAAGTGTGCAAGATGCGCGGTATCCCTATTTTCACATTTATTAACAAACTTGACCGTCCGGGAAGGGAACCGTTGGATCTGTTGGACGAAATCGAGCAAGAATTAGGCTTGCAGACTTACGCTGTCAACTGGCCAATTGGTATGGGCGATCGCTTCAAAGGTGTTTTTGACCGTCAGCTACAACAAATTCACTTATTTGAAAGAAGCGCCCACGGTAGCCGCGAAGCTGTAGATACGGTGGTTGATTTAGGTGATGCAAAAATTGAGGAACTCCTAGAACAAGACCTCTACTACCAGCTAAAAAACGATTTAGAACTGTTGGAAGGGGTAGGACCGGAACTGGATTTAGAATTGGTACACCAAGGCAAAATGACACCCGTCTTTTTTGGTAGTGCCATGACCAACTTTGGGGTACAGTTATTCCTCAATTCCTTCCTTGATTATGCCCTCAGACCGGGTTCGCATAACAGCACTGCAGGTGATGTACCGCCAACCTACCCGGAATTTACTGGATTTATTTTTAAACTACAAGCGAACATGGACCCAAAACATCGCGATCGTGTTGCTTTTGTTCGTGTTTGTACGGGTAAATTTGAAAAAGACATGACAGTCAATCATGCTCGTACTGGCAAAATTATCCGCTTGTCCCGCCCGCAAAAATTATTTGCACAAGAAAGAGAATCCATTGACGTTGCGTATGCAGGCGACGTTATCGGCTTAAACAATCCTGGCGTTTTTGCTATAGGAGATACAATTTATACTGGTCAAAAGTTGGAATATGAAGGGATTCCGTATTTCTCGCCAGAACTATTTGCGACTCTCCGCAACCCAAATCCTTCTAAATTTAAACAATTTCAAAAAGGCGTTTCCGAGTTGCGGGAAGAAGGGGCTGTACAAATTATGTACTCAGTAGATGAGGCTAAACGCGACCCCATTTTAGCAGCAGTCGGTCAACTACAATTTGAGGTTGTGCAATTCCGCTTGCAAAATGAGTATGGAGTAGAAACTTTGTTAGAATTACTACCTTACTCAGTTGCCCGATGGGTAGATGGTGGTTGGGAAGCGCTAAACACAATAGGACGCTTGTTTAACACAACAACAGTCAAAGATAACCTTGGACGCCCAGTGTTACTGTTCCGTAATGAATGGAATTGCCATCAATTGCTGGAAGACCATCCTAATTTAAAACTGAGCGCGATCGCACCAGTCTTTTCTACACAGCAAGTGGCTGAGGGTTAGTAGATAGTGGATAGTGGTTAGTAGATAGTGGTTAGTAGATGAACAAGTATCCACTAACAACTAACAACTATCCACTAACAACTAACCGCATTAAAATAGAGTGAGAGAATTTTTATGCCTTCGCAATTTGAACCGTCTTTGGAGGCAGGTTTAAACATCCTTAAGCAAGGAAATTATCAGAGTGCGATTGCGACTTTAAAAGCAGTCGCTGCAAGAGAAGGTAACAGCAATGCTGGCTTACAAGCGCAGATAGGGTTAGTTGTAGCATACACACGCAGTGGAAACACCCTAGAAGCACGAACTCTCTGTAAAACTCTCACTCAAAGTCATAATACTCAAGTACAAGAGTGGGCGCAACGCACTCTAAAACATCTGACACAACCCAGTAAAACGAGTCAGCCAAAAACTGATACCACTGGATTTGTTGCTTTTGATGGAGATAAGAAGGGAACAAGAAGACACGGGGATAAGGAGACACAGGGACAAGGTGAAATTTCTTCCCCCCCTCTCCCCCTCCCCCCCTCCCCCCCTCCTGTTTCTCCTCCTCCTGTAGCTATCCGCGAACCCATAAAACCACTGACGATATACTGGAAACAGGCACCAAGAGCAAAGTCTTGGCAACCTCTACAAAAGCTTAATTTAATTCCCTTTCGGTTGTTGCAAGCCGGAACATTTATTGCTCTATTTTGGATAATGCGGGAATTGTTGATATTTGCGATGCAATTTATCAACAACACATTAATGAACTTACCGTATCTTGAGCCAATACAACTCTTATACGCAGACCCTACATTTTTTCTCCTCTTAACCCTTTTCTTTTTAATCGGTTTATCACCTTGGTTGCTTGATGGACTTTTAATCAACTTTTATTACCAGCGAGAATTTAACAAAGATACTTTAAATAAATACAGTCAGGAAGCCGTTCGGGTGCTGCAAAGGTACTGTCAGCAGCAAGGTTGGAAGTTGCCAAAGCTGGGTGTTTTACCTCTATCTGCTCCAATAGTCATAACATACGGAAATTTACGCCGGACTGCTCGAATTGTTGTCAGTCAGGGCTTGTTAGAGCAATTAGCTGAAGATGAAATTGCTGCTATCTACGCACGATCGCTCGGGCATATTGCTCATTGGGATTTTGTTGTCATGTCTTTGGTATTACTTGTTACAATTCCTTTCTACCTACTCTATCAACAAATTGCTATCTGGGGAGATAAGAGAGAAATCAAAGTTTTGCGGGTGGTTTTGGCGTATATGTCAAGCTTTGCCTATGGAATTTGGTGTTTGTTAACTGGAACTTCTTTGTGGTTGTCTCAGCTTCGTCATTACTATAGCGATCGCATTGCTGCTGACATTACAGGTAACCCCAATGGTCTTGTTCGTGGATTACTCAAAATTGCTATTGGGATTGCTAGCGATATTCAAAAACAAGAACATACTTGTTGGCAATTAGAAAGCTTGAACATAATGGCACCAGTTGGCTATCAACAAAGTATTTGTTTGGGAAGTATAGCTCCTCACACAACCTTTGAATCCTTTTTAATGTGGGATACTCTTAATCCTTATCGGTGGTGGTTTATTTTTAACAAAACTCATCCTTTGATGGGCGATCGCTTACAACATTTAACATCAATTGCCCGTCTTTGGCGTTTAGATACGGAATTAAATATGGAAAATCAAAAGCCTTTAAAGGTGAAGCGCCAGTCTTTTCTTTTTCAAATTGCGCCTTTTTTGGGGATTCCTGTAGGTATTCTGTTTGCCTTTTTAATTTGGATACTTTGGCAAACAGCTTACGCACTCAAGTTTTTGAACTTAAAGTGGATATATGACAATTCGTCTTATGTTACGGGTTGCTTGTTAATTTGCATTGGCATTGGCATCATCGTGCGGATAAATGCTTTTTTCCCCAGTATTAAGTCTCTAACCGTGCAAACCGATAATCGACTCCCGGTTTTGCTTGCTAATCCCGCCAGTCTTCCCGTTGACAGTACTCCAGTACATCTTGTCGGTAAGCTTTTAGGGCGTCGAGGTAATAGTAACTTTTTAGGGCAAGATTTAATACTGCAAACTAGCACAAGTCTCGTAAAATTACATTACATTCCGCAAGTTGGGGAAGAACTTCACACCCAAGCCCTGATTGGTCGCCGGATTACCGTTACAGGTTGGCTGAGAAAAGGATCGTTACCTTGGATAGATATTCACACCTTGAATACTCAAAGTGGCAAAACTGTCAATAGCTATCATCCCGTTTTGTCTATAATCCTGGCTATTGCTTTTAATGCTTGGGGAGTTTACGTGCTATTCAAGGGCTAGTAATCAGTGACCAGTGACCAGTGACCATTGGTAACTGATTACTGGTCACTGTAAAGAAAAGTTGCAAAATCCCAAAACAAATGTTACATTTATTTACATTAACAGTTGCAAGTGGCAAACTTAGCATCCCAGCTTGGTTAACCGTGTGGCTGTAAAGCGCCAATAATTCCCCTTTTTTCCCAACACAGCACGAAATCAGCCAGCCATTGGCTGGTTTTTGTTTCAAAAACACAAAATAGTAGAAGACGAAGTGTATTTTATGCTACTATGCGATTATGCAATCGCTGGAAATGTCTATCTTGAACTAGCTACGTGTAAAATACCGTGATAATGTAGGGAATGGTGTTGCATTCTTCGGAATAAAAAGGGAACGAAGAAGTCCAGTGGCAGCTATACTCTGTAAAATTCAAAATTTTGAGACTAAAGGTGTTATTGGCGTTGTGTGCGCTGTCATATTAAAGAAGCTTGACCCTGGTGAAAAACTGTATTGTATTGGTTAATAGTTTGGAGTAAAAAGGTTGGTTTGTGGCAATGTTAGTGGATAGTATCACTTCACCATTCGCACACCAGCCCCTGTTTTTTGCCTGGTCGCGTTCATTCAAATGTCAAATCTGGAGGTATGTTTCATGTCCGTTCGCCTATACATAGGTAATTTGCCAAAAGAAGAAATAGATCGTCAAGAATTACAAGCAGTCTTTGCAGCTGAAGGTGATGCTGTCACCACTAAACTGATTAAAGACCGCAAAACTGGCAAATGCCGTGGTTTTGGTTTTTTGACGGTAAATAATGATGAGCAAGCAGACCAAATTATTGAAAAATACAATGGTTTCTTGTTCAAAGATTCCGCTATTAAGCTAGAAAAAGCTCTACCTCGAACTAAAGGTGGGGAAGAAGGTGGCGAAGAGCAACCAAGTCCGGCTAAAGCACCAAGTCAAGGTGGAAGCAGCCATGCAGCTCCCATACAAAAAGAGGGGGGTAACCGTAGAGAAAAAAGCGCTAAAAAGTCCCGTCGTGGTGGCGGCGCTAGAGAGAATGTTCCTAGTGCATCTGGAAACACAGATGACACTATTCGTCCAGATCCTCGCTGGGCTAATCAGTTGGAAAAACTCAAGCAAATGCTGGCGGCACAAACTACAAGTTAGTTCTCCCTCTAGGGAAATTAAAAATCTGATTTTGGTTTTTAATTGCTGTATAGATGGTGGGGTTATTTCCGCCACATCGTATGAAGTCCCTTAGCTATTTAGCTTTGGGAACCTTTTAACTGAATCATGTGCGTTCGGCGCTTCTCCCAAAGGGAGACGCCAAGAGCGAACGCAGCAGCGCTTTGCTATCGCAACTGTTGGAAAAACAGCGATCGCTGGCTGTACTTTCCTCTGCGCGAATAGGCTTGCGTTCTGAACTTAGCATCCAATCAAAGTAGCTACTCAGGCGCAGCTTGTTTTGCCGCTGAAAAAAACGACTAAGTTTTAAATGCAGGGCTATTGTTATGTACTGTGTAGGTAGAATTCAGAATTAAAAGTATTCTGCTTGCGAGGAAAACGATAGAGGGTTGACCGCATTCTTTCAACAGTCGCGATGGCACTAGTTCGACTCAATTTGGGTTACGTGTTTCTTTTTTGTTCTCACTGCTAGTACATGAAGGTAGAAGTAAAGCTTAAATCAAGGTTTTGATAGTGGATCGCTTAAAAATAGGTGGTGCAATAGCTTCTTTTCTCCTCATCCCCAAACCAACTCCGTTGAGGGAGAAGGTGTTTAAAGCTCTCTACCTTTGGGAGAGGGTAAAGGTGAGGGAAGAGACTAACTGCAATTCCACAGGCTTATATCCATTGGTAAAATTTACAGAAATGCAATTTATACATTCCCTACTAGTTGCTTAAATGTCATCTAACAATGACCTTAACATTTGGTAAACTAAACCATTAGCGCAAAAAAAGAAAGTGTAAGATTATACTCTTTTATGAAAAAAAATTATTTTTTATTTAATTAAAAAACAGTATAAATTGAAACAAATTGCCATCGCTTAAAAGTTGTTTACGAAAATTCTGAAGAAAGAGCCAAAGGTTATTTTACAAAGCTATATTGACATTTTTTCTAAAAAATGCAGTGAATACATCATAATATTCAGTGTTATGGAATACTGTTTATTGATAATTTTTGCTTAGGAATAAGCATTGAAGCGATGCAATAAAGTATAAAAGGAAACTAATAAATTTAATTGAAATTACAAATATTTAGATTACTTATTAAGTGTATTAGCTAAAAAGATAGGATATAAATATAAAGAATTTAAATGTAAATACGTAAATCAAAAATTCTACTTCTGTTAGCAGATGTATAAAAATGTATTGCACATTAAAATAAAATAAAGAATAATAAAAATTCCATAAACGAGGCTGAAGGCTAAGAGCGAATTCAGATATGCCGGAGACCTTTCGTAAGAAAAAACACCAACAAACTATGAACTCTAGAACTAAGCAACGCATTGCCTTAATTTCAGTCCACGGCGACCCGGCGATTGAAATTGGGAAAGAAGAGGCTGGAGGACAGAACGTTTACGTGCGCCAAGTGGGAGAAGCACTGGCTAGATTGGGGTTGCAGGTTGAGATGTTTACTCGCAAAATTAGTGCAGAGCAAGAAACAATAGTTCAGCACAGCCCCAATTGTCGGACGATTCGGCTAGAGGCTGGTACTGTTGAATTTGTGCCACGAGATAATCTATTTGGATACTTGCCAGAATTTGTGGATAACTTCCTCAAATTCCAGCAGGAAAACAACTACGTGTATCCTCTGGTTCATACAAACTATTGGCTCTCTGGTTGGGTGGGGATGCAGTTAAAGAAGATCCAAGGAAGCAAACAGGTCCACACTTACCACTCTTTAGGAGTCGTTAAGTACAACACAATAGAAACGATTCCTCCGATAGCCAATACTCGGTTAGCAGTGGAGGCGCAAGTTTTGGAGACAGCCGAACGTATTGTGGCGACGAGTCCGCAGGAAAAAGAACATATGCAAACTCTTGTTTCTACAAAAGGGAATATTGACATTATTCCATGCGGTACTGACATTCAGAGGTTTGGTTGTGTTGACCGACAAACAGCAAGAGCCGCATTGGGTATTGACCCTGAAGCTAAACTTGTGCTTTATGTAGGTCGTTTCGATCCACGCAAAGGTATAGAAACCTTGGTGCGTGCGGTGGGTCAATCTCAGTTTCGCAGTTCCGATAAACTTCAACTGATTATAGGTGGTGGAAGCCGTCCCGGTCATAGTGATGGGATAGAACGCGATCGCATTGAAAGCATTGTTGCTGAGTTAGGGATGGGTGATTTCACCACCTTCCCAGGCCGTCTCAGTCAAGAAATTTTGCCATACTATTACGCTGCTGCTAACGTTTGCGTTGTTCCCAGTCACTATGAACCTTTCGGACTAGTAGCGATTGAAGCCATGGCAAGTGGTACACCAGTGGTTGCTAGTGACGTTGGTGGACTTCAATTTACCGTCATACCAGAAGAAACTGGTTTATTAGCAACACCACAAGATGCAACAGCTTTCTCTGCTGCGATTGACCAAATTCTCAGCAATCCACAGTTGGGGGATCAATGGGGTCAAGGAGGTAGACGGCGAGTTGAAAATAAATTTAGTTGGGATGGAGTAGCATCTCAACTGGATCGGCTTTACACTCAAATTGTGCAAGCAACTCTTGAGAAAACCCTGCAAGAAACTCCTGAGAAACTACCACAAGAAAAAGCAATTTTAGTGAGTTAGCGAGCGCAAGTTTTCTGCATTAAGAAACCAATAGTCTATAGTCGAGAGTTATTAACATTATTGTCTCTAGACTATAGACTTTTGAATGCCAATCATTTTATAATTCGTCTGTATTAGTGGTAGAATGCATCTCATTCAATAAATCAATAAGGTCTTCTAACAAACCAGCTTTTTCATCGTTTTGTAGTAAAGCATCTTTGACTCGTTGAGTACAAATATTTAACGTTTTTGAGTCAACCTCTACATCTATCGACTCAATAAGAGAAAATGCTTGGTGACTGACTTCAAAATTTCCTGTAATTACCTGTTCGATTGAAAACGGTAATAAATGACTGCAATCGAATCCTTCAAGAGCATAGATTAAAGTACCTCTATAACCTTCAGTTTTTGCGTCATTTACAAGTGATACTATTGGATTCAGTGCTCTTTCATCTCCAAGTTCGCGTAATCCGACAGCAGCAGCATTACGAATAACAGGGTCATTTGTTTTTTGAAGTAACTCTATTAAAATGTTTACAGAGCGACGATCTCCAATGTCGCCAAGTGCATGAGCGGCTTCAACCACTAAATCTCTGTTATTTGAATCAAGCTGCTCCACATATTTTTGATACTGTGTACTGCTAAGTGTCATATTATCCCTCTTTGGAATTCTAGCTACTTTATTATAGGTTTTCCTATTAACTCCCAATATTCATAAACTTCTTTTGCTTGCTGTGCATTATCAGTATCTCTGCCACCGAATTCTTCCTTTCCTATTCGATGCCACCATTTCTGAAAGTCTTTATCATTATAACCATACCAATTATCGCGCTTTTTCTTCTTGCCTCCTCTAAAGCTCTTGCCCTTTTCTCCTTTTTGACCTCCTGACGACATCTCTTCATCGTCATAGTTTTCATTATTATTGGCGCTCATACCGCAATCTAGTTGAAATTCAATTCAGAATCTTATCAAGTATTTGTACCAAATCGATATATTGCTAATTAAGAAAAATATGTTTATCTGCCCAGATATCATCTCATATCCATTCACTATTTTTCCCGATTCAAATTTGAAAAATCTGACACAACACACTAGTAGTGTCTTGAATAAGTTTAATATTTTCCTGAAAGAATTAAGTTTTTATTAAAAACTTTCCGTACTTTGTACCAGTATTAAGAAGTTCTGTTAAAGTTTCATGTAAAAGCAGTCTGGGAAGCTGTAGTAATCAGTAATTTCTAGGAAACCCTATTTTTTATTGAGACAAGCACATGATTCAACGGACACTGCTTTTGATTTTTGGTCTAGTTACCCTTGGACTGTGTATAACTCCAAACCCAGCAAAAGCTCTAACGCTCACCCAGAATCCTAATTTCACAGATACGGACTTTGAAAATCTCATCAAGCAAGGGCAATTTTCCGAAAAGTTTGTTGCTGAAGGTCGAATTGGCGATCTTGGAGGTCTTGCTACTTATGAACTCAGTATTAATGAAGATATTAAGCAAGGTGGTAAGCCTGTTGAGCAACAACAGTATACCTGGGTTAACAATCAGCCAGTAAACTTTAGTTTGGAATACACGGGTAACAACGTTAAATATGTTGTTGGCGGTCAGACTTTGTCCAGCACTGCTTTTAATGGTTCCGTGACGGATATTTTCATCCGTACCTTTGCTTCACAAAATAGTACTGTTAGTTTGAGTAACTTAGTGTTGAATGGTACAGGAATAGGAGCTTTAAACTCTTCTTCTTTGGGTATTGCTTCAGACGTGGATTACCTTAGAGTTAGCGACATTAGCAATCCGTTCGTGCTGACAGGTCAGACAAAGTTGTTTTGGTCGGGTACAACTCCACCAAGAAATTCTCAACTAGCATACCAATTTAAAGTCGGGGGTTCGTCTAAGACAAGCGTACCCGAACCCGGTACAATTGGTGCGATCGCATTGGCAGCATTTGCAGGTGTAGGTTGCAGTAGAAGCAAGAAAGCCGCTTAACGAGTGACGCTGGAAGATCCCCGACTTCTCAAAGAAGTCGGGGATCTTATTAATGTTGTGTTTTTGCTATTGTAGTAGAGTTATACTTACCATGGACGTTTACATAACTCAATCAGTGAACAACTGGTAGCTGAGTAATTGTTAAAACGGGAAATCGTTGTGCAAACTTTTGATTTTACGACTCTCACAGCTGTTTGTAGCGATCTCCGCGCTAACTGGCTACCGTCACGTATCGAGCAAGTTTATCAGCGCAATAGCTACACCATTGCGATCGCACTCCGCACGATAAAACAACGGAGTTGGCTGGAAATTTCTTGGCAAGCCCAAGCCGCCCGCCTTCACATTGGAGATCCACCACCAAGAATCCCAGATACTTTTACCTTCAGCCAACAACTGGTACATCAGTTAGGTGGATTGGCACTAGTTTCCATAGACATTATCGACCCTTGGGAACGTGCAGTAGATTTGCAGTTTGCCCGTCGTCCGGGCGAAAGCGCTTTATATCACCTGTATGTTGAAATTATGGGTAAGTATAGTAATGTTATTCTTACCGATGCTAGTAACACAATAATTACTGTTGCTCACCAAGTTAATCAACAACAATCCAGTATCCGTCCCATTCTCACAGGACAGCCATATGAAAAACCACCCCGGCTGACTGCGACCGTACCCAGTTTGACAGAATCTCAAGAACGCTGGCAAGAACGAGTCAGTTTAATACCAGGAGCCATCAAAAAGCAGTTACTCAAAAACTACCGTGGTGTTTCTCCTTCCCTGATACAGTCAATGTTACAAGTATCAGGTATAGATCCAGACAGTGCGACAGATACCCTAAACTCTGAGGATTGGCAGAGTCTGTTTCATTACTGGTGCGAATGGTTACAAAGATTAGAGAGCGATAAGTATGAACCTGTTTGGACAACAGGAGGATACAATGTCCTAGGTTGGGGTGCGTTGAAACCAGCTAAAGATATTCAAGAGTTACTCAATCGCTATTACACTGACCAGTTCAATTTACAGACATTTTCTCAACTGCGGCATCAGTTGAATCAAAAACTCAACAATATTTTAGAAAAATTGCGCGTCAAAGCTGCTACCTTTAAGCAACGCTTACAGCAATCCGAGCAAGCAGATGAGTATAGGCAAAAAGCAGATTTGTTAATGGCGCATCTCCATGAATGGCAAGTAGGAATGAAGGAGATTATCCTCCCTGACTTTGAAACTGGCAACCCCCTAAAGATTGCCTTAGAACCAGATAAAAATGCGGTGCAAAATGCTCAAAATCTGTACAAACAACACCAAAAACTCAAACGCGCCCGTACTGCTGTTGAACCGCTGTTGATGGAAGTTAAAGCAGAAATTGAGTATTTGGAGCAAGTAGAAGCAGCCATTTCTCAAATAGACAACTATCAAACCCCAGAAGATTTACAAGCTTTAGAGGAAATCCGCGAGGAACTGATTCAGCAGCAATATTTAGAAGACTCCGGGTACCGCCGTCGCAGTTCTACAGAATCAGCTAGCATCAACTTTCATCGTTTCCGCACTCCTAGCGGTTTTGAGGTTTTAATTGGTCGCAATAATCGTCAAAATGACCAGTTAACTTTTCGGGTTGCAAATGATTACGATTTATGGTTTCACGCACAAGAAATTCCAGGAAGTCACCTGCTTTTGCGTTTGGAAGCGGGTAGAGTTCCGGATGAAAGCGATTTACAGTACGTTGCCAACCTAGCAGCTTACTACAGTCGCAGTCGTCAAAGCGACCAAGTTCCTATAGTTTACACTCAACCAAAGTACGTGTATAAGCCCAAGGGAGCTAAACCTGGAATTGCTATTTACAAGCAGGAACGCGTTATTTGGGGGCGACCGCAGTCAGTGAACAGTGACCAGTGACCAGTGACCAGTGACCAGTGACCAGTGACCAATAACAACTAACAACTAACAACTAACAAAACTTTTTGATTTAGTTAGTTGATTTATTTTTACAAAGATGTGCTTAAATTCTTCTTAAAGATAGAGGCTATTTTTTTATAAATGTGTTGTTTTTTTGATGAATTTCCATTAAAAATCTGTGTTGGCTGCTACAATATTGTGAAGAAAAGTTTCCCGGTGCGTGTTAGGAACGCACAATTTGGGTTTGAATCGGGTACATGAGACAACGCAAGAGATGTTTATAGACCAGCTGTGGTAGGCTGGTCTTTTTATAGCCATTAAAAACTCAACGTTGTTCTAATAGCACCAATCACAACATCATCGTTGTTACTGTTATGGTCTGGTGCTGTCAGCCAAATAACTCCTGGGGTGATGGCGATATTTTCGCTGACCTGATACTGATAGAACGCTTCAATGTGATAGGAAGTGTCTCTATCTCTGGAGATGTCGTTGATGCTGGAACCTGTGACTTTTGGTTCCATACCAAAAATGATACCAGCTAAGTTGCCTTTCTTGCCAAGATCGGGAAAGCCTAGCGTTACAGCCCAAGTCCAAATATCTAAATCTCCTCGGTCAATTCTTCCTCCCTGTGTGGATAGGTTGCGAGCATTTGTGTACCCAACCCAACCGCCTAGGACGAATTTCTCGCTTAAGCCAATGGATGCTTGGAACCCGTAGGAATTACTGGAGAAGGGTACGTTTAACTCGTCTGATTCTCCATCTAAGTCAAAGTCAAAGTTGGAGTTGAAGAATGATATTGGATTTGCACGAGTACTTCCTGCACCTAATTCCTGATTGTAAGCATTAATGTAGGTGAAACCAAAATTAATGCGATCGCTTGGTTTAATAGTCAGTTGTGCTAAAGCACCGTAAGGACCATTAAACACACCATTACCAAGGGAGGGATCGTTTGGTGAACTTCCCAAATATCCTAAGGAGACGGATACAGCATCTCCAAACTGTTGAGTGATACCCAAACCCGCACCTTCAACCTGGTAATAAATTGCGTTACGCGTGCCAAAGTCAGATAAAGCACCTAGAGAACCATCTCCATCAAAGATGTTTATTGTCTCGGTCAAGTCATCTGCTGCACCTGCGTTTGCAATTGCAATCACCTCTGTGCTTTTCGTCAAAGGGAATTTGTACCACAAGGCATCTAGTAAGATATCAGTGTTACCATCTTCACCTGCAAAGGACAAGCTACCTTCTGGTGTCCCAAGTTCGGGGTTGACAATATTATTTGCCTGAAGTCTGGTAAACAAAGTATCGTCTCCGGTGAAGCTTGTGACAAACTCCACGCGTACCCTCGCCCCAAAGGTTGTGTTGTTATCTTTAACATCTACATCGTTAACTGTATTGCCTCCAAAGACATCAGTAATAGCAGCAACAACTTCCCCTTGCAGTTTAGTGGTAGTGGAAAATTGATTGGCTTCCAACTCAGCTGCTTTTGCTTCGAGTGCATCAACACGTCCCCGAAGCGTCGCCAGTTCAGCAGCAAATTCCTCTTGCAGTTTTTGTAACGTGGCTAAATCTTGTTTAGTGACTAACTCAGCAGTCGCAGTGGCGATGAGTTCGTTAACGCGATCGAGACAAGCGTTTAAACCAGCCGCAAATTCATATCTCGTCAGCGCCCGATTCCCTCTATAAGTCCCATTTGGATATCCAGCAATACAACCGTATCTTTCTACCAAAGATTGTAGCGCTTGGAATGCCCAGTCTGTAGGCTGTACGTCTGATAGCTGAGAGACTGAAGTCACCTGTGCCATTGTTTTGTCTTTAGGGTGATTTTCAGCTTCGTTGATGTTCCCATTGCCCGGTGTTTCCCCTGCAACTGGAATGGCATTCATGACTAGCATCATGCTTAAAACCACTGGGCTAGCTAGCAACGATTTCCATAATTTTGTCATCTTTTCCTCACACACATTTTCGGTTAGAATCCACACCCTAGTCTTGAAAAACTTATACCATTTTGGATTTTGAGTAGGTAGGGCAATACTCACCACTAAGGCTCTTGGTAGGCATTGCCCACTACATATATTTCAACAATCAAATAGGATTCTTTCAAAAAGGCTCTCAAATAATTTATTACAAATTATGTTGTCTTTTATTGCTACCATCCATAGTTTAGGCTCTTGATTTCGATAATGAATATTATATTTATATAATACAATTCTTATTGTCAATAGATAAGAGAAATATTGTAAGTCGCTCTGTAAAGGAGGAAAACAGTGTATTGGACTCATAATAGCCGGAAAAGAAGCTTTTTTAGCATAATTGCTTTCTTAATGGTATTGTTAAGTACTGGGTGTAATAGCTCCAACACGGAGCGAGCAGCCAATTCCGAGCAACCACCACAAGCACAGGAAGCTGCATCGACGCCATCACCACAATCAAACAAAATCAAAGTCGTATCAACTTTTTTACCGATTTATTGGTTTACTAAGGCAGTGACTGGGGATGCAGCAGGTGTCAAGATATTAGTACCACCTGGCACAGAAGTACATGATTACCAGGCAACACCAGACAATGTCAAGGAAATAGCTACAGCTAATGTATTGGTAAAAAATGGCTTGGGTTTGGAGGAATTTCTGGATGACACAATTAAGAATGCCCAAAACTCCAAACTCATTCAAGTTGATGCAGCTAAAGGAATTCAAGCTTTAGATGAAATTTCACCCGTTGTGAAAACTCATAACGCCCAAGAGGAACACGACCACAAACATGATGAAAAAGCTGGAGAGAAAACCGCAGAACACGACCACGACCACCCAGAAGGAAACCCTCATGTGTGGTTAGATCCAGTTTTGGCAAAACAGCAAGTTGAAAATATTCGGGATGGTCTCATTGCTGCTGACTCTGCTAATAAAGCAACTTATGAAGCAAATGCAGCAGCATATATCAAGCAATTAGATAGTTTGAATAGTGAATTCCAGCAAACTTTACAAAAGACTCCCAATTGTACCTTTGTCACTTTCCATGATGCTTACCCGTACTTAGCTAAACGCTACAATCTCAAGCAGGTTGCTGTTGTCGAGATTCCAGAAGACCAACTGTCACCAACAGACGTGCAAAATGCCGTGAAGGCAGTCAAGCAGTATAAAGTGAAAGCGTTGTTTGGCGAACCAGGATCTGATAACAAATTGTTAACGAGTCTTTCTAAAGATTTAAAGTTGACTTTGCGTCCTTTGGATTCATTGGAAACGGGTGAAACAGACCCGCAGTACTATTTTAAAGGAATGCGGGCTAATTTAGAAACTTTAAAATCAGCCTGTCAGTAGATGCTATAAAAGATGAGTTATAAATTATGCGTACTACAAAGTACATTTCATCATAATTTCATAATTTATAACTCATAATGAGAATCCAGTGACCAGTGACCAGTGACCAGTAACCAGTGACCAGTGACCAGTGACCAGTGACCAATGACTAATGACTAATGATTTTCCTATTTTAAAGGTAGAGGGATTGACCGTTTATCAGGGTAGCTATCTGGCTGTTCGGGATGTTTTTATGGAATTACACCAGGGAACGAATACAGCTATAGTGGGTCCTAATGGTGCGGGTAAAAGTACACTAGTGCAAGCCATTTTAGATTTAATTCCTAGAAGTGCAGGCACCATTGAAATATTTGGTCGTCCAATAACCCGTTTGGGAAATTTGCGCCACCAGTTGGCTTATATGCCGCAAAATTTTATTTTTGACCGCAGCTTTCCGATTTCTGTGGGTGAACTCGTAGGGTTGGGATGGGTTTCTAGTTCTTCCCCTACTCCCTACTCCCACTCTCCCACTCCCTTTTTCAAGGGTCGCCGAAATAAGGAAAAATTTGCAGCAGTAACGGAAGCTTTGCAGCGAACTGATGCTTACCACCTGCGCCATCAAGCAATTGGAACTCTTAGCGGAGGTCAACTCAAACGGGTGTTGTTGGCATACTGTTTGGTAGTAAAGCGCAAACTATTAGTTCTTGATGAGGCTTTTGCTGGAGTGGATGTGCAGGGTGCAGCAGATTTTTATACGTTGCTTAATGAACTTAAGCATGAAGAAGGTTGGACGGTCTTGCAAGTCTCCCATGATATTGATATGGTCAGCCATTACTGCGATCGCGTTATTTGTCTGAACCAAACCATTGTTTGCACGGGAGTTCCAGAAGTAGCCCTTTCACCACAAAACCTTTTAGCAACTTACGGTCCTGGCTTCAGCCGCTACCGACACAACCATGACTGACTCATGACAAATTTAAACGACTTAGTGACTTTACTACAATTTCCTTTCATGCAACGTGCGATCGCAGGTGCTGTTTTGATGGGAATACTTGGCGGTTTACTTGGTAGTTTTGTGACTTTGCGCCAATTGTCCTTCTTTAGCCATGCGGTAGGTCATGCTGCTTTAGTTGGCGTGGCGTTAGGTGTACTGCTGCAGTTAAATCCTACCTGGATGTTACTACCCTTTACTTTACTTTTTGGGTTGGTTGTTCTCTACTTTATAGATCAAACAGATTTGGCTAGCGATAGTGTCCTCAGTATTGTCCTGTCCGGTGCATTAGCCCTTGGTGTGCTTTTGACTAGCCTCATTAAAGGGTATCGTGGTAACTTAATGAGCGTGCTGTTCGGTGATATTTTAGCTATTGACTTTACAGACTTAGTTTTGACCCTGCTTGTTCTTGTAGGTGGGAGCGCATTTCTCTTATTAACCTTACAGCAGCAAATTTTGTTAACGCTTAATCCTGCTGTGGCAAAGGTTCAAGGTGTTCCAGTCCAATGGTATCGTTATTGCTTTGTGGTACTACTATCATTGGCTGTTGCTGTGGCAATTAAAGCGGTTGGAGTTTTACTCGTGAACGCTTTCTTGGTTATTCCCGCCTCAACTGCCAAATTAATGAGTCACCACTTTAACTGGTTTCTCATTTTGTCCGTGATTGTTGGTTCCACCAGTAGCTTTGCAGGCATTATTGTATCCGGTCTGTTCAACTTTGCTTCCGGTCCCAGTATTGTTCTGGTGCAGTTTGTGTTATTCTTAGCAGTCTTCAGCTTGGTTCAGTTCAGGAAAAAATCAACCGCATAATTTTTTCCAAAAGTACTTGCCAAATCATTTGGCGTTCGCTATAGTTAATAATCGTGGTCATCAACAAAAACACGAAGTAAATTCGCCGGGATAGCTCAGTTGGTAGAGCAGAGGACTGAAAATCCTCGTGTCACCAGTTCAAATCTGGTTCCTGGCATTTAAGAGAAATAGCTCAGAACCTTACTCATAAAAGGAATTTGAAATAACCTCCACTAGAAGAGATAGCCAAAGTAGTGGGGGTTTTCAAGTTTTTAACTTGACTTTGACTATGAATTGACTATGGTGTGTAGAGCAAGCAGAAATATTTGGACACCTTTAGACAAAAAATGGGTGTAAAAAGGGTGTAAATTAAGCAAGATTAGGGTTATTTAGCACTTTCAGGATGAAAGCGACTTACCAACAGCTAGAGTTACGCAATCTACCTCGGTACTCGATTACTGAGGCGAGTCGCTATTTGCTGATTCCGGCGGGTAAGCTGCGTTCTTGGATTCACGGGCGTTCTGATCCTATAGTGGAAGGGCCATTAGAAACCAAACAAAAATTAACCGAGTCAGTAAACGAATTACACTGACAGCATTGCGTACCGTTTCATCTTTTTCCGCTCCATCAGGAAACTTAACGTATTCCACTGCCCAAAAATACCAGTTTGCTAGCTCTCTGAAAAACTTGTTGTTAAGTTGAGAAATATCAAGAGTTTTCTGCCAAGCGCTGTGAAGTTGATCGAAGTTACTAAATTGATATTCTTTATATAACTGATTTAACGAAAGATCGAAAAGAATTTCAATATGAGCGCGATGGGGGTTGGCGATCGCAATATCTTTAATTAAAGTAATCTTTTCTAAAACATCCTTAGATGTTTCCCTTTTATTAGGACGGCGATTAATTACCGACAAAGTAAAACTCTCACTGTATCGGAATAGCACCATAATGGGGATATCAGATTGACGGTTAATTTCGCGAGTAATATCTGATAGCTGAGTGCGGATGTAATAATTCCCATGCAAACTAATAGCTAAGAAAATATAAGATTTAAGATAACTTAGATCGATTGAACTGTTAAAAATTTTTACCTGGGGATTGACATATATTTCATCTTCAGTTAATTGAAAAAGAAAATTAACCGAACTCCATTCAGAAAACATTGCCCGTTTCTGGTTAATTTCTCCCCATTCAAACGTATCGAGAAAATCTTGAGGATCATTGCTATCTAAATCAAATTTTCTTTCTGTGGAGTATCCTAGTGTTTGGAATAATGTCTCTACCTTCTCGCCTGCATTACCTCCTGCTAAACCCTGTATTGATTGAGCGATCGCATCCCGTATCTGTTGTTCATTCATCTTTAATCACCAACCACGAAATTAAATCGAAATCAGTTTTGCTCGTTACCTGTTTTTTCTGTTCCGGCATTACCGCACCTTTACCAGATTTAAACAAATTGCTACCTAACCGCTTTTTAAAAGTTCGAGTAATCGAATCAACTGCCCCCTGAAGTAAATCGTTATAAAAACTCATATCTGCCCCGTTATTTGTCTGTTTGTCAAACAAATCGCACAACGAATTATAGGCTTGCATCTTATCCACGCACAACAACCGGAACATCTCTAAAATTTGCTTTGGTTGGGCAAAGGTGAAGCGCACAACTTTATCATCACGGATATAAACCAGAAAGTACGGTTGTAGCGGATTAACAGTCTCATTCCTAGAAGAACCGCCCTTCTGCTTCAAACAGAAAATCACCCCTGAGCTAATTATCTGATTTTCTGGAACTAACGGAACCACTGTATAAATACCTAAAGGTGCATCTTCTAGCTGTTTGCGGTTCCTTTCCAGATACTTACTTAGTTCAATGCGGAAGTCATCTAAGGTAAACTCATTCAAAGCAACACTCTCATTAAAATCCTCTAAATCCAATACTTCATTCTGTAAACGTAATAACTGCTTATCTCTATATTTCAAATCGGTTTGGATTAACTCTTCAATTTCATCCGGTTCTAGCAGGTTATCCTCAAAAGTAGCGGCAATATCTACTAATGCCATCCTTGCCTCTACCCGATTTTTCAAATTGATGTATTTATTTAAGTCATCAGTTGCCCAGAAATTAACTAGCTGGACGGTATGATTAATGTTACCTATGCGGTCAATCCGTCCAAAACGCTGAATAATTCGTACTGGGTTCCAATGAATATCGTAATTAACTAAATAATCGCAATCCTGTAAATTCTGTCCTTCAGAAATACAATCTGTTGCAATCAATAAATCAATTTCACCCTCTAGCGGCATAGACTTCATCTTATCCCGCTTTTTAGAAATAGGAGAGAAATTAGTCAAAATTTGATTAAACTCATTCTTCCCAAACGTAGTTTTATTTCTTCCCGTTCCCCCCGCAACTAAAGCAATATGAATATTCAGTTTAGAAGTTATTATCCATTCCTGCAAAGCATTGTAAAGATACTCTGCTGTATCCGCAAAAGCAGTGAATACTAGAACCTTACGGTTAGGTTTATCTTGTTTATTAATTGTTGGCTGTTTTACTTTGTTTTCAATCAGCTTTTTCAAATCTGTTAATTTTGCATCTCGCTTTTTATCAACCTGCAACGCTGAACTATAAAGAATATTTAGTTGTTGCTTGTCTTGTTCTAAATCTTCTAACCATGCATCAATATCAAGATGCGCGATTTTTAAAATTAGTCTTTGACCAACCTCCATAGCTTCTTGTAATTCTTCGTCATCAATATCTTCAATATTCAACTGATTAAAATCAATATTGTGGTTCTCATCGCGAAACTGCTTAAATCGTTCAATTCGCTGCTGTAAAGCTTCAATTTTATCGATAGTTCTTTCCATCGTAATCGCAAACGAAGTTACCGAACTTTCCAACCGTTTGAGAAAGTTTACTTTCATCATGCCAATTAGAAAATGTTCGCGCACGCTTTGTTTAAATCTTTGTCCTGATTTATGTTCGTACTCTTCTTTATACTGATTTAAAACATACTTAGAGGGATTAAATAATGAAAGTTGATAATTAGAAATTTCATCATTCAGTTTGTCATAAGACATAAATCTCCCTTTCAAATCAATCTTAGAAAAGATAGATAAAGGTTTAAGACGTTCAGGAAATCCACCTAATTGAGCTACAACATCCTTGTAATATTTCTGAATATGTTTTCGAGAACGAGCAATAGTTAATTCATCAAGCAGTTTAAAAAATCCAGAATCGAGAGAATTTAATAAATCACTGGTTTTCCGATTTTTACTCTTCTTTGCCCAATTAGTAAAATTCCTTTGAGCATTAGCCAGTGTATCTTTAAGACTCACTACACCAATTGAATCTTTAAAAGCATCATCTTTACCTTCAGTAAGAAATTCAATCTGATGTCTTAAATCAGTCAAATTATTATTAACTGGAGTAGCAGAGAGCAATAAAACTTTAGTTTTAATTCCACTCTTGATAATGTCATCCATCAGTCGCTCGTAACGACTTTTACGAATGATATTACCGTCCTCATCACGCTTACCCTTAGTGTAATTACGGAAATTATGCGACTCATCAATCACTACTAAGTCATAATTCCCCCAGTTAATAGTAGCTAAATCAATATCTCCAGATTTACCTGATTCACGACATAAATCTGTGTGAGATAATACAGTATAGCTGAAGCGATCGCCAATAAATTGATTTAATTCACTATTATTCTGAGCTTGATACATTGTCCAGTTATCTCTTAACTTTTTCGGAGACAAAACTAACACTCGATAATTCAGCAGTTCAAAATATTTAATGACAGCTAAAGCTTCATAAGTTTTACCTAAACCAACACTATCAGCAATAATGCAACCATTATGATTAAGAATTTTATTAATTGCTCCGATCGCGCCATGCTTCTGAAACTCAAATAAGCTTTTCCATATTTGAGTATCAACTATCTGGCTCTTTTCAGTAAGCAATCCACTTTCTTGCTGTTCTAGTAAAAATTGCTCAAATACATGAAATAGAGTTTTATAGTAAATAAATTCTGGTGCATAATTAGTGTAAACTTGTTTAAGATAAAGCAGTACCTTATCTTTGACATCTTCTACTAACTTGTCATCTTTCCATATTTCATCAAACCAATTTTTTATATCAGATGTACTTTCTTCATTTCTGACTATTAAATTCAATTCAATATTACTATCTTTAGCACTTAAGCCTAAACCTTTGATAGTAAAATTAGAACTACCCATGATAGCTGATTCCACTTCATAAGTATATTTAGACCCATCGGATCTAGTACGCTCAACCTGAGTGGCAATGTGGTACATCTTGCCATGTAGTAAATTACTTTCACGTACTGACTTAATCTGTACCTTATCTCTAATCCAGTCAGCGCACTCTCTAGCTAACCGTTTCTGTTGAAGTTGATTTTGCAGCTTTAATCCATCTCGTTCAATCAGAAACCATTTCTTTTCATTTTTATGAGGGTCGAGAATAAATTCAGGTTCACCAAACAGAAAATTAAGACGATCGATAAGTAAAAGCTCATTCTTTAAAGCTTCAAAAGCATGAATAGTAAAATAAGCTGAAACAATAGATAGATTGGCTCCCTTTTGAATATTCTCTTTTAAAAACTCACCCACAGTACCCCTACTGTGATTATCTCTAATTGCTGAATAGCTTATACACAGTTGAGAATTTAACATAACATTTGTTATGCTCTCTTTAGCCAAAAAAATTTTTATATACTTAAAACAATAGCTAATCCTTGAGTAATAAGTAACATTTCTGATTCAGATACTTCTCCCAACTTTCTGACTAATCTACTTTCAGAAAGCGAACGTATTTGAAATGTATCAACAGCAGAAGTTTTAGCCAAGTTATTTTCTGTGCTGGGTTCCAAGCGAACCATCCAAGGTCTTGCTCCGAAACTATCTTTCCAATCTGTAACAGGTACAATTACCTTTAGTGGTAAAACCCCGATAGCATTATCGTTAACTATAATGCATGGACGAGTTTTGCTTATTTCTCTACCCACTGTTGGATTTAGATTTACCAACCAAACTTCACCTCTATACATGGGCTTCCCAGTTTAAATTTTTGGCTCCGGATAGTCGTAAAAGTCTTCTCCCTCAATTTCAGAAAAAACAATCAATTCACTACCAGCAGCATAATCTTCTATTGCTGTTTTGGCGGCGGCGGCTAAAACACGTTTTTGCTCGTCTTTTGTGAGAGAATGTTGTTCTTTCTGAATTATTGCTAGTGCTACTTCTGCAATTTTCAAGCAGTCGCGTATACTTAAATTTGGCAATGATTGCAAAATTTCTTGTGTTTCCATAGGTTGATAGAAAGGAACTTATTGTAATTATAGAGCATTGACTTTAAAAGTAACCTCTTATACAAAAAAAATAGGTGGATATCAAAAGTCAGATTGCTACCCACAAAAAGCGCAGATGCCAACTTAACAGTCAAACCGATTCATTCGTGGAGACTACCAGTCTCACCAAGTTCATTCCCCAACACAGTTCAACCACAAGTGATTCTGACTCAACCATACTTTTAATTACATAGTTTAGTTTTTTTTCACCAACCATGTAAGAGGAATTTCAGATGGGTTCTGACAAATCACTGGTAACCAACTTGCACAAGGAAACTCATCCTCTAAACCTTGTAGCTTAGAGCGAGCCTCACGTACTGATTGATACAAAGGTTTACCACTGGAAAATTCTGTCAAAAAGTTTTTTAAAAATTCCTGTGCTACTTTATCGGGTACGGGTTCGCGCATGACAATCATTTGGGGAATATGTAAATCACTTAAGTTAACTGCTAGTCCCAAACCGTCACAGGAGTTAAAAATTGCTAGATGCAAACCCTGCTCAATCGCTTTGGAAAGAGCATTTTTTAATTCAGCAATGGTTAAACTATCAGTTTGGTTGATGCGAAAGTGACCAATGTCTTGCTCAGATTGAGTAAAACTGTGACCAGCAAAAAAGAGGATATCCCACGGTTGCAGCCAAAGTTCATCATTGAGCACTTGGCGTTGTGGTTCCACTAAAAAGTGGACTTCTGCATTGGGTAATTTTTCAAGCAAAACTTTGTCTTTTTGAGTATTAATGCCAGTGCTATCTCCCAGCATTGCTAATATTTTGATATGGGATCTGGAGGATATAGACTTTTCTCGTTGCTCGTAGGTAGTTGACGAAAGAGCCATTTCCGCCTTGGAATAGCGTTCAAACAAATTCCAAAGCTGCAAGGGTATCCGCCTCAATTGGCTATTTTCTGTTTGCAGAAGAATCCGAATAGATTCTGATGGAGTTAATTTTTCTAGTAATTGCTCTTTAAGAGGACGAAATAATTCAGAATTCAACCATAAATTAACGTGTTTTTTTAAATTTTCCGCAAAGCGATCGCATTCTTTAAATAATTCCCGCCTGCTAATATTGGTAACTTGTGTTTCTGGAATCTTGATTCGCAAATTTCTCTGCATACTTTGGCGATATGCAGCTTGCCATTGATGGTAGAAGAAAGCTAATTCTGAAGCTGGCGGTAATTGACCGTTTGATTCAAAATACGGTCGTTCGCCTTCTAAACTGATTTGTAGTGTAACTGAAAACCCTGTACTTAAGTCACCTTGACCTAATTTTAAAACAACTAACTTCCCCTCTGCTGATTTTTTAGCCGTGGGAGCTATCATTTGGATTAATTCTTTTAAGTCTGCTTGATGCTGGCGATAAAGAGCAATTTGTTCATCTTTACTTTTTAATTCTGCTTGATACTTTGCTTCTAAATTTTTAAGAGCGAATTCATAATTTTGAGTAAATTCAGCATGGATTTTCGCCTTATTTGTCCATTCTGGCGTATCTATGCGAACAAGAACAACACCATCTCCCTTATTTTCAATACTTTTAATTGCTAAATGAATATCTTCATTTTCTATTTTTACCTTTGATAAAGCCGCAGATAAAGCCTGTAAGTCTAAACCATTCCGGAAAATTAAATCAACAGTATTTATCGCTACTTGAAATAGTTTAGTAAACTCTCCGGGACTAAACTCTCCACTGCTAGGACGACGTTCTTGCTGATTCTTTAAAAGATAAACGTAGTCACAAATGACTCCAGCTAATTGAGTTGTGCTGTCAATATTCCAGGCTTCTAAACAAGCCCCTGTTAATTGTGCTTGTTGAAAAATTGTCGCTATTGCTTGAGATTTAATGAGATTGGTATTTTGTAAATTAGCACCTGTAAATGTAGCCTCACTAATATCTGCTTCGGTGAAATCAACATAACTAAGGTCTGCGTCTGCAAGGTTTATCCCCTTGAGATTACACCCAATATAAGATTGATTTTTTGTTTTTTTATGTACAGCTAAATCTCGAACGAGTGGATTTATTAAAATAGTCTTGTCTAGTTTGGCTAAAGAAAGCTTTCTAGCTAAATAAAAATTCGTCCGAATCAGTTTAGCCTCAAAAAAGTCAGCATTGCTCAGTGTGGCATAGCTAAAATTAGCACCCGTTAAATCTGCTTTTCTAAAACTAGTTCCACCCATGCTAGAAACAGCAATGGCTAACTTTCTCATCCAAGCAAACTTGCCATCCTCAATATATGTTTGCCAACTGATATAACTAACAAATAATATGACAGCAACGCTACCAACTGTAGCTGAGATCGCAGCTTCTTGAACTGCTTGAGCTTTAAATAATGACAGTTTGTTAACTCCTGCAAAAACTTCAGCCACTGCGACACCAGTTATCGTACCAGTTGTCGTTCCAATAAGACCACTCACAAATATTATACCTAGAGCCACAATAGCTATTCTTATGCCAGCAATTTGTTCAGCTACTGTCACCAAGAATGCCATGATGATTAACATGATACAAACAATCAACGCGGTCACAGTAACGCTAACAATACCAGCAGAAATGCCTATAATTTTGCCAGTCATTATTCCTAGCAAAAATCCACAGAGTATACCTGTGCAAGAAACGGCAAAAAAGGCAGCTGATAAACCCTTGTAAACAGTAGTGATAGCAAAGACTATAAATATACTTAAAACTATAAGAGAAGCAAAAAAATTATCTGGACTAACTGAGTAAGGAAAAAGCAAATATCCAGTAAAAACAGGTGCAAACCCTGAGAATACTCCTAAAATTATAGTGATCATTAATGTTAACAAAATCCAACAAAATAACTGCTTTCTGGGTAATCCTGCTTTAGCATTTTGGAAGTTAGCATTTTTAAGAATAGCATTAGTAAAATTTGTACCGCGAATGTTAGAGTTACTAAAATCTGCACCTGTAAGGTTTTGACCTCTAAAGTCACGACCTTGAAGATTTTTACCTGAAAAGTTGGGAAACGTCACTAACACCATAAGTTAAAATATTGGAATCCTATTTAATTGTTAAACTATATGTAGGCAATGACCACCATATAGTTTTTTTGGTGGGCATTGCCCACCCTACTGCGGTTAAAAAATCATTGATTTAACCGCAGAGACGCACCAGAACACAGAGGAAAGAAGTTTAATTAAATAACAAAATCTTCGCTAAAATTAGCATTACCTAAAGAGACTTGCACGGTAAATCTTTCTCCCAGTTCACAGCTAAATTTGAGTTGAGTGTAAACATCTGCACGCCTAGCAGTGACTTCACGCAATATTTCTCCAGAACCATCCAGCAATATCAGCTTTAGATCGGGTGGTAGATAGCGATCGCTACCTGTGGGATAAACTTGCAAAAGTACACTCACATTGCCATCATATTTTTGTAACAATGCAACAGACAAAGCTACAGCTTTACCAGCAATGTCCATACCTAAATCAACCAGTTTTACCCTTCTGACTCCATTAGATGGGTTTTCTGGGTCAATTTTTCTCAAACTTTCTACAGCTATCCACAGAGTTTCGTCATCTGAAGTACTTCGCAACAAATTGACCAAAGCTTGAATGGCATCTAAATGACCAATAGCAATTTCTCCTAACCGCTTGGCTGCATGTTGGCGTTGATTTTCTTCATTGTCAGATGATAGTTGCTTAACGAGTGCTGCAATTTCATCGGGATTTGAGTGAGTATTTTGCAAGTCAGCATGACTGCGCGTAGCAATTGCTAAATTTGGAAATGAAGAAAAAACCTGCCATTCTGGCTCAAAAATATTCTGCCACCAGCGACTGAGAATGATATAGGTTTTATTAAAAGAGGTAAACAGTGAGTTGAACGATGTATTTTGACTTTGTTTAAATTTTGCCAGTTCTTGGTCTATTTGTAACTGCTCCCTCAGAATTTGACTGGTAAAATTCACACTTTTAATGTAAGTGCGGTAAACTGCTACTGGTATTGTTAATACATCACTCCAGGCTTGTTCTTGTTTGTGGAATAGGGCTATTTTAGGTATTTCTAAGGCTTTTTGGTCTCCTACTTTTAACCCCAATCGCTCAAACTGAAACCTTTCTAACTGTTGATTGATTAACCCATGATAACAGTCTCCTACAGTCAATAATATGTCATAAATATCATGTGAAAGTCTCTTACCCATTGGCTGCAATAAATTACAAGCAAGCATTGGCTGTACGTGCCAAGTTTCTGCCAATAAATCTTGTGATAAACCAGAAATATCTGCAGGAATAAGCAAATCGACGTCGGAAATAAAACTGATTTCCTCTGAAAGTACCATCACAGACAAAATACCCCATTCTGACTCTGTTTCCGTGACAATCATGACATAGCGTTTTGGAGTGCTACCCTGCAAAAAATTTTGAGCTTCAGGTGAGTACAAGTCATTTTTTGTATTCATAGAAAATACTTCAGGAGATTGTACCTGACAATTTAATTCCCAAATTTCTCCAGGTTGTGGTGATGCTGGGTAAGGTTTTCGCATATCAGAAGATTTGAAGTTTTCATAAGTCCAAAGCATAGGTTTACATTTCCCGATATTGAAGGAGGGCTAATTGTGTTAACAAATCAGTGGATTGTCCTATGCTGAACGATAAGAAATTTCTCAAAGACTTGACAAAATTCTTATTTGCTATTTTTCTTTTGCGATCGCTCATCCAACATCGCATCACCATTTAGCTTTTGAGCGTCTGCGAGTCTCTTTGAGCTTGCTATTTTGTTGTTCCTGCTTAACGGCTAAAGGTTCTAGCAGCCCTAATTCTATAGCAACGCGTCCTACTAACTCCTTCCAACGCTTGGAAACTTCCCCTTGACTAATTCCCAAATCTACTGCTTGTTGGGTTTGGTTTTTTCCTTCAACCATGAGTTGCCATAGTTTAAGATAACCGCGATCGCTGTTTCGTGAATCTAGACTTACAATGGCTTCTGTTGCTTTGATAATTAGATCGGCACGGGCTATTGTTTCTAACAGATTGAACTCATCAGCAATTGTATCTACCAAGGAGAAATCTGTACCAGCAATGATGGCATCTAGACTTTGGCAGTTCCGCAAACGTTCTTTTCTGACAAAGTTAATAATTTCATATCGTGCCACAACTATAGCCCAACGTTGGAATTCTGTGATTCCTCCTTGACGAAACTTTCCAGCGTTCAGAGTTTCGTAGACTTTCATTATGGCAGTTTGTGCTGCATCTTCCCAAGATGTGGAAGTTCCTCTAGTATATTTTCGGGCAATCTTGGCGATGACTTCTTGATGCTCTGGATCAATGAGTAGATTTGTAAAAGGCTCTGCCACTGATTTTGATTGTATAAGCATATTAGCTCATCTTATATAAAAGGGAGCAGATAGAAAGAGGACAGCGATCGCAATCTTTATGAGAAAAGACTCATCTGATGGTGTCTATGTTCCGGATTCTTTCAGTAACTTTACTGTCATAAACGAGTCACCATTTTCCTCAATCTTTATATATGTATGTTTGACAAGCAGTTTTTATGCAGCCACGCTGTCTTGAAAATAGGGAGTGGGGAGTAGAGGTCTACAAGATTGAAGTTAAAAATTTTTCCTTCGGTCCTCTGCCTTTCTTTTTGTAATTTTGGAATAATGTGTTTTTCTCACTTGTTGTTAAAAGTGAGAGCAAGCCAAGCTCAATTTGCTAACTTTTAAAGGAATTAGAACATGAAAATTCATAAAGTTTTCTCAACTGTACTGTTGACTACAATAAGTGCATCAACTCTTATTTTCTCTTCTTTCGTGAGTTCAGCGTTAGCAGATGTAAGAGAGATTAGAATCAACAATATTAGCGAGCAATTAGCTCCCAGTAGGGTACTAGGAGGCGATCGAGAATTTGATGGTCATGGACCAGCTGTGAAGAGTAATGTAAGATTGCGTATTGGCGACGGTGGTCAATCTTTGTATGCGGATATTTACCTTCATGCAAAAGAAACTCAGAGTGATTGGTCAGAAACAGAAGGACGATGGACTCGTAAAGTTTGGCAAGCTCCAAGAGGCAGGCGCATCACAAGAATTGTTTCAGATAAGTTATCTGAAACTAGCTTTATCAGTAAAGCCGCAGGTTTTCAAATTCTTGGACCGGGTGCAGATTTTAAAGAGTTTGCTGGAAGAATTCTGGATGCGCTCATGGCTAGAAGTGGTCGTAGTGAAAGAGAAGTCCTTGATATTATTGGACGAGGATTAGCAGTTGTACCTGATGGCGGCAATTATGTTCATATCGTGAAACCTTCTGGAGATGAACGTACAGAATTAGTCAAACTATTTGCAATTGTTGGTGATACGGGTGGTCCTGATATTAGTGATGATGATAACCCAAAGGATGATACTCGTGTCGTCGCTATTGAATTCAATCCAGTTCGTATTGAGCTTCAATAGTAAAATTTTAATAGTGAGAGCAGATACAATAGCCTCACGCAAAGACGCCAAGGCGCTAAGAAAATTTTTGCAGCTTTGGCGCTTTGTGTGAGATTTAAAAAACTTTTGCCAGAGGTCTTGTCATCGGTCCTTTTCCACCGCAATAAGAGCTACCATACACGTATGAAAGACTTTACAAACATCCTCTCAGAGAAAACATAAAATCTGCTGTATTTCAATCAGCCTAATAAACGCTTAAGTTGCTTATATACTTCGTCATCATTACGCTTTCCCACCAAAATTACTTGGACTAAATCCGCATCAGCATCAAATCGGTAAACAATGCGATATTCTCCTGAATCTACGCGATGATATCCTGTATAACCAACCAGATCCTTAGAATCTGCTGGTAATGGTTCGACATTCAAAGACATAACTTTTTTGGCAATCTGGGCAGCGATTTTAGGTTGCAAACCTTTGAGAAAATCAAGAACTGTTTCAAGACCATCAAGTTTTGCCATACTATAAACTATCATCAAGCGCAGCCAAACGCTTAATTTCTGCTGTAAAAGTTTCGCTACCAACCATCTGCGAGTTGGAGAGCGCGGTTTTAGCTTGTTGACCTATAATTAAGTCTTCTAACTGAGCAATTCGGTTTATTAATTGTTGATAGCTTTCAACTGACATAATCACATAACTTGGCTGCGATTCGTCTGTTAGCAAAACAGGTTCAAAAGCAGCCTGATTTAAAACATCATTATGGGTATTTTGAATTTCTTTAATAGAAAAATGCTGCATTTTCCCAACTTTTACAAAAACTTCTAACTATATTGTATGGGGAATTTCACTTGATTCCAAAATTCCTACCAAAATTCTCATTAAATCTTCTAAATCATCCGGAATTCGATAAAGTGAAACATCCTGAAGAATCTGCTGAAGAGTTTTTTCTAACCGACCAAAGCGCCAAGCATCACCAATTGTCACCGCTCCATAAAACACATCACCTTCTTCAACTGCAGCAATAGCAATTAATTCTACAGCAAGCTGTGTAAACCCTCGTGTTAAGTCATCATTTTTTGCTTCAACAACTAGTAAACCTGGATTGTGTTTGAGAAAGTAATCTAAATTGCCCTTTAACCAGTTATTGACTGATAACGGGTACTCAATTCGTATTTGGCATTGACAATAACGAGCAACTTCTAGCAATGCAGGTGCTACAAGTGTCTCCCGTCGTGCTGTCTCACTGCTCAAACTGATTAGGGGTAATGATTCCTCAATTCGCTGTCGTAACTCTGCCAAACGTTCTAACTGACGATTGGTACGCGGTAACTCAAGACGAGTTTTCCGTAAAGCATAGCCCAATTCTGCCAAAATTTCGTCGGCTTCATAGGGCATTTCAAAATAGGAGCAAAATGTATAGGCTTGCCCCTCTTGCAAAATACGACGGCGAGCCATGACTTTTCTGTTTGTGACTGCACATGATATGACTATATCGATTTTACATGAAGAATTATGTAATACTTATGACTGGACTAACTAATATAATATTGCTTTGGGCAATATATTATGAATAATCAAACATCCTTCGATGAGAGCGATCGCAGGTTATCAAATTACAACAAAACTTTACGAAAGTAGCAAATCATTAGTCTATCGAGGATGCAGGCTTTCCGATAAATTTCCCGTTATCCTCAAAGTGCTCAAGCAAGAGTATCCTCCACCTGAGGAAATTGCTCGTTTCAAACTAGAGTATGAAATTACCCGTCACCTGACCGTGCAAGGTACAGTGAGAGCTTACAGCTTGGAACAATACCAGCACAGTTTAGTGATGACTGTAGAGGATTTTGGTGGGGAATCCTTGAATTTGAATTACCAACAATTCACCTTAGAAACAGTTATCAAACTCGCCATCCAAATCACTGAAATTTTAGGTGAAATTCATCAACAGCATATAATTCATAAAGATATAAATCCCTCAAATATTGTTTTCAATCCAGTCACCGGACAGCTAAAAATTATTGACTTTGGTATTTCTACCATCCTCGCTCGCGAAAATCCCATCCTCACCAGTCCCCACATTTTAGAAGGGACTTTGGCTTATATGTCGCCAGAGCAAACGGGGAGAATGAACAGATCCCTCGACTACCGCAGCGATTTTTACTCCTTGGGTGTCACTCTCTACGAATTGTTCACCCAGCAGCGACCCTTCAACACTACCGATGTGTTGGAGTTAGTACACTGTCATCTCGCCAAACAACCAATCCCACCCCATAAGCGTAAACCAGAGATTCCCCTCGCCATATCCCAAATCATCCTTAAACTCATGGCAAAAATGGCAGAGGAAAGATACCAGAGTGCTATAGGTATTAAAACAGATTTAGAGGAATGCCTCAGCCAACTTCAGAATTATGGTACAATCCAACCTTTTCTCTTAGCTAGCAAAGATATATCAACTACGCTGCAAATTCCGCAAAAGCTTTATGGCAGAGAGCAAGAAATTGCCATGCTGATTGGGACATTTGAGCAAGTTGCACAAAAGAATGAGGAGATGAGGGAAAGTTCTCAGTCTTCCGTCACACCTCCTCAAAAAACCCAGATGATGCTAGTTTCTGGTTACTCTGGGATTGGTAAGTCGGCTCTCGTGCAAGAAATTTACAAGCCCATAACTCAGCAACGGGGTTATTTTATTGCAGGGAAGTTTGAGCAATATCAGAGGAATATCCCTTACTCTGCACCAGTAAGTGCTTTTGCCGATTTAGTCGAACAACTGTTATCCGAACAGGAAGAACAGTTATGTCAGTGGCGCGAAAAACTTTTGGCAGCTTTGGGAAGCAACGCTCAGGTTATTGTGGATGTGATTCCAGAGATAGAGCTGATTATTGGTAAGCAACCAGAAGTCCCTGAACTGGGGTCAGCAGAAGCACAAAACCGCTTCAACCTTGTTTTTCAAAGTTTTATTCGCGTATTCGCTCAGCCAGAACATCCATTGGTATTGTTCTTGGATGATCTGCAATGGGCAGATATAGCCAGCCTAAAATTATTACAACTATTGCTAACAGCAACAGATAGTGCTTGTTTATTTGCGATTGGGGCTTATCGCGATAATGAGGTGAGCGCAACTCATCCGTTGCTGGTAACGCTAGAGGAAATTTATCGCAGTGGAGGAGCTGTTCAGCAAATCATTCTTTCTCCATTACAATTATACCATGTGACACTGCTGATTTCTGAAACGCTAAGCTGTAGTACTACAGAGGCTCAACCTTTAGCTCAACTCGTTCTAGACAAAACAGGTGGCAATCCTTTCTTTATTAAGGAGTTTCTGAAAGCTCTTGATGCAGAGAGGCTATTGCAATTTGATGTGCAGTTATGCGAGTGGCAGTGGAATATTGAGCAGATTGAAGCTAGAGAGATTACAAGCAATGTCGTAGAACTATTGGCTCTTAAGATTCAACAACTCAAATCCGAAACTCAAAATATTTTAAAATTAGCAGCTTGCATTGGCAATCAGTTTGAAGTAGATATTTTGGCAATGGTTTACGAGCACTCGCCCAGAGAAACTGCGATCGCGCTTCAAGAAGCTGTTGCTATCGGGCTGGTGATTCCCTTAAATCATAATTATAAGTTGATTGTATTGGGTGTTCAGGAACAGGCAGTCGTTGAATGTAAGTTTGTACATGACCGAATTCAGCAAGCCGTTTACTCCCTTATATCCGCAAGCGATCGCCAAAAGATTCACTACCAAATTGGGCAACTCCTGCTTTGCAGTAGCGATCCCCAACAGCAGGAGCAAAGATTTTTTGACATTGTCAATCAACTGAATTTAGGACAAGAACTTATCAATCAACAGTCAGAAAAGAACAGATTGGCTGAACTTAATTTGATGGCGGGTGAAAAAGCAAAAGCTTCTGCTGCCTATGATTCAGCATTCAGTTACTTGCAAGTGGGATTAAGTTTGCTAGCAGAAGACTGTTGGCAAAATCAGTATAAGATAGCACTAAAATTGCACCAATCGGCAACTGAAGCTGCTTTTCTCAACAGTCAATTTGAGCGCATGGAACAGTTAGCTCAAAAGACACTACAACAGGCACAAACCGTATTAGATAAAGTGCGAGTTTACGAGGTTAAAATTCAAGCCCTACTGGTACAGGGGCATCCAACTGAAGCACTTCAGACCGCTTTAGAGATACTATCGTTGTTAGAAGTGAATTTTCCAGAACCAGCAACCCAAGCTGATGTTGAAAAAGCACTCACAAAAACCATCGCTCGATTGGCTCACATACCGATTGAATCATTAATCAATTTACCCTTAATGACTGAACCTAGAGCACTTGCAGCTATGCAAGTGTTATCTATTGCTATCCCCGCAGCGCACGTTACCGCCCCTGAATTATTCCCGTTAATTGCGATCGCGCAAGTGAATCTATCGATTGAGTACGGGAATGCAGAGATTTCTCCTTTTTCTTACGCTGTATACGGTTTAATTCTTTGTGGAGTCGATATTGAAACTGGCTGTCAATTTAGTGATTTAGCTCTAGCATTGTTGGAGAAGCTGAATTATAAACCAATTCGTTGTAGAACACTCCTACCTATCCATGCGGGAACCCGTTATTGGAAAATTCACCTGAGGGAAACTCTGAGTCCCTTACAAGACTGCTATCAAGCAGGTATCGAAAATGGGGACTTTGCGTTTGCTGGTTATACAGCGCTTCACCATTGTGACCAAGCTTTATTTGCAGGTGTGTTTCTTCCTGAGATAGAACAATTAGCATCTAATTACATTCATGACCTAACATCTCTGAAACAGACAAGAAATGCAAATGCGATCGCAATGTTCAAACAAGCGATTTTGAACTTAACAGCAAGTTCTGCCCATCCCCATCTCTTAGTCGGGAAGGCTTACAATGAAACACAATCGCTACCGTTGCTGCAACAAGCAAACGATCGCCAAGTTTTGTTTCTACTCTATCTGAATAAACTCATGCTTTGCTGCTGGTTTGATTTACCAAGGCAAGCAGTGGAAAATGCCGATTTAACAGCCACTTATGTTGATGGAGTTGCAGGACAAGTCAGCATTGCGTTCTTCCACTTTTATGATGCGTTAGCCCGATTAGCTATTTATGCTGAAGCATCTCCTTCAGAGCAGATTGAGATTCTTAGCAAAGTGAAATTGGATTTGGCACAAATGGAACGTTGGGCGCAATATGCTCCCATGAATTACCAGCACAAATCTCTGTTGATTCAAGCAGAACAGCATCGCATATTGGGTGAAGAGTTTCAGGCAATGGAGTTATACGATCGCGTCATTGCCCTTGCAGACGAACACGAGTACACTCAAGAAGCCGCTATAGCTTATGAGCGAGCGGCTAAAGTTTATTTGACTAGAGGAAAGTTTGTTTTTGCCAAAGCCTGTATTCAGGAAGCCCGTTACCGCTACCTCCGATGGGGGGCTACGGTAAAAGTTCAGGATTTGGAGACGAGGTTTCCAGAATTCTTCGAGCAATCCTCAGAGAAAAGTACCCAAATTTCTGTCACCGATTCCACGAGTAGCCGTTCCGAGACGCTAGACTTGGAAACTGTGATGAAAGCCTCTCAAGCGATTGCGAGCGAACTTGTTCTCAACCGTCTCTTATCAACGCTACTGAGGGTAGCGATTGAAAATGCTGGAGCACAGGTAGGAAAATTAATTTTAGAAACAGATGGTAAGCTGTTGATGGAGGCAACTGGCGTGGCTGATGGCGATACGATAGCTGTAGGACAGCCCGTTCCAATTCAAAAGTGTCAAACTGTTTGTGTTGGTATTGTCAATTATGTTGCCCGCACTCAAAAAAGCGTAGTTCTGGACGATGCAACTCGCGACAATCAATTTGCTTCAGATCCTGATATTCGCCATCAACAACCCAAATCTATTCTCTGCACGCCGATGGTAAATCAGGGAAAATTGTCTGGCGTGCTTTATTTGGAGAATAACTTAGCCACAGCTGCATTTAAACCAGAACGTGTGGAATTATTGAATTTGTTGTCTACACAGATGGCGATCGCAATTGAGCACGCACGGTTACTCAAATATAGGGAAGAACTCAACCAATTTCTACAACTAAAAACAGAACAAATTTCTCGGATTTTAGAGCGAATTACAGATGGATTTATTGCTGTGGATCGGCAATGGCAGATTGTCTACGTCAATCAACAAGCCGAACGGCAATTGGGGAAATCCGGTGAAGAACTTTTGGGAAATAATTTTTGGAAGACTTATCCTATAGCAATAAATACTGTGTTTTACCAGCGATATCACGAAGCAATGAAGACTAAAAAACATATTCAGTTTGAAGAATTTTATCCACCTAGCGAGCGTTGGTTGGAAGTGAATGTTTATCCTGATGATGAAGGTTTATCTATCTTTTTTCGTGATATTACAGAAAGAAAGCAAATGGAGGATCAACTGGTTTATGATGCCCTGCATGATGCCCTGACTGGATTACCCAATCGGCTGCTATTTACCGAACGATTGGAACAAGCAATTCGGCGGACACAAAAGCATCGGGATTATCGATTTGCCGTGTTGTTTTTGGATGTGGATCGATTTAAGGTGATTAATGATAGTTTGGGGCATATGGTTGGAGATGAGCTTTTGATTGCTATTGCCCGAAGATTAGAATCTTGCCTCAGCCCGATGGATATAGTTGCTAGATTGGGAGGCGATGAATTTATTATTTTATTAGATGCTCCAGAAGATGAAGCCCAAATTGCCGATCGCATTCAACTAGCGCTTAATGTACCGTTTGATTTAAATGGTTATAAGGTTTTCAATACTGTTAGTATTGGGATTGTTTCTAGTTTGACGGGCTACAATCGTGCGGAAGAATTGCTACGTGCTGCTGATATTGCCATGTATCAAGCAAAGGCGGGAGGAAAATCCTGTTATGTAATTTTTAATACGACTATGCAGGACAGAGCCACATTGCTGCTTCAACTAGAAACAGATTTGCGATGGGCGATCGAACACCAACAATTGCAGGTTTACTATCAACCGATTGTATCGCTGCAAACTGGGAGGTTGGCAGGGTTTGAAGCACTGGTGCGATGGCTGCATCCTGAAAAAGGATTGATTTCGCCTTCTGAGTTTATTCCCATAGCAGAAGAAACAGGGCTAATTATTCCTATTGGAGAATGGGTATTGCTGGAAGCGTGTCGTCAACTGCGGGTTTGGCAGTTGCAATTTAGCGATCGGTTACCTCTGACAATGAGCGTTAACTTGTCTGTTAAGCAGCTTTCGCAATCAGATTTGATTGAACGTATTGACCGCGTCTTAAGTAACATGGAGCTTCAGGGAGAACACTTAAAGCTGGAAATTACGGAAAGCACTTTAATGACTTATTCTGAGGTGGCGAGGGATTTGTTACAGCAATTGAGCGATCGTAATATCCAGCTTTGCATTGATGACTTTGGCACTGGATATTCTTCGTTAAGTTATTTGCATCAGTTTCCCGTTCATCTGTTGAAGATAGATCGCTCGTTTACTCAGAGGATTGGGGTTCAGAATCAGGATACTGAAATTGTCCGCACTATTTTGACATTGGCACATAATTTATCAATGGATGTGATTGCAGAAGGAATTGAAACGGTTGAACAGCTTGCTGAATTGAGAAGACTGGGATGTGAATACGGACAGGGTTATTGGTTTTCTAAACCTTTGGACAGTCAAGCGGCGTTCGTGTTGATTGCACAAACACCGCTGTGGGGGTAAGCTCATAACCAAGGACTTTTACGCACTCTCACTGGCATGGTAGGAACTCCGTACTAACGGACCAGAACGGACGTGAGCAAAGCCCATCTCTCGCGCCTTTGTGCCTAAAAGATCGAATTCTTCTGGCGTCCAGTATTTTTGTACGGGGAGGTGTTCTAGAGAGGGGCGCATATATTGACCGATAGTCAGGCGATCGCACTCCACTTCCCGCAAGTCTGCCATTGTCTCAATGACTTCTGCTTCTGTTTCCCCATGACCGAGCATTAACCCGGATTTCGTGGGAATGGAGGGGTCTACTTGCTTGACAAAGCGCAGCACGTCTAGCGTTCGCTCATACTTGGCTCCCCGTCTGACTGGCCCTTGCAAGCGCTTGACTGTCTCAATATTGTGGTTATAACAAGCTGGGTTAGCCTCCACAACTGTGGCAATTCGCTGGCGTTGTCTTTGTGTTTGCGTTTGCAGATCATCCGGTTGACCGCCCCAAAAATCTGGTGTCAAAACTTCTATTTGCGTTTTTGAGTTCAACTGGCGAATGGCTTCCATTGTTGCGGCAAACCAACTGGCACCTCCATCGGGTAAATCATCTCTAGCTACCGATGTCAGCACCACATATTGTAAGCCTAGCAGATGTACTGCCTCTGCCACCTTTTGCGGTTCCTCTGGATCTAGGGGCATGGGGGAATGACCTTTGTCTACTTGACAAAAAGCACAAGCACGTGTACAAGTCGGACCCATCAGTAGAAATGTTGCCGTCTTCTGGCTATAGCACTCTCCCCGGTTAGGACAGCGCCCTTCTTCGCAAATCGTGTGGATTTGACGCTGCTTAATAATTTGCTGTACGGTTGAGATTTCGCTGGCTTTTCCTATGGAGCGTCGCAGCCACGATGGTTGCGCCTCAATTTCCGAGCGCCAAGAAGCAACAGAAGGTTGAGTTGTCAAAGATCGATCTGTTGAATTAGGCAAATTCATGGCTTTTCCTACAGGTTACTAGCTGAGAAATAACTTTTATAGAGTAATAACTTACGCATTATGTAATTTCTACTCTACCTTTCTTCTCAACTGAAGATCGGCTTGTAAGATTTCCTTTTGCCTAAGAGGATGTTTGTAAAGTCCTAATTTATACTAGTTCTAGCGAATATAATTCGCGACTATACAAGCGAAACCCACCTACGTGGGTTTCAAAACCTTAATTTCTCGTTAGTCCGCGCAGGCGGACTTTGTTTGTATAGTCGCGAATTATATTCGCCCAAAACTTTTAAAACATCCTCTAAAAATCTGATAGTAAATGGAATCACGTTTCATCAAAATATCCTTAAGGTGCTCGTATCCGTTATTTACACACTTTTCAAACTGATAGTCTACCAGATAGAGCTTGTCTTGTTAAAATGACATTGAGTCATAGCCCTGTATGACTAAAGTATTTGCTTCAAAAAAATAAAAAGCAGGGATTTTGCGAACGGTTTTTTCCTTTTAAATTTTTGCACAACACAAAAACAGCGTAGCGATAAATTTCCGATAGGCTACGCTGTTGTTTAATTAAAAAACTTCAACCCAATAGCCGTGTTATTTAGGTGTTCTGCTGTGCAGCTAAGCGGACAGATTCTACATCAACATTAAGCTCTTGAGCAATCTGCTCTACGCTCATCCCCATTTTTACTAACAGAGGTACAGTGACTCTCAACATTTCTGCTTCCCGTTCAACGCGACCTTCAACGCGACCTTCAACGCGACCTTCAACGCGACCTTCAATGCGACCCTCAGCTTTCGCTTCCTGATAAACCCTTGTTTGTTCTAAAGTCAGTCCTAGCATAGCTTCTACTTCCTCTCTACTCAATGAAGAAAATCTGTAAACGGCGATTGTGGTAATAATATCTATGATTTCTTGTTTCGGCAGTGTTTCTGTTTCCTCTAATTGTACTCGCTCAATTAACAAACGAGCCTGCTCTGCCATCACTTCTTCTGATGCGATTGTCAACTGCATCAAGTTGATCCCTACTGGCTGCTGGTTTGGCTCGCCCAATTCATCAAGATAGATTCGCTGCACTTGGTCGCTGTTGAGAAACATGCGATGAGTTTTTTGATCTTTTGGTTCCAAAGAGCGTGATGGAAAAATGACTACACAGAACCAATCGTCATACTCCAACCGATTTCTATTCAGGTACATCATCGACTCGGTAAAGAATCGATGGTAAAGAGCTTCATCTTTTTGGAATTGAACCTCAGCAAAAAAGATAATTTTAGATTTTGCACCCACAGGCGGTAAAAACACTCCATCAATACGAAAAGCGGTTTCCTTGACTTCAACCGACTCAAATCGATAGCTTTGTGCTTGTTGCGGAGGGTGATTAACAAGTTCAAAAAGTAATCCAGGACAGCGCTTAAAAATTTGATAGTAAATGGAATCGCGTTTCATCAAAATTATCCTAATGGTGCTCGTTGTCCGCTATTTATAAGCTCTTTCAACTTTTACTTTTCAATTTTTCCATCCGCTCGGCTGTTTGACAAATTAATTGCCAAGCTTGCTGCACGTGAATTCTCTCTGTCGTTGCTGCATCAACCTCTATAAAACGCAAATTTTCACTCTTGAGTCCTGCAATTTTTGCCGCTTTTTCAATTGACGAGTGTGCCTGAGTTGAAGTGTATACAACCAGTTTATTAATATCTGCTTTTACCTGTTCTCTGGCTGCTAAGAGAGCTACCAAAGAAGCACTGCTGGCTGAATCTTGAATCACGCCTCCCCCGGCTGTGGAAGATTTAAACTGTGAAGGCAGCCCAAGCATATCTACTAACCAGTCAAGAACGTGAGTTTCCAACTCAGTACACGCAGGAGAAGTTACCCATAACATTCCTTGTACCCCCATTCCTGCACTTATTAATTCTCCTAAAATGGAAGGTGCAGAGATACCAGTGGGGAAGAAAGCAAAGAAGTTAGGAGACTGCCAATGGGTTAATCCAGGTACAATTATTTCATCTATATCGTTTAAAATCTTCTCAAAAGACTCACCCTTCTGGGGTGCAGTTGCTGGTAACTTGGCTCTAATCTCTTCAGGCTTTACTTGAGAAAGAACAGGGAATTGCTCAACTTTATCCAAATAGTCAGCTATCCAATCAATAGTTTTATATCCCCATCGGCGAAATTCTTCCGAGGACATATGGTAATTTTGCTTTTTTTTCATACTATACAGTCATTCTTAATGTTCTGATATACAAAACTTTTCGGGTGTTAGCGTAACTTGCCCTTTATCTCTTATACCAAAAAGTCTCTAATCCAAGTTTAAAATAATTCAAAAACATCCCGCAATTATGCAACGCCTAATTTCCTAGTGAGGGCACTGCAAGAGCAGCTTTGTAGTGCTATTGCTTTGATTAAAAAATTTGTGGGGCAACGACTATAAATAGCCACTGCCCCACAAATAGTATTACCTATCTAAGATGATTGCTTATGCAGGAATTAAGACTGTGTCAATAACGTGGATAACACCATTATCAGCAGCAACATCAGGTGTTGCGACTGTGGCATCATTTACCTTGACACCATTGGAAGCATCAATTTTCACGTCTGAACCTTCTACTGTTTTCGCAGACTTCAACTTAACCACGTCAGCCGCCAGCACCTTGCCTGAAACGACGTGATAAGTCAAAATTTTCTTGAGTTTTGGAATATCCTTAAGTAACGCGTCTACAGTGCCTTCTGGAAGCTTAGAAAACGCTTCATCAGTAGGTGCAAAAACAGTGAATGGACCAGCACCTTTCAGAGTATCTACTAAATTCGCAGCTTTGATTGCAGCAACTAGGGTGGTGAAAGAACCAGCGTTAGCAGCGGTATCAATAATGTCAGCCAAGTGTTTTACCTAGTTTTGTGTAATCTATTAATAAATATAACCTATTTTTTAAGAAATAGTATCTTCTGTGACAAATTTGTTAAATTTTTTATTAGAAATAATATTTTTTGTTAACCTAATCCATGCTGAAGTATAATGTGAAATGGTCAAGTTTTTCAAATGCAAGCTCTTTTGACAGGGCAAATTCAAGCACACAGTGTTGAATGGCTAATTTTTACTCAAATTCCCGACAACTTCTACAAAGTCGGGAATCTAAGCGAAATCGTGACTCTGTCTGAGGAAAAAATACGTGTCGGCGCTTACATCCTCTCGTATTCAGTCGCTATTTTTGATAGACTTTTTAAGTCGCCAAATCAACTAAAGCGTCCCAACGGAAGCGGATTACGCGTAAGATTGATTTGCGATAATGCTCAGCAGTAAAGACTGATAGTGTAATGTTGGGTCGATCACTCTCTATGTTTTTCACAGTGCAGATTTGCTTCTTGTTGTTACAGTAAGCAACGATGCGATCTCCAACCTTAATATCCAAAGCTTTAATTTTCAAATGACTACTCAACTTCCTTAAGGTATGGTGTAGCTAGCTGCATTTAGCCCTATTTGCTCGTATAGCTATTTTTTCCTTATTATCATCGGTAGGCTATCCCACTCTTAATATTCCTCTAAACGAGGTCAGGAAAAATATCTTGCTATATCTATACTTGCCTAACAATAATAATGCCTATTTATCATAGCATAAACGCGTGAGCATAAAATACTATCAAAAGTCATATTTTATTTCAAGGAAATTTATATTAAATATAAGTCTTTAACGAGAAGGAAGAAGGATCGTCATGATTACTGCGTACCCAAGACTGCTCTCTTCAGTCTGAGAATATGCAGCATGAATAAACCGAAAAAGCTGCTGATAGCGGTTGCAATCCATAAGTCATGGGCGATTTCTGGGGAGCGATCCATTGCCCAACCGCCTAAGATCGGACCAACAAAATAGCCGATTGACCAACATTGATAGCCGATCGCAAGATAAACCGCTCGCAATGATTTTGGCGCTAACTCAGCTATCAGTGCTGGCGCAAATGGCTTGTAAATAGCACCTGCGATGGATAATACAGCGAATGCTGCTATCGTTCCAGCGATCGCAATTGATGGCATCAGATGAGTTACCCAGACCAAAACAAATCCTGCACCCCACAATAACATGGAGATGGTAAGAACCTGAACATTCAACAGTGAAGTCAACACTTGTACTAGCGGTAACTGCAACACTGCACCAATGCCTACATAACACCAAGTAAACAAATTTGCAACACTCACTAATGACGAACCTGCATCTGAAGTTGTTTGTGAACTTCCGGTTAAAACAAAGTTTGTAAAATAGAGTGGTAATGTACTGCTAACCAAAGCAATATAAGTTGTAAAAAGAACGTTAATTAACATAAAGACTTGCAGAGAGCTATCTTTCAATGCCAAATTAAATCCTTGTAGTGGATCGGAATGTTCCTTCGCGTCTTGATGAGAATCGGCGATCGCAACTTGAATTAATACCAAAAATATCAAGAGAATCAGCCCTGCAATCAGAAAGAGCGTTTGTGGTTGCGTGACTAAAGAAAGTATGATTCCACCACTCAAGATTCCCAGCCCACTGCCAAGACTATCTGCTAGTACCAGAATGGCAAATGCTTTTTGATGTTCTTGTGGAGGAGTGACATCAATAACTGCAGCATCAGCCGCCGTCCAATAACATCCAGCGCTTAACCCCATGAGTAAATTTGCAACAATCAGCATTGGTAAATTGGGGAGGAATGCTAATGCGATCGCTGCTAGAATCGATAGCAAAGCCGAAAATAACAATGTTCGTTTGCGACCATAACTAGGAGAATCAGCTAAATAACCCCCCAAAAAATGCCCCACGACTCCAGCAAGCGCTCCACAGCCCATCGCAATCCCAACCACCGTTGCCGAGAAATTCAATTGATTAACAAAAATTAATGGGATAAAGAATTGGATAGTTCCATATCCTGCTTGATAGAGAAATCGAGCACTTGCCTGCGCCCAAACCTGATAACTTGATGGTTGGAGCAAAAAGGGTTTGGGATTGGCAATAGTTTGATTTTCCACGGATACCTCATGAGATACGAGTGTAGCTATGTAGGATAAAAATAGACCTACAACTGCAAAGCAGAGTTAATTAGCAACTTAAAGGTTGAGGATTCAAACCCATGGTAATGCAAGCTGATGAGAAAAAAAACTATACCAGCGAAGAATATTTAGAATTAGAGATTAACTCAGAACAACGTCATGAATACATTAACGGTGAAATTATTCCTATGACTGGTGGTACACCAAATCACAATCAAATTGCAGGTAATTTTTATGCAGCGCTAAATTTTGCTCTCAAACGTCAACCCTATCGAGTTTTTGTCACCGATCAACGACTCTGGATTCCTAAAAAACGAATTTATACTTATCCTGATGTTATGGTAGTTCAGGGAGAATTGCAATTACAAGAAGGGAGACGCGATACTATTACTAATCCATTAATTGTTGCTGAAGTGTTATCAGTATCAACTAGAAGTTATGACAAAGATGAGAAATTCTTAGCTTATCGTACTCTTCCAACTTTTCAGGAATATTTATTAATTGACCAGTATGAAGTATATATAGAACATTTTTTTAAAACAGATAGTAAACGCTGGTCTTTTATTGAATATAATGATATTAACGAAACATTATCTCTCAATTCTATTTCTTTTAAAATCTGTCTTACAGATATTTATGACAAAGTTGAATTTGACAATCTATGAGAGCATCCCAATTTGGCACATTGCCCCTCAGAATAGAATTCTGGGGCTATACAAATCAAGTCCGCCTGCGCGGACTAATGCATAGCCTTAATCCAAGTACGGAAAGCACGAATAGTTGCCATTTCCCCATTCTCTCTAGCCGCTTGAATAAATTGAGGAATTTCTTTCACTAACACAGGGGCAAAAGTAGGACTGTTATTACCTTCACAATATTGCTTACCACTGAGTCTGTAAATCCGCAGGACACTACCATTGTATCGCCAGAATTCAGGGATTTAGGGATTTCCAGGAAATAAATTATCCCATATTGTGGGACGGGCGTCCCCGCCCGTCTTCTATGTAGTGGCGGGTAGTGGCGGGCGAGGACGCCCGCACCACAAGAAATTTTAGGATATTTTTTTATTTGGAAGTCCCTAAATGGTTTGTTGATATTTCTTGTCGTGCTGCTTGATGTTGGGATGATTTTTTCTGTCTAATTCCCTTAGAGCATTTCCTAGTTTGCTGAGGTAGAAATTTATGACTAGAAACCTTGCGATAAGCCGGGTACGGCTTGCGCCAAGGGCGATCGCAGAAGAAATCACAACCTTTGGACAAGTTTAGGAGAAACTAGGCTTAACACTCACTGAGGATAGCCAGTTTTTTACAGAATGGATGGGTGATTTACCTGTATTAAGCGAACAAGAGCATTCAAGGTTAGAACAAGTACGACAAAACTATACTGTGAACGGCTAACAACTGTTCTTTTTCGGAATGGTTTCATAGCATTTGTAGGGGCGCAAGGCCTTGCGCCCCTAAGGTGGGTGATGTTAGTTCGTTATTATACACATAAAGGAGTGATAGATGACTTAGCAGATATGGTTGCTCAATGAGGTTATGCCTCTTGATAACACAGAGATTGACCTGATATTCACTAGAATTTGGTATCACGGCATTCATAGTGGCGCTCTCGGTTACGATGGTGGTAACCCAAAACATAACCAGGAAAAGCCTTTGAGTACTATTGTTCGCAATTAGATGCAAAAGGATTTATTGAAGAATTTACGGAATTATGAAAAAATTGCGTGAAATCTTCTTTAGAGAAGCATTGTTTACTGTTTGTGGATTGTTGTTTCAAGGAGTAAGTATAAAATGGGTTTAGAAGGTTATAAGAAAAAGGAACTTATGGAAGCACTCAAGTCGGCTTTTCCTAACCGGAATGAGTTGGTTATGATGTTGAGTCTAGAACTTGATATGGAAGAATCAGAAGTTCCTGACAATTCGAGTTATAATTTTGTTGTCTTCAAATTAATAGAGCGATTTGAGTCTCAAGATCGCATACAGAAATTGCTTGAGGGTGCGTGTAGGGCAAATCCTGGTAATCTTGATTTGCAGAAAGTCGCTAAAACGAGGTTGCACTTCCCCAAACATTAGCTTACATGGCGGCTTATCCTCAAACTGAACAACCTCTGTATGGTATGGTTACAAACGGAAGCAGTTATTTATTTGTGAAAACGTTGGAAAATCAATAGTTTAATTCCTTGTTGCTCCATTAAAAAACTTAATATAGAATGAGGGGTTGAGCCTTCTCCAGGTGAGTAATATTCTCGATCAAACTTTTCAATTAAAACAATCAGTATTTCATAAAGTTCATCCTCCTCTGGAGTTCGATTCGGACAATGCATTAATTCCTCAACAATTTTTAGGGCTTTTTCATTCTCTTGCTCAGTTCTGATAATTTTCGGTGCGTAACAATTGTACTCCATTTTTTACCACATTTAATCTTATGCGAGAAGCTGCTGAGAGAATCAGGTGAATAAGTTCTTTTAAGTCGGCTTCAGAATCTGTAAAGAGGTGTGTCAAAAACCTTTAGAGGAATAATGAAGACTTCAAATGACAACGCAAACAGTCAAGTTTCTAAAGCTTACGGTTAAGAATTTGTTCAGTTGTTAACTTTAGTGCCGTAAATCGGGATTGGATAAATGTATTTCCTGCGTACTCCTCCTCCTCATAAAAACCATCAACTAGCTTATAAACCGTGATTTTGCGTTTTTGTGGATCGATCGCCCAATACTCAGAAACTCCTCTAGCAGAGTACTCCGAACGTTTGAAGCGATAATCGCGATCTTCATTGGTTTTACCAGGAGACACGACTTCAACAATCAAATCTGGTGGAGGCATTTCTAGTTGGATAGTACCTCGGTTTGTTTGTCCCAAAATTTCTGCAAGTTCCTCTGATAGAATCATCAAATCTGGTAATCGTGTCTGTACTTGCGATCCAGATACTGCAATTTCTGTATCTTTGTGACAAATTTGTTCTTCCAATACAAGCTTGGCAAATTGAAGCGCTAAAAAAAAGGAAATTCTAGAGTTTAGAGTGCTTTCGGGAGGCATTTCAACTAACTCTCCACCCACAAATTCATACTTTTTATCCGTTCCATCGTCGTATTGTAGGTACTCCTCAAAAGTCATGGATGTTTTGCTGGTTTGAGTCATGGCGATCACTACTATAAGTTTATCTACAGGGACTTCAAATAAATACAAATAAATGATGGTAGAACAACCTGACAAATTAGAATTACAAATTCTCTGGTTCTACTCCCAACTCTCGTAACTTAGCTGCTAAACGTTCAGCCCGTTGGCGTTCTGCTTCAGCTTGTTGCTGTGATACAACAGATCGTTGGCGTTCCGCTTCAGCTTGTTGCTGTGCTGCTTCTTCGGGTAACAAAATAAGGTTTCCTTCTGTATCGTAAAACCTCAACCAAACTGCTGTTTCGCGATCGATAGTTCCTTCCCAAGTTCCCAGCCATAATCCGAGCATTTCGCACCACAGCCATCCTTTTTCATTTGCTTCTAACGGCTGATACTTCTGTTTATGATCCAAACACCACCCTTGAAAAGCACTGGGGTTAAAAGGGTCAAACACATAGTAATTTGGTGTTTTAAACACTCTTTCGTAGAGTTGCTTTTTCTCTCCCTTATCAATTTCTGCCGTGCTTTGTGAGAGTAATTCTACAATCACATCCGGATAGCGTCCTTCTTCATCCCACACTACCCATCCTTGTCGAGAACGGCTCCCGTCTACATCTAGAACCACGAAGAAATCCGGTCCTCGGAAATCTCGATTCTTTGCTTGAGTGCTACTGTAGTAAACGAACATATTGCCCCCCGCAAAATAATCATTGCGGTTTGCCAATGCAATCAACATTGACCGAATCAAGGCATTCATTGCAATCCGGTGGCGATTTGTCTCCAAGGGTACACCATCATCAAAGATTAAATCCGTGGGTGGTATTGGGGGTTCCCAATCCACAACTGATGGTGTCTGGGGTGTTGATTCTAACTTGATTTCTAGCGTCATATCACCGACTCCCTAGATATATAGTACATCAGTTCTTAATTTTTCTAACATGAAGCGTCAGCCTTGGCAACCCAGCAACCACTAGAAGTCCTAACCGCTCAAAGTATTGTCAGTAATTTACCTCAACGCTTTGATAATCACGCTGCCACCCTCAACTGTTTCAATCTCAAGCTTAAACCCATACAGCAAACTCATTCCCACAAGTGGATCGGCTTCTGAGGCTGCTACGTCTACAACTTGAGGCTGACTATCCCAAATAACGATCGCACGATACATATCAAAAATCGCTTCGCTGCCATCGCCCAAAGTTGCAACATCCCGGAATATCCAAGGTAAGCCCAGAGACTCGATCGTTGTGCGTGGAAGGGACAGAAAGCCTGTAAAGCCTGTGTCAATCACTGCTTCAATTATCTGCTTCGGGGCATCGGCATGACCAACTGCAACCCGAATCACGGCTTCACAACTCTGATTAACGAAACCGTGCATCATATCGTTTGTTTCAAGCTCCGAGAGCCAAAGCGGTAAACGGCACGATGTCCAATTCGGATTACCCAAGGTTGAGCATCCGGATACCGTTCATAAAGCCGATCTGTTGCAGCGATCGTATTGTCCGCAACTTCAAAGGCTCCGCTTTCTACATCGATCGCCACAATCTTGCCATAATTGCCTTCCTCGACTTGTTGACGCACTTGAGACTTATAAATCTCATTGCCACGTCGAGCAAACTCTTCTTTACTGTAGCGTGGTTGTCGAACTGCCATAAGCTTGACTTCGTTTCAATTGTACCCTTCTATTTTAAACAGGACGTTCAAAACAAATGTACTATAAAGACAGTGTATTTATTCTTTACTGTACCTCACGAATGTGGAGATTACTGTAAACAGCTTCCATCTATGCGCTGTCATATATACACAATATTTGCGATCGCTCCAGAAAAACAACGATGGTAGAACAACCTGACAAATTGAAATCACAAATTCTCTGGATCGACTCCCAACTCTCGTAACTTAGCTGCTAAACGTTCAGCCCGTTGGCGTTCCGCTTCTTCGGGTAATAAGATAAGGTTTCCTTCTGTATCGTAAAACCTCAACCAAACAGCTGTTTCGCGATCGATAGTTCCTTCCCAAGTTCCCAGCCATAATCCCAGCACTTCGCACCACAGCCATCCTTTTTCATTTGCTCCTAACGGCTGATACTTCTGTTTCTCATTCAAACACCACCCTTGAAAAGCACTGGGATCAAAAGGGTCAAACACATAGTAATTTGGTGTTTTAAACACTCTTTCGTAGAGTTGCTTTTTCTCTCCCTTATCAATTTCTGCCGTGCTTTGTGAGAGTAATTCTACAATCACATCCGGATAGCGTCCTTCTTCCTCCCACACTACCCATCCTTGTCGAGATCTGTTCCCGTCTACATCTAAAACCACGAAGAAATCTGGTCCTCGGAAATCTCGATTCTTTGCTTGAGTGCTACTGTAGTAAACGAACATATTACCCCCCGCAAAATAATCATTGCGGTTTGCCAATGCAATCAACATTGACCGAATCAAGGCATTCATTGCAATCCGGTGGCGATTTGTCTCCAAGGGTACACCATCATCAAAGATTAAATCCGTGGGTGGCATTGGGGGTTCCCAATCCACAACTGATGGTGTCTGGAGTGTTGATTCTAACTTGATTTCTAGTGTCATATCACCGACTCCCTAGATATATAGTACATCAGTTCCTAATCTTTCTAACATGAAGTGTTAGACTTGGCAATACTGACAACCATGTTGGCTTAAATAACGAATTAAATCTCGACGCTTCATGATGCAGCTAGATCGGGAACAATACGTATACGAGAAGCTGCTGAGAGAATCAGGTGAATAGGTTCTTCTAAATCGGCTTCAGGATCTGTAAATAGCGGATTAGGCTTAGGCAAAGGTTCACCATTGATCGGGTTTGTCTCCGCCATCTCAACAAGTGCATTTGCCAATGAACTTCGAGCTTTTTCCAAATTAGGAGCAAACGTAATTGTTCCAGGGAAGTCTAGTACCTCCCCATGCACGCCCTCATTTAGGAACTTATACATTGCTTTATAAGTTAGCATTCTCGTTAGCGATTAAACTTACTACTTAACTATATATGATGCTTTCAAACTCAAAACAAGTGTACTATAAAAAACATAGCCACTCTCTGTTAGATAACATCAAAAGGTAAAATGCCATGGCTAAACGCCTTCTAGTGGTTGAATCCCCTGGTAAAGTCAAAAAACTCAGTCAAATTCTGGGAAGCGATTGGATTGTGCGTGCTAGTTGCGGTCACATTCGCGAACTCAGTAATGAGGGTGAGGATTCTTTGGGATTTATAATGGAAGGCAGTAGCGTACAATGTCGTTATATACCTCGCGACCAACAAGCACGGGAAACGATTCAACAGCTAAAGGCGGCTGTCAAGCAGGTTAGGGAAGTAGTCCTAGCAACAGATCCAGATCGGGAGGGAGAAACTATTGCTTGGCATCTTAAAGAAGCATTGGGACTCAAAAACCCAAAACGGGTGGTTTATACAGAGATAACAGAAACTGCGGTTCGGACTGCTATTGCTAATCCCAGAGAACTTGACCTAAACTTAATAGGGGCGGGATTGTGCCGAGATTGTCTGGATAAGTTAGTCGGTTATAAAGGTAGCCCGTTGGTTTGGGCTTTGAATAATGGGGCAAAAAGTGTTGGCAGAGTTCAAAGTGCAACTTTACACTTGATTTGTCAGCGCGAAAGGGAAATTAAATCTTTTGTTCCTCAAGATTATTGGAGCGTGTGGGTAGATTATGCTGAGGGATTCCGCGCTTTTTATAAAGGAACAGTGGGCGATGCTTCAAAGGAACCGCTACGCGATACACTAGGTACGGCTGATGCTAAAAGCAATCGCACGGAGTCTTCAGAAACGGAAACTCATGATGATGCAGCAAGTAACACTAAAGAAGCCCCAGAGTCAACTCGCGTTCTTTCCGAAGCAGAAGCGGATCGTTTGGTAGAAGAAGCACGGCGTCATCCCCACCAAGTCATCAAATTTGAAGGGAAGATTACCAACCGCCAACCACCTCCACCGTTTATCACCTCTACTCTACAGCAAGCGGCAGGTTCGAGATTGCGATTTGCTCCCGATAGAACTATGGTTTTAGCTCAAAAGTTGTATGAGGCGGGATTAATTACATATATGCGGACGGATTCAGTTATGCTCAGCCCTGAGTTCTGTGCTGATGCTCGAAAATGGTTGGAGGAAAACGATCCGCAAAACGTACCGCCGAAAACTGCTAGACATCGGAGTCATAAAACGGCTCAGGAGGCTCATGAAGCAATACGTCCGACTAACGTGTTTCGTCCTTCAGCCGAGTTGCGAGTAGAACTGCCGACAGATGAGTTTAACCTGTACGTGATGATTTGGAAACGTGCGATCGCATCCCAATGTCGTCCCGCCCAATTGCGTAAAACCTTGATAATCGTCCAATCAGGTGACATTTTATGGCAAGCGAGAGGACAAGTTGTTGAATTTTTAGGTTATGCTCGATATTGGTCAAATCTGAGTAAAGATAGTCTTTTGCCAACTGTGCAAGAAGGACAGATATTGACTTTAGAAAATGCAGGACACGAGAAAAAACAGACGCAACCACCACCACGCTACAGCGAACCCAAATTAGTTCAACTGATGGAACGAAAAGGCATTGGTCGTCCGAGTACTTATTCTCCCACTATTGCGACTCTCAAGAAACGAGATTACGTGCAGTTAATAAAAGATAGTTTACAACCAACCGCCTTGGGTTTGGAAGTAGACGCTTTTTTATTAAAAGCCTTACCCGATTTGCTACAAACAGAATTTACTGCAAAGATGGAAGATGCTTTAGATGCGATCGCATCAGGAAAACAGCCATGGCAGAACTACCTAACAAATTGGAATCAAAATTACTTTGCACCAGCACTGGTAAAAGCAAAAACTGTAGCTGTGAGTTCATCGAATGGAGTGAAAGCACCTTCTATAGATAAAAGTAAATTTGAGACTTCCAGAACTCGTTGTCCTCAATGTAAGAATTACCTTGCCAAAATTAAGAGCAGTAAAGTTAAAAAGAAATACTTTCTGAAATGCGTGAGTGGGTGTGAAGATGTCGTTCTTTTTTGGAGTGAGTATAGCAAAACTTGGGAAGCACCGCGATCAAAAGTAATCAAAGGTGAAAGCCCTCAAAAGCCCCCTGCTCAAATCACAGAATATCCTTGTCCGGTGTGTCAAAAACCTTTAGAGGAATATGGTTATGTGAAAGAAGGGCAAAGTAAAAAAATGCTTCGTTGTTCCGATCCCAAATCCCGAAATGACCTGAAACATAAAGATGTAGCTTTTTTTACTACCCTAAAAGGTTGGTGGAGTCCCAAGTTTGGGGAATTGAAGTGTTAGCCTTCGTAATACTGAGCACTAACATACAAACTATACATCAAAAATGTGGAAAGTACTGAAAAGAGCTTCCATCTGTGCGCGATCGCATACACGCAATATTTGCGATCGCTACCATCCTACTTTTAGATTAATGCTCGGTGGGCTTATTTGAGAACAATTATGGAGGGAAAATGGAGAATGCTGCTATCCAAAGAGATGCTTTAAGACAACGTTTGAGCAATATTCAAGAAGAATATAAGACAGTTAATAAACAAATAGATACAGAAATTGATAATGTCAATCGCGATCGCTTGCAGAGAAAGGCTTCTTCTTTATTTGAAGAAATGCAGAAAATTGAGAGAGAAATAAAAGATTTGGACAAGTTCAGGAGAAATTAGGCTTAACACTGACTGAGGATAGCCAGTTTTTTACAGAATGGATAGCTGACTTACCTGTATTGAGCGAACAAGAGCAATTAAGGTTAGAACAGGTACGACAAAACTATCTCTACCAAATTTCTGAAGGAATTCTTCTTGAAGAAACTGTTTAACACAAAATCTTGCATTACTGCATAAGTGTTTTGATAAAATTTTGTAGCTGAAAATATGAATTTTTTGATAAATTCACCGCGCTCGTGTGAACTTGTGTCAAGACGCTGGGTATTCTCTGAGCATAAACGTATTTGTTGCTAGAATTATGGGTACTTATTAGGATTATCAACTACCATATTTTCTCTCAAAGCTGCGGCATTCAATTCATTATCTGCTGATACAAATATTAGAGATATGCTGTTTGCCAAGCATAAGCGATGAATGGCAGAAGCTACAGCTAGTTGAATTGCATCATAACCTCTTAAACCATAGGTTTCAGCTAATCTCATTCCTGACGTGACGATGTTATCTGTAATTTCAACTACTTGATAATCTGTTTGATAGTCGTTACGAAATTGATTGCATAGCGTAGTAGCATCGCTAGAACTGAGACTTTCACCTCGGGTTCTTCGTGAAATAGCAGCAATTATCTCAACACCTGTAATAGCTCCAATAAATATTTCGTTGCTTAGTATGGGATTAAACAACCCTAAAATCCAAGCAGAACCCGTCTCATTTACATAGCGTTTAACAAGAGCGCTACTATCAATGAAGTAAACCACCATCTATCTAACGCCGTTCCTCAACGATCGTTTCAGAAAGGAATTTTCCCTGTATTTTTATTAATTGTTGCTCTGTTTGTTGGCGGTAGTTTGGTTGCTTAATTTGTTTTACTAAGCCAGAATCTAGCAATGCTTTGTGAAAAGTGGTAGACTTATATGTTGACAATTTAGTCACCAGTTGCTGCTGAACTGCTTGCTCGAGTTCCTGTAGTTCTTTCAGTTCAAGTTTTTGAAGTTGACCGATAATTTTGTTGAGAATTGCCTGAGCCATTAGCTTTTTTCTGTACGACAGTAAACTTGTTGATTATTCTTATAATATCACTTGCTATGAAATTAATGGCGTTGCTAAATCAAAGGCAGCGCTCGCACGGTGATATTCGTCAATTGTCCATTTGGTACTGATAAAAGTCATGGGTGAGGGATCTGACCCCAACCAAGGGAAAATGACAAAATTGCAGCTGTGAATTGGCATATCGTAGCGGAATCCGAGCATCTGGATCTGCTTGCTTAGGCTAAAGTTAAACTTTTGACGAATTCGCAGTACTTAATAGTAACAGTGACCAAGGTATATTGATATCAGGTACATGATATGTTCAGTGCCAACAATTCCCGGCCAAATCGAAAGTGAGGTAATATTATGTGGTTTCAATTCTATGGCTAAACGCCTTCTAGTGGTCGAATCCCCTGGTAAAGTCAAAAAACTCTTTTATCCTTTATCCTTTAAGATTGTTTCAAACCGATTTTCCCAGGCTTTGTGATTGGATTTAGCCTCTTGAACCAAAGGTGATAAAGACAATATCTGACTCACAAGCCAATTGACTACAGAGAGAGGAAACTTTAGCGGTCTGGCAATGTCTAGAAATAACACCGCACGATAGCCCTCTGTATCATTCCACACTTCATGGGGAAATGTATCATCGAACAACAGACTCTTTCCCTCTTCCCAGTAAGCAATTCGATCGCCAATGCGAATTCGACAGGCAGATTTTGGCTCTGGTACTTTCAACCCTAAATGATATCGAATCAACCCCTTATGCTTTCCTCTGTGTTCGGGAATGTGCTTGCCAGGAGCTAGAATCGAAAAAAATGCCGCCTTCAAACCTGGAATTTGCTGTAATAGTTTCCAGGTTTCGGGACACCGTTCGCAATTCTTTGTTGCTGTAAAGCCAAAAGCGTAAAAATAATAGGTCTTCCAGCCATCATCCGGGCTAATGCGTTGTTGGCGAGGCATAATATCTTGAAAGTTTGGTAACGCATGAGTGTGCTGGAGAACTTGCTCTAATTCTTTGCGAATAACTAACCAATTTGTTTCTAGTTCATTAGCCCAAGGAAATTGTTCTTTGTCAAAAAAAATGGAATCTCCAACTAAAGAATACTTGGACACTAAACTCTCTAGCTTTTTTACAATGGGAGTTTGAACAGCTTCGCTCACCAAATCTTTCATGTGCTTCCTTTTTTAATTAGTCACTGGTCACTGGTCACTGGTCACTGGTCACTGTTAAAGTAGCCAATTTAACCAACCACTCCAATTTTGTACAATTGCTGCAAATTCTGCATAACCTGCAGATCTAGGATGAGCACCATCATTAGCTTTTGCCTCTTCTATCCAGATGTTTGACTTTTCTAAAATAGGAAAAACATCTAAATATGGTACATCTAATTCTTGACAAACCACAGCAAATTGCTTGGATAAATTTGCTACTCTCTGATTTCTTCCATCTTTTTCTTCATCGCCAACAGGTGGAGGTCCAATCATTAAAACAGGGTAGAACTGTTTGGCTTCACTTAAAATAGTACGGGTATTTTCTATAGATTGTGTCAAGTCAACACGCAGTTTACCATTTTCAATTCCTGTATCATTAACACCAAAAGAAAATACAACTCTACCATCGTATTCTCTCGGTAAACGATATGAAACTTCTCTGAACCAGCGTTCTCTCAGTTCTGTACTGGTTTCGCGCCTCACTCCTAAATTATAGTAGGTAATATCGTGACCTTTTTTACTAGCATTCACACATATCCTGCCAGCCCAGCCAAGATGTTCTGGATCGCCAGTTCCGTTGACAAATGACTCACCAAGAAAACAGATTCTTAATTCTAGTAATTTTTTTGACATGGAAAGCTTGATTTTCGCCGATCTCTGAAAACAGTAGTAGATATAGTAGTAGATATATAGGAATCATAAATGATTTATGAAAAAATCTCAGTACTGTAGTAAGGGAATTGCCCACCTAGCCCTGTCAAGGTGGATAAAAACTTCAGGAAATCAATAGCCCTCTCACCTCTTCCCTCTGCGTTCTCTGCGCCTCAGCGGTTAAATAAATGGCTTTGGAACCGCAGAGTACGCAGAGGGCGCAGAGAGTAAAGATGAGGAATTAAAGTTTAGCTTGACAATCAGGGGTTAGGGAAGAGTAATTTTTATACAAAAATGAGAGATTAGTTACAAATGTTTGAGTGCGATCGCATTTTTCTATATTTAAATGAAACAATAGTCATAGTAGTCTAGTTGAGAAACTAGTTATGACTCGGAATGAGAATATTGCTCAATCGAAAGTCAGTTCGTGTTCCTTACACTGTAGTACAAGATATTGGGGTAAAGTAGAAGTCCTTGAGAAAGGGAACAATTATCGAATTAATCGGATAGAAATCAAGCCCAAACACGGTATCAAACAACAAATCCACTATCACCGATGTGAACATTGGGTTGTAGTTTCAGGCATTGCAAAGGTTACCTGTGGTAACCAAGAAATATTACTGAACCGGAATGAGTCCACTTTTGTGCCTTCTGCAACGTTTCATAGAGTAGAAAATCCAGGGTTTATTCCGCTAATTATCTTGGAGATTCAGAATGGCGAGTACTTAGGTGAAGATGACACAGAACGAGCTTTGGACTTAACGGCACAAATCTAAAATCTCACCCGAAGAAGCGAAGGGACTTCCAAATTAAAAAATCTCCAAATTTTTTTGTGGGGCGGTGCTCACAGCCTGTCCTATGAACTAGTTCGGCTTCTAGCCCACCCCACAAGATGGGTGATTTATTTCTTGGAAGCTCTTAATTAAGATCGAACTTGGCCACAAGTAAGCCTTTGCGTGACGCATTGCTAAATCTTATTCACGTACTAACAAAGGTTTTGGTAGTACTAAAGAGGGAGATTGTCAAGCGCGATTTAAGAAGATAAAAAACCGAGATAATTACGAATCACATCGTATAAGTAAACGGTTAGTTCAATTTGCACACAAGCATGGAGCGACAGTTATAGTATTTGAGTGCTTGACTAATCTTAGACCAAGCAAAGCAAAATATAGTCGTCGCAGTAATCAAAAGCGTGCTTATTGGCTGAAATCAAAAATCGTTAAGAGAACGCGCTATAAAGCTCTTCAAATGTATGGAATGCTGACTTCTTTAGTTAATCCTAAAAATACTAGTAGGGAGTGCGCGCTCTGTCAGAGTAAGGTTTCTAGGCTAGGTCAGCAGGTAACTAATGAAGATGCCAGAAGACTCAATATTGGCATGATTCGTTCGCCCAATAGTGATGTTATTTATGTGAATGGTGCGCCGCATTACTTATGTCTTGAAAACTCAGATCACAAAGGTAATGCCGATTTGAACGCATCCAGAAATATTGGGTTGAAGTTCCTACGCAGGTACTTTGAAAACCCAAAGATAATGACGAAAAGCCCCGTATCGGTTACTTCCTTTAGGGAAAACGATCCATTGGTCGTCTGAAAAGGCGGGGTTGGGTTAAAATCCATCGTTGCAAGGCGGCTCCTTGCTTTGATTTTTACTCAGGGTTAGTGGCGCTACCCATCTGGTTCTAAAGACTTGAAACTTTTACAACGGCTGAGGGCAAGCTTCTCAAATGCTGAGTTTAAGCGGATTCAAAGAGCCGGAGAAACGGATGGAAAGTAAGATTTAAGCCGTTAATTCGGAATTATCCCCATTTCCCGTGTCACAAACAAATAATTAAGGCAATTGTTGTGTGGTTACAGTTTTTGATACACGAGCCTCTGCTTACCCAGGCTCCTCCCACAATGGTGATTGTTGTCTGGTAGAGAGATTTAATATTATGGCTCAGGCTGAAAATAGTACCCAGTTAAACGAGAATCAGTCTTCCTCTCATTCTGGTACGAGATACTGGGGAAAAGTTGAGGTCATAGAACAAGGCGAAAATTATCGCATTAGCCGCGTAGAAATTAAGCCCAAGCACAGCATTAAACCACAAATTCACTACCATCGCAGCGAACATTGGGTTGTTGTTTCAGGTATTGCAAAGGTTACTTGTAATAACAAAGAAATATTACTGAACTGTAATGAGTCAACTTTTGTGCCTCCTGCAACGCTTCACAAGGTGGAGAACCCAGGATTTATTCCACTGATTATTTTGGAAATTCAGAATGGAGAGTACTTGGGTGAGGATGATACCGAACGTCCTATGGATTTGACGTTAGTTCAACCTTTAGCTGAAAGTTAATTGACATAAGAGCAGAAGTGCTTGGCACAATCTGGTGTTTAGATCCCCGACTTCTTAAAGAAGTCGGGGATCTAATTTTAATTCATCGCTCGATCGCGTCCTTGCTTTTTGGCTTGATAAAGCGCTTTATCAGCTACTGTGACTAACTCCTCAGGTAGAGTCTCTAACGTTGGAATCAAACTACTGACTCCCAAACTTAATGTTACATAACCTTCACTCTGCGATTGAGGTAATAGTATTTTGAGTTTTTGTATTTCTGCACGCACAAGTTCTGCTACTTGCATTGCGCCTGTTAAGGTAGTGTTCGGAAGCAGAATTGCAAATTCGTCTCCGCCATAACGAGCAACTAAGTCAGCAGGGCGTTTTACACAAGCACTAATCGTACTGGCAACTTTTTGCAAACAATAATCTCCGGCTAAATGGCCAAGTTCGTCATTATAGCCTTTAAAATTATCAATGTCGCATAGAATTAACGACAAAGGTAACTGCTCTCTTTGCAGCCTGCGCCATTCTTGTTGTAAAGCTTGGTCTAATTTGCGGCGATTGGCTACATGAGTCAATCCATCTAAATGAGCAAGACGTTCTAGTTCTTTATTTGCTTGTTCTAGTTGTTGGTAAAGATGTGATTGCTGAATTGCGATCGCTAATTGATCGGTGACAACTTCAATAAGTTGTAAATCCGATTCCGTCCAAGGACATGACTGATGTCTAACAATACAAAGGCTTCCCCAAACTCGCTCGTCTAAATAAATAGGGATGGGCAAACAAATTTTTGAATAATGTTGTATCAAATTGGAATTATCGATTGATTGATTCTCTTTATCTAGGCAAAAAACCTGTAACTGTTCGAGTTGTGTAGCTAAAAAATTTTCTACAGGAAAAATCTCTTGTCTTTGTGCAGTCAGTGAAAATGTTGCAGGTAAATACTGTTCCACGAGTTGCCATGTTTCTAAGTCGTGGGAATACTGCATAATCCCAACCCAATACGCTTCAACTAAATTACCGATGGCTGTAACAGTTGTAGAAAAGATAGCAGACAAGTCCAAAGAATTGCGAATTGCCTGAATCATCCGATTTAAAGTTTGCTCGCGCTGGTACTGCGATCGCAATGCTGCTTCTGTTTGTTGGCGCTGTAAAATCTCTCTTTCTAGTTGTTGTTTTTGAGAAAGAATCATGATTTGATTATTAACGCGTGCCAAGATTTCTTGAACTTGAAATGGTTTGGTCACGTAATCTGCTGCACCCACCTGAAATGCTCTAGCTTTATCTAAACCTTCACTTAAGGCGCTCAGAAAGATAATGGGAATATCTCTAGTCTGCGGGTCTACTTTCAACTTTTGACAAACTTCATATCCACTCATATCTGGCATCAAAATATCGAGCAGAATCAAATCGGGTGGTGAAATTAACGCCACCTCAAGCGCTGCTTGACCGCTTGTGACAGGTCTAATTTTATAACCATTTTTCCCTAAAATTTTAAATAGTAAGCCTAAATTAGCTGGTGTATCATCTACTACTAAAATTTCTGCTCTTAAAGTATTTTTCTTTGTATAACTCATTGGCTAATACGACAGAACTATAAAAACCAGTCATTTATATTTCTACTTTTGCTTTATAAAAGTTAAAAAAACCATCGTATTTATAATGAAAAAATGCTTAAACAATTAAATCTACGTTATTGTGCTTAAAACCCTGATTTTTTTACTTGTAGTCATGTTGTTACTATTTTCAGCACAAATACTGATTCAAAAAAGAAAGTCTTACAAGGTCTATTCCGGATAGTTATGGATTTTTATATGTTTAGAGTAAAATTTTATTAACTGAGGAAAGTATAAAAGATAAAGGATGAAGGATGAAATTTTCTAAGAGACCCTAAATTTACTTAGGAAAAAATAAAGAGAGACTCTTAATTTTCCAACTACCCGACCGAGCATTAACTTCATCCTTTAAATAACAGAATACAAGAAAAGTTTAAGTATTATTACAAACTTATCTTATATCCAAAGTATCTGTGCTTTGAATGACGATCGCATCACCAATGGGTCGCTCGCCAGTAGCGTCAGATGGACGGTTAATTAACTTTCCGTCGATCCCGTCCTATGCTAGTGGCGG